>JBLHNH010000086.1:0-11344 GCA_047622645.1 Flavobacterium sp.
AAAAAAATCTAATTTATTGAAGTACCAATGGCAATTTTATAGAGAAGTTGAAAATTTAAATATTTTTCAATCTATATACTACATGCTACATTGGATGTATCGTGGTTTTATGAAATATAGAAATTAATATTTAAACTAACGATTCAATAATTTGTGGTTTTCCTGATGGCGTTGAAGCTATTTTTTCAACTTTAATAAAATTTATATCTAAAGACTTATCAGTTATTGCATCAATTTGAGATTTAATTTTTTCTAAAATAGAAGCATCAAATTCAAAATAAGCATCAATTATATATTCAATTTCTATTGAGTTTAAATTTTTCTGAATAATTTTATATTGTTTTATTTCTGGATAGAATTCAAAAATCCCTGTAAAACTATGTACTATCAAAGATTTTCCATTTGGTGTTTTTACAATGTCGGTTTCTCTTCCAACAATTTTTTCAATCAATTGATAATTAAATTTTCTTTCTTTAGGATATTTTTCAATTGGCAATATAGCACCTAAATCACCTAATCTATATCGTATAAATGGTTGAGCTTTATTTGTAAAACAAGTAACAAGAATATTACCCAAAAGACCATCTTTTACAGGTTTGTTATTGTTATCAACAACTTCTATATAAACATGAGGAGACATAATGTAGTAAAAAGGCAAATCATCCCTACAACCCATCATTAACCCTTCAGCACAGCCATAAGTATCTATAATTTTAGGATTTTTAAAACAGATGTTAAAATTTTTTTCAAAATGACCAAATAATTTATCACCTAGTGAAATAACACCTTCAATTTGATGGGTATAATTATTTTTAATAAGATATTTTGAAAACTCATTTATTGCTGAAGGATAGCCAATAATGAATTTAATTTTTCTCTTTTTTAATTTATAATAAATCGCTTCAAAATCTTTTTCACTTATAGAAAAAGCATTTTGATATAACGTTTTGTATAAAATATCTTTTATGTTTTTAGGAAACACTCTGTTTGGTGAAATTCCAAATTGTAAAATAGAATCTCCAATTTTATAATTAGACCATTCATACCAATGACCTTGAATGGCTTGTAAAAGAAATTTA
The DNA here is from genome assembly GCA_047622645.1 of Flavobacterium sp. Taxonomy (GTDB): domain Bacteria; phylum Bacteroidota; class Bacteroidia; order Flavobacteriales; family Flavobacteriaceae; genus Flavobacterium. The sequence goes on from JBLHNH010000086.1 coordinate 1,080, forward strand.
TTGTTTTTAACACTATAACTATATGATTGAATTCCACTACTTCCACTGCTGTAGTTTTTTTGTAATTCATCAACTTTAAATTCTTGTGACACTAAATTTTCTCTCTCTTTTCGCAAAAGGTTTTTTGTTAATATAGGAAATGAATCTAGATTTTGTATAGCAGATTTAGATTCATCATACTTTAAGCTTGAGTAAAAAGGTACTGTTTTAATTGTGTATTTTAATGTTTTTTCTAAATTTTCATTTTGTATATTTTTTAATTCTTCAGAAGATAAAGAATCATAGTAACGCCAAGTTTTTAGATTTTTTTGATAATCACTTCCTAGTATTCTTTCACCAAGAGGCAAAATTATTTTAGTTAAAAAAAAATTATAAAAATTCATAACAATTGAAATATTCTGTAATATTAGTAATATTTTTGCCAAATCAAACAACAACACAACAAAAATGAATATTTTACTATTAGGTTCAGGAGGAAGAGAACATGCTTTAGCTTGGAAAATGTTACAAAGCAATAAATGTCAAAATTTATATGTGGCTCCAGGAAACGCAGGAACAAGTCAAATTGCTACCAATATCGAATTAGACCCAAATGATTTTGAAACTGTTAAAAATACAGTTCTTCAGAACAAAATCAATATGGTTGTCGTTGGTCCTGAAGATCCTTTAGTAAACGGTATTTATGATTTCTTTAAAAATGATTCTGAATTAAATCATATTCCAGTAATTGGTCCATCAAAACTTGGAGCTCAATTAGAAGGAAGTAAAGAGTTTGCCAAAGAATTCTTAGTAAAAAACAACATTCCAACAGCTAAATATGAAAGCTTTACAGTAGAAACAGTAGAAAAGGGTTGTAAGTTCTTGGAAACTTTGGAAGCACCTTACGTTTTAAAAGCAGATGGTTTAGCAGCAGGAAAAGGAGTTTTAATCCTAAATGATTTAGATGAAGCTAAAGCTGAATTAAGAAGTATGTTAGTTGATGCAAAATTTGGAAACGCAAGTTCAAAAGTAGTTATAGAAGAGTTTTTAGACGGAATTGAATTAAGTTGCTTCGTGTTAACGGATGGAAAAAATTATAAAATTCTTCCAACAGCAAAAGATTATAAACGAATAGGTGAAGGTGATACAGGACTAAATACAGGTGGAATGGGAGCAGTTTCTCCAGTTCCATTTGCAGATTCAGTTTTATTAGAAAAAATTGAAAATAGAATAGTAAAACCAACTATTCAAGGGTTCCAAAATGACAACATTGATTACAAAGGTTTTGTATTTATTGGACTAATCAATGTTAAAGGAGAGCCTATAGTTATTGAATATAATGTAAGAATGGGTGATCCTGAAACAGAAGTGGTTATGCCAAGGTTAAAAAGTGATTTGGTCGAAATTTTTGATGCAATTGCTAAACAAGAATTAGATAAAATTACTTTAGAAATTGACGAAAGAAGTGCTACAACAATAATGGTAGTTTCTGGTGGTTATCCTGAGGCTTATGAAAAAGGGAAAGAAATTACGGGTTTAGACACTATCAAAGATTCATTAGTGTTTCATGCCGGAACTAAACTCGAAAACGGTAAAGTAGTTTCAAATGGAGGAAGAGTTTTAGCGGTAACATCGTACGGAAATTCTTTTGATGAAGCCATAAAAAAATCTTATCAAAACATAAATAAATTACATTTTGATAAGATGAATTATCGAAAAGATATAGGTTTCGATTTAACCTAAAAACGAATGTGCTGTTGTATCATCATCATCTTCACCATTGTTCTTGAAGATGTTTAATTTTCTAGTCCAATAGACCATAGCAACTATACAAATTATAATAAATATCCAATTTAAAATATTTGCTGCCCACCAATTTGTTAATTCTAACTCTCTTAACAAGTCAAAAGGTTTGAATAAAAAATCAACAAAAAGTGATGCGAATCCTTCAAAAAATGCTTTCATTTTTTTAATAGTGTTATATTTACACCACAAAAGTAATAAATATCTTTATGATAGCAAGTATTTTTAGTAAAACTAGACCAATAAATTATTTAATATTAGGAATAATATCTTTATTCTTATATGGTTTGTACCAATTTAAGGAAACAAGTTGGACAAATGATGGCTGGGCGATAACACAAAAGATAGGTTTGTTTCTGCTTTTATTTGCGTCTTATTTTCTGCTTAATTTTTTAACATTAAAAAATAACTTAACTAAATCGAACAATTATACTATTCTTCTGTTCTCAATTTTTTTATTTCTTTTCCCTTTAATTTTTAAAACCCCAAACGTAATAATTGCTAATTTTTTACTGTTATTAGCATTGAGAAGGTTAATTGCCTTGCAAAATTTAACAAACACCAAAGAAAAAATATTTGATGCTTCTTTTTGGATATTTGTTGCTACTTTATTTCATTTTTGGTGTATTTCATTTATAATTTTAGTTTTCATTTCTATTATTTTTCACGTTTCTGGAAATTATAAAAATTGGATTATTCCCATATTAGCTTTATTTTCAGTTGCAATTTTCAGTGTTTTATTAGATTTAATCTTAGACAATAATTTAATAACTGATATTTATAATGATATTAATACAAGTTTTAATTTTAGTTATTTTGAAAACATTTATCAAAATATAGCCCTAGCAGTATTTAGCTCAGTAGCATTATTTCTCTTTTCTACTCAAATTACCGAGGTACAGAATAAGCCTTTAAATCAACAAGCAACTTATAAAAAAATACTGTTTGCTTTCTTATTAGGTGTTTTAATCTATGTTTTATCCAATCATAAAAACAATAGTTATTTAATATTTAGTTTAGCACCTTTATCTATTTTAGGAGGTAATTTTATTGAAAATATCAAAACCAATTGGATGAAAGAAATAACACTTTATTTATTAGTTTTCGTTTCAATTACCTTGTTTTTATTTCAATTATAATTTACTTCCATAAGCCAAGTCACCAGCGTCACCTAAACCAGGAACAATATAGTTTTTCTCGTTTAGTTTTTCATCACAAGCAGCAACCCATAAATGACAATTTTTAGGAAGATTTTCTTCTAAATAAGCAATTCCTTCAGGGGCAGCTATAACAACTGCAATATGTATTTCTTTTGGTTTTTGTTCTAAATGCAATTTATTTAAAACAGCAACAATCGATTGACCAGTTGCTAACATTGGATCAATCAAAATTAAATTTTTATTCTGAAAGGAAGGTGCTGCTTGATATTCAACTAATATTTCGAAATCATCATCGTTGTTATAATGATGTCTGTAAGCAGAAACAAATCCGTTTTCTGCATCATCAAAAAAGTTCATAAATCCCTGATGCAAAGCTAAGCCAGCTCTTAAAATAGAACATAAAACCACATTGTCTGCAACAGTTGTAGTTTCTTTTATACCTAAAGGGGTTTGTACTTTAATGTCTTTATATTCAAGTGTTTTACTTAATTCATAAGCCATGATTTCGCCAATTCGTTCTATGTTTTTTCTAAAACGCATGCTGTCTTTTTGAATATTGACATCTCTTAATTGTGTTAAAAAATGATTTAGAATACTGTTTTCTTTGGAGATATAATGAATGTGCATTGGAATATTATTTAAATTTTCAGGTTAAAAGTATAAAAATTCTCTATTTTTGTACAAATTAACACCATATAATTATGTTTGCGAAATTTGCATTTACCATTTTTGAAAAAAGTATCAATGATTATCATGTAAATGATAGTGTAGATCAACCAATTAATAACCCTTATCCAAAAGACCAAATAGAGCATCTATTGTATGCGAAAAACTGGGTTGATACAGTTCAATGGCATTACGAAGATATTATTCGTGATCCACAAATTGATCCTGTTGCAGCACTTACTTTAAAAAGAAAGATTGACGCATCAAATCAAGTTCGTACAGATATGGTTGAATATATTGACAGTTATTTTCTTCAAAAATATAGTGAAGTTAAAGTAAAATCTGATGCAAAGATAAATACTGAAAGTCCTGCTTGGGCAATGGATCGTTTGTCAATTTTAGCTTTAAAAATTTACCACATGAACGAAGAAGCTACAAGAACTGAAGCTTCAGCGGAACATAGAACAAAATGTCAAGATAAATTAAATATTCTTTTAGATCAAAAAAGCGACATGTTTAGTTCGATTGACCAATTAATCGTTGACTATGAAAATGGTGATAAATTCATGAAAGTGTACAAACAAATGAAAATGTACAATGATGATGAATTAAACCCAGTTTTATATCAGAATAAGAAATAAGCATTTTTTTAAATGCCAAAAATAAAACACATATTAGTAATAAGGCTCTCAGCTATGGGCGATGTCGCAATGACAGTTCCAGTGTTGAGAGCCTTTTCTATTCAAAATCCTGATGTAAAAATTACGGTTGTTTCAAGACCTTTTTTTAAACCTTTTTTTGATACTATTCCGTATGTTTCTTTTTTTGGAGTTGACTTAAAGAAAAGACATAAAGGTTTTTTGGGATTACTTCGTTTATTTTTAGATTTGAAGAAATTTGGAATTACTCATGTAGCTGATTTACATAATGTTTTACGTTCAAAAATTATTAGAAGTTTATTCGCTTTAAACGGAAAAAAAGTGGCTGCAACCGATAAAGGTCGTGCTGATAAAAAAGCATTAACTCGAGCAGAAAACAAAATTTTTGAACCAACAAAAACAATGTTTAAAAGACATGTTGAAACATTCAATAAATTAGGTTTTCAAATTGATATGTTAAATCCAATTTTTCCTAAAAAAGCTGTTTTATCAAATGAAATTTTGACTAAAATTGGAGAAACTTCAGGAATGAAATTAATCGGAATTGCACCTTTCGCCCAATACGAAAGTAAAGTCTATCCTTTAGACTTAATGCAACAAGTGATTGATGAATTAACCAAAAATCCAAATCAAAAAGTCTTGTTATTTGGTGGTGGAAAAGAAGAAATCCAAAAATTAAATCAATTACAAAATAATTATAAAAATGTAATTGTTGTGGCTGGAAAGTTATCTTTTTCTGAAGAATTACAACTAATTTCAAATTTAGAAGTAATGCTTTCTATGGATTCTGGAAACTCTCATGTTGCTGCAATGCTTGGTGTTAAAGTCATTACACTTTGGGGAGCAACACATCCTTTTGCTGGTTTTAAACCGTTTAATCAACCAATGGAAAACTGTTTAGTTTCGGATAGAACAAAATATCCTTTATTGCCAACTTCTGTTTATGGAAATAAAATTATTCCAGGTTATGAAGATGTAATGAGAACGATTACTGTTGAAGAAATTGTATCAAAAATTCAGAACTAGTTTGCAAATAACAATTCATCAACCTATTTCAACAGTTCAATCTTTTAAATTATTTCTAGCATTCTAATTTCTTTAGGTTTGTTCTATAAAAATACAACATCATGGAACAAGTCATTAAAATCTTCATTTATATTCATGCTTTTTTTGGGGGAATTGCTCTTTTATCAGGTTTAGCGAGTGTTTTATTTGTAAAAGGAAGTCCAAATCACAAAAAATCAGGAAAAGTATTTTCTTATGGAATGGTAATTAGTTCTTTAATTTCTTTGCCAATTTGTTGGTTGCCTAATCACGAAAATAACTTTCTATTCTTAATCGGAATTTTTACGATTTACTTAGTGATTTCAGGAAATAGAGTACTATTATTCAAAAAGAAAAAAGAAGCTAATTTTACAGATAAATTGATTTCAACCATCATGTTTGTAGCTTCTTTATCTATGTTGACTTTTGGAACTTACTTTCTTTTAAGAAATAATTCTGGTGGAATCTTATATCTGTTTTTTGGAATAACTGCGTTATTGATTTCAATAAGAGATTTCAAATTTTACAAAAACATCGACAAAACTAAAATATTACCATTTCATATAGGAAAAATGTCAGGTGCATATATTGCATCTATAACTGCCTTTTTAGTTGCAGGATTACGTTTTGAAGGCTTAATCTATTGGATTTTACCGACATTAATTGGAACGCTTTTTATAATGTATTGGACTAAGAAAATGAAAACTACTTAGTGTTATTTTTTTTAACGGAACACTTTCAACAAGTTTTTAAACATCATCATAATCCACAAAAATTTCTTCAGAAGTAGGATGAGCTTGACAAGTTAAAATTAAACCATCTGCAATTTCCTTGTCTGTTAAAATGGTGTTTTTCTTCATTTCAGCAGAACCTTTTGTTACTTTTGCGATACAGCTGCTACAAATTCCACCTTGACAAGAATAAGGAGCATCTAAACCTTGTTTTAAAGCAGCTTCTAACAATGTTTGTTTCTGACTCATTTCAAAAGTTGCTTCTTCACCATCAACTAAAACGGTAATTTTAGTATGACCTTCATGCGAAATTACAGCATCATTCTCAGTGGTTGGCGTTGAAAATAATTCGAATTTTATATCTTTTTCAACAATATTATTTTCTTTTAAAGTATCAGAAACTAAATTAATCATGTCTTCTGGACCACATAAATAAAATTTAGAAAACACTTTTTGTGAGTGTTTATTCTTTAAAACAAAATTCATAGCAGATTTGTCAATTCTACCAAAAATTTCACCATCAACATTTATTTTGCTATAAACATAATGAACAAATAATCTACCAACATATTTTAAATGTAAATCATGTAATTGTTGGTGAAAAATAGTTTCTTCCTCGTTTTTGTTTCCATAAACTAGCACAAAAGTACTTTTAGGTTCTTCTTCTAAAACGGTTTGAAGTATTGACATAACTGGAGTAATTCCACTTCCAGCGACAAATGCAGCATAGTTTTTTTGTTTGTCAAATTTTGGTTCGAATATAAATTTTCCTTCAGGAGTGCCAACTTCTAACAAGCCACCAACAGTCAAACTTTCGTTAGCAAACTTTGAAAAGAAACCATTTTTAACAGCCTTAACAGCTATGCGAAGTTCACCACTTTTAGGGCTACTACAAATAGAATAAGCTCTACGAATTTCTTGACCGTCTAATTTTAGTTTTAGAGTAACATATTGACCCGCAATAAATTGATAGTTGTTTTTTAATTCTTCTGGAACGTTAAATAAAATAGAAACAGCGTTTGGAGTTTCTTTCTTAATTTCTTTTATAGCTAGTTTATAGAATGCTGACATGATTGATTTTCTTTTTACAAAAATACTACTTCTAAAGAATATAGAAAACAGATAAAAGAAAAAAGAATTTGAAATTTTACATACATAAGATTCTAATGTATAAGAATATTATGTATGTTTGTGCTATAAAATGTCAAGACCATGAAAAATTCACAATTATATAAAGGAAGTTTAAACACCATAATAATGAAGTTGTTAGAAGAAAACGGCAGAATGTATGGTTATGAAATTACCCAAAGAGTAAAGGAAATAACAAAAGGAGAATTAAATATTACCGAAGGAGCTTTGTATCCAGCATTACATAAATTAGAAGCTGAAGATTTATTAGATGTTGAAGTTGAAAAAGTAGATAATCGTTTAAGAAAATATTATAAATTAACCGAAAAAGGCACAAAAGAAACGGTTAATCGTTTATCTGAGTTAGAAGAATTTATTAAGAACATGCAAACTATTGTTAATCCTAAACTAAGTTATTAAGATGAATTTATCAAAAGTTCAAATATATTATATTGATGCTTATTTAGTAAAAAAAGGCATTAAATATTTAGATGTAAAATTAGAAATGGTTGATCATATTGCTAGTGAAATAGAAAATAAAATAGAAAATGAAAACATTAGTTTTGATGACGCTTTTAGTGTTGTTATTAAAACATGGCAATATCAATTTAATGACAGCAGAAGTTTTTGGACTGGAATTGCAATTACATACCCAAAAATTGTTTTAGATAAAATGCTATTAAACATGAAAATAGCAAGTATTTATACTTTTGTATTTATGTTAATAGGACTTTCTTTTTTTGCATATTTCCAAAAGGAATTAAATGAAGTTTTGCAGTCTTTTTCAGCTGAAATTGAATTAGTATGTTTTTTGTTATTAACTTTAATTGTAACTATAATTATTATGATTAACATAAAAAAACAATCAACAACATTTAGTTTTTTTATTAATCGTTCTGCATCAATAATTCCGATAGGTTTTTTTGTGCTTTTATTAGATGAAGAAGTAGTTCAGTTGCAATTTTTTTATGTTCTTATCTTATTTTTTCAATTTGCACATATGTTGAAAAACTATTATTTACACAGAAATTTTATTAAAAAACATCAGATTTCATGAAATTATCAAAAGAGCAAATCATTTACATAGAAAACTATATCAAAAAAAACGATATAAAATACTACGAAATCTACATGGAAATACTAGATCACATGATATTGAGTGTGGAAGCTATTTTAGAACAAGACAACGCTATTTCTTTTGAAGCAGCTGTTTTAAAAGCAAAAGTTGAAGGTTTTGGAAAAAAAGGGTTTAGAGTAATGATGGAAGAAAAACAAAAAATGGCTCAAAAACAAGCTTCAAGAGAAAACTTTAAGAGAATTAAAGAATACTTTACGTTTCCAAAAATGCTATTAACAATTTGTGTTTTTGTCCTGTACTATGTTTTTTTATCTTTTTTTGAAAATCCTGCGAAAGCAAACATGCTTTCCGTTGTAATTATTGGCTTTATTGCTATTTCTCAAATTGTTTATTCTTGGAAATATAGAAAGATTAATAAATTACATATATTAAAAACACAAACGCTTAACAGCATGTATTATGGTGCTTTTTTAGGCACACAAATCACTCAAGTTTATACAATTTTTGGAAAAGAGTCTATCGATTTTAATCATGTTTTGATGCGTTTATTTATGACTTTAGTATTTGCTTTTTCATTTATATCGTTGTTAGTATATGTAGAAATCAGAAAAAAAACAATAGAAGAATTACAAACTCAAATTTTTGTTTAGATGAAAATCACTAAAGAAAACATACAATTTATAGATAATTATCTAAAAAGAAATGATGTCATTTATTTTGATATCCGAATGGAAATACTTGATCATGCAATAAGTGGTATAGAAAACGAAATGGAAACTAATAATATTGGTTTTTATGATGCTTTTAAGATTTATATGCCTGTTCATAAAAAACAACTTTTAAAAGACAACAATACATTTTCATTAAAGGCTGTTATTCCATTTATAAAATCTTTAAAAAAGAATTATAATTTATTAGTTGGCTTATTTACTATTTTACTTTGTTATTTTTTTAGAGACAATAGTAACCAATTGAATTCTATTTTTTGGTTTTTAATATTTTTATATTTTCTAATGAGTACTAGTTTATATTTTTTAAATGCTAGAAAAAGGTATTTTGTTCTAGAAAAATGTGGCTTAATATTAAACATACTATATCTTATTAACTTATTTTTAAATGGTTTTGGAGCTAATTTTTTTGGTAAATTTCATGGAAATATATACACAGTTGGCTTGGTTATATTTCTAAGTATTTCTTTTTTTATTTTTTACATTAAAACGGTTGTTAGGTTTAATAAATCACAAAAAATGTTTTTAACATAATGAAATTAACACAAATACAAATAGACCAATTATACCAATTCACACGACAACATTATGTAGAATGGTATGATTTACAAACCGAATTAGTAGATCATTTAGCCAACGCAATAGAAGAACAATGGCAAAAAAAACCAAAACTATCTTTTGAAGATGCTTTGCAAATTGAATTCAAGAAATTTGGCGTTTTTGGCTTTATGGATGTCGTGGAAAAAAGACAAGCTTCTTTAAACAAAAAGTATAATAAAATTGTGTGGAAACATTTTAAAGAATTTTTTACGATTCCAAAAATATTTGCTTCACTTACATTTATTGCATTGTTGTTTTATGTATTAAACTTAAACTTTTATCAAAGTGAAATTTTATTAATTTCATTCAGTTTTTGTGTTTTTTCATTTTTAGGGATAATTATTTTCAGGAAAATCAAGAATAAAAAACATAATAAAATAACTGGCAAAAAATGGTTGTTCAAAGAAATAATTTTTAACTATGGTTCATTTGCGGGGATGTTTTATTTACCCATTCAATTTTTAATGCATACGGATAAGATTATTCAAACAGAATTAGGAATATTATTTATAAGTATATTAATTATTAGTTTGATATTATTCGAATATATTATTTTATTTCAAATTCCCTCAAAAGCAGAAGAATACTTAAAAGCAACTTATCCAGAATATGAATTAGCAAATTCTTTGTAACAATTCATCTTAAAACACTACCAACTATCAACCACAAACTAATTAACCTATAAACCA
>JBLHNH010000087.1:0-10977 GCA_047622645.1 Flavobacterium sp.
GTTCATGGAAAAATGAAGCATAACGATTCACATAAACATGAAAGTGGATTTACATCAGTTACCATTCAAGAAAACAATTCTATAATGTTAAAAACATTAGCTGGAAGCAAATTAGGTGTTTGGATTTCTCATGGAGAAGGAAAATTTAATCTACCTAATAATGAAGACCAATACAATATTGTAGCTAAATATGCTTACGAAGGTTATCCAGCCAATCCAAATGGTTCAGATTTCAACACAGCTATGATGTGTGATACAACCGGAAGACACTTGGTAATGATGCCACATATAGAACGCTCTACTTTCCCATGGAATTGGGCAAATTACCCAAAAGATAGAGAGGATAAAGTTTCTCCTTGGTTAGAAGCTTTTGTAAATGCAAAACAATGGATTGAAGAAAAATAATACAAAAATCACCCTTTAAAAACCAAATTTAAAGGGTGATTTTTTTTAGTATGCACGCATAATATTCTTGTTTTCAATAAGATAAAATAAACAAATTATCATATTCATAAAAAATTGGTTAATTAATTAAATTTTCATAATTTGCATTCACTTAATTATGTAAAAATATGAATACTATAACAAGATTATTTGACTTTCCTTATCATCAATTAGAAAAATATAATTTATCTGATTCTTTAGTTACAAAATATGGTAACGAATGGATAAAAACTTCAACCCAAGAATACTTAGATAAAGCAAATGCTGTTTCTAGAGCATTATTGCGGCTAGGTGTAAATGTAAATGATAAAATTGCTATTATTTCTTCTTCAAATAGAACAGAATGGCATATTTGTGATGTTGGAATTTTACAAACTGGTGCTCAAAATGTTCCTATTTATCCAACAATAAGTTCAGAGGATTATGAATATATTTTGAATCATTCAGAATCAATTTATTGTTTTGTTTCAGATATAGAAGTCTATGAAAAAGTAAAAGCTATTCAAAAAAATGTTCCTAAACTAAAAGAAGTTTTCTCGTATAATGATATAGAAGGCTGTAAAAGCTGGAAAGAAATTTTAACTTTAGGTGAAAATAGAGATAATCAAGACCAAGTTGAAGCAAGAAAAGATGCTATTGTTACAACTGATTTGGCTACTTTAATCTATACTTCTGGAACAACCGGAAGACCAAAAGGTGTAATGCTAAGTCATCAAAATATTGTTTCGGATGTTTTAATGAGTGCTCCGAGAGTTCCTCTTCGTGCTGGTGATACAAGAGCTTTAAGTTTCTTACCAATCTGTCATATTTTTGAAAGAATGCTTACTTATTTATACCAATATTATGGTATATCAATATATTTTGCCGAAAGTATTGACAAAATTAGTGATAATTTAAAAGAAGTACATCCTCATGTAATGTCTGTAGTACCTCGTTTACTTGAAAAAGTTTATGATAAAATTTATGCTAAAGGAGATGCTCTTACTGGAATTAAGAAAAAATTATTTTTCTGGGCTTTAGACTTAGGTATGAATTATAAGCCTTACGGAGAAAACGGTTTTTGGTATGAGTTCCAACTAAAAATAGCACGTAAAATAATCTTTTCTAAATGGCAAGAAGGCCTTGGAGGTGAATTAGAATTATTAGTTTGTGGAAGTGCTGCATTACAAACGCGTCTTTCAAAAGTATTTTGTGCAGCAAACATTCCTGTTATGGAAGGATATGGTTTGACTGAAACCTCACCTGTTATTTCTGTTAATGACATGAGAAATGGTGGTTTTAGAGTTGGAACAGTTGGAAAAATATTAGATGGTGTTGAAGTAAAAATTGCTGAAGATGGAGAAATTCTTTGTAAAGGTTCAAATGTAATGATTGGTTATTTTAAAGAAGAAGAAAAAACCAAAGAAGTACTTAACAATGACGGTTACTTTCACACAGGAGATATTGGTGAAATTGATACCGATGGTTTCTTGAAAATTACAGATCGTAAAAAAGAAATGTTTAAAACATCAGGAGGAAAATATGTTGCTCCGCAAATTCTTGAAAACAGTTTTAAAGAGTCTAGATTTATTGAACAGATTATGGTTATCGGTGATGGAGAAAAAATGCCAGCTGCCTTTATCCAGCCAAATTTCGATTTCATCAAGGAATGGGCAATTAGAAAAAAATTTAATATCGGTTCAACTAATGAAGAAATTTCTTCAAACGAAAATGTAATCGCAAGAATACAAGAAGAAGTTAATGATGTTAATGCACATTTTGGAAATTGGGAGAAAATTAAACGTTTTGAACTAACACCAGATATTTGGAGTATTGAAGGTGGACAATTAACACCTACAATGAAATTGAAACGTAAAATAATTAAAGAAATTTACAAGGATTTATATTCAAAAATTTATGGTGAAAGATAATTTAACAATTATTTAAACAAATAATTTCAAAAATACTATGCGTGCATAGTATTTTTTTTTATCTTTGAGTTTCAATTAAGATTAAATGAAGGATAAAACAATAGATTATGTACTTAGAGCAACTTGGCAAGCTGTTGCAAGGATGTATAATGAAGAGGCTTCAAAATACGGTGCAACAATGGCAACGGGTTTTGCATTATTAAGTATTGATAAAGAAAAAGGAACATCATCAACTGCATTAGGTCCAAAAATGGGCATGGAAGCCACAAGTCTTACTAGAACATTAAAATCTATGGAAGAAAAAGGATTAATTCTTCGAAAAAAAAATCCTAGTGATGGAAGAGGTGTGATAATAAACCTTACTCCTTTTGGAAAAGAAAAAAGAGATTTATCAAAATCGACAGTTCTAAAATTTAATGAAACCATTAAAGAAGCTGTTTCTCCAGAAAAATTACAACACTTTATGGAAGTTTCAGAAATTATTAATGATTTGATTTCTGATAAGAAAATATTTTTAGAAGAAGAATTACAAAAAAAATAATAAACTACATATGAAACGCAATATTAAAAAAGTAGCTGTTATTGGTTCAGGAATTATGGGAAGTGGAATTGCTTGTCATTTTGCCAATATCGGTGTCGAAGTCTTATTATTAGACATCGTTCCAAGAGAATTAACAGATATTGAACAAAAAAAAGGATTAACTTTAGAAAGTAAAGCTGTTAGAAATCGTTTAGTAAACGACCATTTATCAAACGCTTTAAAATCAAAACCATCTCCAATTTATCATACAAGTTTTGCCAATAGAATTACTACAGGTAACACCACAGATGATATGAAAAAAATAGCTGATGTAGATTGGATTATTGAAGTAGTTGTGGAAAGATTAGATATTAAAAAACTAGTTTTCGAACAAGTAGAAAAATTCAGAAAACCAGGAACTTTAATAACCTCTAATACTTCCGGCATTCCAATTCACTTTATGAGTGAAGGAAGAAGCGAAGATTTTCAAAAACACTTCTGTGGAACACATTTCTTCAATCCAGCTCGTTACTTAAAATTATTCGAAATTATCCCTGGTCCAAAAACTTCTCAAGAAGTGTTAGATTTCTTGAAGGGTTATGGTGAAAAATTCTTAGGAAAAACTTCAGTTATAGCTAAAGATACTCCAGCTTTTATTGGAAACAGAATCGGAATCTTCGGAATCCAAAGTTTATTCCACCAAGTAAAAGAAATGGGATTAACCGTTGAAGAAGTTGATAAATTGACTGGTCCAGTTATTGGTCGTCCAAAATCAGCTACTTTTAGAACAGTTGATGTAGTTGGTTTAGATACTTTAGTTCACGTAGCTAACGGAATTTACGAAAATTGTCCAAACGATGAATCGCATGAATTATTCAAACTACCTGAATTTATAACTAAAATGATGGAAAACCAATGGCTTGGAAGCAAATCAGGTCAAGGTTTCTATAAAAAAGAAGGCAAAGAAATTCTAACGTTAGATTTGGATACTTTAGAATACAGAGCCAGTAAAAAAGCATCTTTCGCTACTTTAGAATTAACAAAAACAATTGACAAACCAATTGATAGATTCAAGGTTTTAGTAAAAGGAAAAGATAAAGCAGGTGAATTCTATAGAAAAAACTTCGCTTCAATGTTCCAATACTGTTCAAACCGTATTCCAGAAATCACAGAAGACTTTTATAAAATTGACGATGCAATGAAAGCTGGTTTCGGTTGGGAAAATGGTCCTTTCGAAATTTGGGATGCTATCGGAGTTGAAAAAGGAATTGAATTAATGAAAGCGGAAGGGTATACACCAGCTACATGGGTTAACGATATGTTAGCTGCTGGAGTGAATTCTTTTTACTCAATTAAAGAGGGTGCAACTTACTTCTACTCTATCACAAACAAAAAAGTAGAAAAAATTCCAGGTCAAGATGCCTTCATTATCCTAAATAACATTCGCGAAAGCAAAAAAATATGGAACAACAGTGATTCTATCATAACTGATTTAGGAGATGGAATTATAAATTTAGAATTTACTTCAAAAATGAATTCAATTGGTGCTGGAGTTTTACAAGGAATAAACAAAGCAATTGATATTGCAGAAAAAGAGTACAATGGTTTAGTGATTGGAAATCAGGGAACTAATTTCTCTGTAGGTGCTAATATAGGAATGATTTTCATGATGGCTGTTGAGCAAGAATATGACGAATTAAACATGGCTATCAAAATGTTCCAAGATACTATGATGCGTTGTCGTTATTCTGCAATTCCAGTTATTGCTGCTCCTCACGGAATGACTCTTGGCGGTGGTTGTGAACTTACAATGCATGCTGATAGAGCTGTTGTCGCTGCTGAAACTTATATCGGTTTAGTAGAATTTGGAGTGGGTGTAATTCCAGGTGGTGGTGGTTCTAAAGAAATGGCTTTAAGAGCTTCTGACCTTTTCCGCAAAAATGATGTAGAATTAAATGTACTACAAGAATACTTCTTAACCGTTGGTATGGCTAAAGTAGCTACTTCTGCTTACGAAGGCTTCGATAATGGAGTTCTTTTAAAAGGAAGAGATATTGTAGTTGTAAATAAAGACCGACAAATTGCAACTGCAAAACAAGTAGCAATGCAAATGGCAGAACAAGGGTATACGCAAGCACCAAGAAGAAAAGACATAAAAGTTTTAGGAAAACAAGCTTTAGGTATGTTTTTAGTTGGAACTGACAGTATGGAGGCTGGTAAATATATTTCAGAACACGATAAAAAAATCGCAAACAAATTAGCTTATGTTATGGCTGGTGGTGATTTATCTGAACCAACTCTAGTAACGGAACAGTATTTATTAGATTTAGAAAGGGAAGCCTTTTTATCGCTAACAGGTGAAAGAAAATCGTTAGAAAGAATCCAACACATGTTAACTAAAGGAAAACCGTTAAGAAATTAGAAAATAGATAAAAGACGGATAGATAAAAGACTTTCAAAATGTCTATCTTCTATTATCTCTCTGTCTATCATCCTAAATAAAAAATTATGAAAACAGCATATATAGTAAAAGCATACAGAACGGCAGTTGGTAAAGCTCCAAAAGGGGTTTTTCGTTTCAAAAGATCAGATGAACTGGCTGCTGAAACAATAGAACACATGATGAATGAGTTACCAAACTTTGACAAAACTCGTATTGACGATGTCATGGTTGGTAATGCAATGCCGGAAGCCGAGCAAGGTTTAAATATGGCACGTTTAATTTCGTTAATGGGATTGAAAGTAGAAGACGTTCCTGGTGTAACTGTAAATAGATATTGTGCCTCTGGGATTGAAACTATCGGAATGGCGACAGCAAAAATCCAATCAGGAATGGCAAATTGTATCATCGCTGGTGGTGCAGAAAGCATGAGTTATATTCCAATGGGTGGATATAGACCAACTCCAGATTATAAATTATCGAAAGATGGACATGAAGATTACTATTGGGGAATGGGATTAACGGCAGAAGCTGTTGCTAATCAATTCAAAGTTTCTCGTGAAGATCAAGATGAATTTGCGTTTAAATCACACATGAAAGCCTTAAAAGCACAAGCAGAAGGCAGATTTGATGACCAAATAGTTCCTATCACAGTGGAAGAAACTTTCGTAAACGAAAATGGTAAAAAAGAAACTCGTTCTTACGTCGTAAATAAAGATGAAGGTCCAAGAGCTGGAACATCAGTTGAAGCTTTAGCAAAATTAAGACCTGTATTTGCCGCTGACGGAAGTGTAACGGCTGGTAACTCATCACAAATGAGTGATGGTGCAGCTTTCGTATTAGTAATGAGCGAAGAAATGGTAAAAGAATTAAACCTTGAACCAATTGCAAGATTAGTAAACTTTGCTTCTGCAGGTGTAGAACCAAGAATTATGGGAATGGGACCAGTGAAAGCAATTCCAAAAGTATTAAAACAAGCTGGTTTAAAACAATCAGACATAGACTTAATTGAATTAAACGAGGCATTCGCTTCTCAATCTTTAGCAGTTATTCGTGAATTAGGTTTAAATCCTGATATCGTAAACGTAAATGGTGGAGCAATTGCATTAGGTCACCCGCTTGGTTGTACTGGGGCAAAATTATCTGTCCAATTATTTGATGAAATGCGTAAGCGCGGAAACACAAAATACGGATTGGTAACAATGTGTGTAGGGACGGGTCAAGGTACGGCAGGAATTTATGAGTTTTTAAAATAGAGCTGCGGTTTAAATCCTTTCTAATATTGCAGAAAGTTCAAAATAGATAAAACACTAATTTTAAATAGTAACTAAACATTAGTTTAGGTTCTTTTTCGAATTACAAACACAATTATAAATAAAAGTACAAAACAAATAAATAACTCAAGAAAAAACGATTGAAATAGAGAATAAGGTTATTGAATTCCAATAAATGACAACTGGTTTTATCAGTAAATTGGGATTATCTTTCTTCTTGATCCTTTCTGTTTTTCTCTAAAAAAAAAATAACAATGGCAGAAATTATCAGAGGAGGACAATTCATAGTAAAAGAAACAAATTGCGAAGACATCTTCACACCAGAAGACTTCTCGGAAGAACAAATTATGATGCGCGATTCGGTTATCGAATTCGTAGATAAAGAATTATGGCCAAACAAAGAGCGTTTTGAAAAGAAAGATTACGCACTTACAGAAGAGGTAATGAAAAAAGCGGGTGATTTAGGTTACCTAAGTATTGCTGTTCCTGAAGCATATGGTGGAATGGGAATGGGTTTTACAAATACAGTTTTGGTTTGTGATTATATTTCTGGAGCAACTGGCTCTTTTTCAACAGCTTTTGGTGCCCATACTGGAATTGGAACTATGCCAATTACTTTATATGGAACGGAAGAACAAAAACAAAAATACGTACCAAAATTAGCAACAGGTGAATGGTTTGGTGCTTATTGTTTGACTGAACCAGGTGCAGGTTCTGATGCTAATTCAGGAAAAACTAAAGCAGTTTTATCTGAAGACGGTAAATATTATAGCATTACTGGTGGAAAAATGTGGATTTCAAATGCAGGTTTCTGTCAAGTATTTATAGTATTTGCTAGAATAGGTGAAGATAAAAACATTACAGGTTTCATAGTTGAAAATGATCCTTCAAACGGAATTTCACTAGGTGATGAAGAGCACAAATTAGGAATTCGATCTTCTTCTACAAGACAGGTTTTCTTTAGCGAAACGAAAGTTCCGGTAGAAAACATGTTAGCTGGTCAGGGTGAAGGTTTTAAAATTGCAATGAATGCCTTAAACGTTGGACGAATTAAATTAGCAGCTGCTTGTTTAGAAGCACAACGTAGAACAATTACTACTGCTGTTCAATATGCTAATGAAAGAGTTCAGTTCAATGTTCCTATTTCTAGTTTTGGAGCTATTCAAGCTAAGTTAGCTGAGATGGCTACAAATTCTTATGCTGGAGAAAGTGCTACATATAGAGCTTCACGCGATATTGAAAACAGAATTAACATAAGAGTTAGTGAAGGTAATTCACATCAAGAAGCTGAATTAAAAGGTGTAGAAGAATTTGCTATCGAATGTTCTATCTTAAAAGTCGCTGTTTCGGAAGACGTTCAATCTTGTACAGATGAAGGAATTCAAATTTTTGGTGGAATGGGATTCTCTGAAGATGCACCAATGGAAAGTGCTTGGAGAGATGCTCGAATTGCACGTATATATGAAGGAACTAACGAAATCAACAGAATGTTATCTGTAGGAATGTTAGTTAAGAAAGCAATGAAAGGTCATGTTGATTTATTAGGACCAGCTACAGCGGTTGGTGAAGAATTAATGGGAATTCCTTCTTTTGACACTCCTGATTACACAGAATTATTTGCAGAAGAAAAAGAAATGATTGCTAAATTGAAAAAAGTATTCTTAATGGTTGCTGGTTCAGCTGTTCAAAAATATGGTCAAGAATTAGAAGATCACCAACAATTATTAATGGCTGCTTCAGACATTTTAATTGAAGTTTATATGGCTGAAAGCACAATTCTTAGAACTGAAAAATCAGCTAAAAGAGAAGGAGCTGATAAAGTACAAGAACAAATAGCGATGGCTCAATTATATTTATATCATGCAGTAGATATTATCAACCAAAAAGCAAAAGAAGGGATTGTTTCTTTTGCTGAAGGTGATGAGCAACGCATGATGTTAATGGGTCTTAAGCGTTTTACAAAATATACGAATATGCCAAATGTAATTGGTCTTCGTGAAAAAATTGCTGCTAAATTGATTGCGGAAAATAAGTACGCTTTCTAAAGTAGTAAAGTTTGATTTATTTTAGTTTGTATAAGCCGTTAAGATTAGTTTCTTAACGGTTTTTTTTTTTTTATAAGGGAACGTCAATATCGATTTTTAAATTGGAATCATTCTCTTTTTTTGATTCTGAAGTATTTTTATTGAACATTAAACCAAACATCATTATTAAAGCTGTTAATACAATTACTTGAATAATTAAGGCTCTATTTACCAAATCAATTTTTAATGCACTAGGAATTCCAATAAAAAGCAAAATAGTTATCAAACCTCTAGGCGCTACAAATAATAATGGCATTAATTCCATTTTATATATTTTTAATTGTATAGCTCTTATTAAGTAAATAAGCACAACTATTCCTAATGCTAATTCAAATGTATTTGGATTTAAAACATCTGCAGTTTCAATTAAAAAACCAAATAATATAAAAAATAAAGAACGAACTAAAAAAGCCGCTTCAATGGTCAACTCCTTAAATTTAAAAACTTCTTTATCTAAGGCTTTTGGTTTTAGTGTTTTAATGAAACTAAAACGTTCTAATTCATCAAAATTACCCATAATTAAACCAAAAATCATTATAAAAATTAAAGCGGGTAAATGATAAATTTCTGATACTGCATATATTAGAATAATCAAAAGCACAATCGGAGCAAATTTTACATGATGGTCAATTCTACTTAATAAAAAAGCTAAAAAAGCAGTAGCAATAAATGAAATGACTAACATAATTAAAATTTGCAATCCAAAATTTCCAATAGTTTCTAAATTAATTACATCATTTAAAACTAAAAAATTAAAGAACAACACACCTAAAATATCAGACAAACTACTTTCATAAATAGCAAATTCTTTATTAAAAGAACTTAAGTTTCCAACACTTGAAATAGCAATAGCACTACTAATAATACACAGTGGAATTGCATTTATTAAACCTTGTTTGTAATCCGCATCTAAAAAATAATAGAAAAAATGACCTACTATAAATGCCGTTAAGAATAAAGGAACAATAGCTGTAACCAAAGTTTTTCCGATAAAGGGTAACTTTTTTTTATTAAATTGAAGCTCTAAAGAACCTTCTAAAACAATTAAAATCAATCCAACAGTTCCAAAGAAAGGTAATAATGGGTTTAAATCAGGAATAACTATATTTAAAATATCTATACCTTGCTTAACAAGCCATCCCATTAATATTAATAATATTACTGAAGGAATTTGTGTTTTATTTGATGTCACAGTAAAAGCATAAGCCAATAGCAGTAAAGCACAGATAGTAATAATGACTACATAGTTCATAAAAAAAACTTTTTAGCAAGATAAAAATATTTTAGTATTATTATACTAAAAAAAAACCATTTTATATAAATATAATTAACAACCTTTTTTTTTCTTTAGTTTGTTAAAAATTTCTTAAATTTACATTTATCAATACTAATTATTAAAATCTATTTATGTTTTTCATAAGAACTTTAACCTCATTTATCAAAGATGATGAGTACAGGGATTTACTTTTTACAACTATAATAATCATAATAACAGGTACTTTGGTCTATCACTTTGTAGAAGGTTGGTCTTATATTGATTCTCTTTATTTTTCGGTAGTTACTTTAACTACTATCGGATATGGTGACTTTGCTCCTCAAACTGATGAAGGAAAGTTATTTACTATTCTTTATATAGTTGTTGGTATTGGAATGATTTTGAGTTTTATAAATACTGTGCAACATCATTATACTTATATGAAACATAAAGAAAGAAGAGAAATCCTTAAAAATAGAGGTTTAAAAAAGAAAAAAGATAGTTAATAATTAGCATTAAACCCAATACCAAAGCCCATATCACTGTCATAGTGGGTTGTTATTCCAATGTTTTTTCCGATTATATATTTTAAACCAGCCATGTATTCTTTATCTGTATTGACCATAAAAGCTAATCGCAAACGTTTTGAAACAGGAATATCTTCGCGCATTAGTTGCATTCTTACATTTCCATCGTGGAAAACTTCGGCTTGGAAAATAAGCAACATTGGTAAAGTGTAATTAAAACCTAAACTGGCTTGCAGTCTTTTATCTTTTGTACTGGTTTGTCCAAAAACATTTTCTTCAATTTCTCCTGTATCTAATTTCCTATAACGTGCATCAAAACCTATAAATGGCATTAACCATTGATTTCTTCCAATATATCTTCCAATATGGGTTTCTGATTCATAACCGTGATCGTCATGATAACCCAAGCGCCATTCTGTACCAATACTCCATCGTGTATTTTGTAACATTGCTTTTCCATCATTTCCGTTCGTTGCAAAATCATTTTCTGCCATTAAATGAAACTGATTGCTTTCTGCTTGTA
>JBLHNH010000088.1:0-10856 GCA_047622645.1 Flavobacterium sp.
TTCCTAATTACTACTTCGTTTTTATCTTTCATGCTACTCTTTAATTTGTTTTTTAATATATGATTCTACTCATAACCACTTTTAATAACGGTTGAGATCATTTTGAACCGCTCATTTGCTTTTATTGTGTTTTTGGAATGGGCTGGAATGATTATGGACTGACCAGTTTTTAGCATTTGTGAATGATTGTCGATTAAGATTTCGGTACTTCCTTCGATTATTTGTATAAGCCTATCGAAAGGCGATATTTTATCTGTTATGCTTTCACCAATATCAACTGAAATTGCAGTTACGTTACCAGTAGATTTCTTAAGGATGGTTTTTATGACAACGGCATTCAAAACATAATCGATAATTTCTACGATAATAAATGATTTTGATTTTTCAATATCTGTATTTTTCATAGTTATAATTTTATATTATTTAGTATGCTAAAAGATTTTTATTCTTTCAGTAATGTCTAAATGTAAAGTTGAGGGTTTATTGCGGATAATGTATTACACATGAAAATGAAAAGTTACATTATTCACACATTTGATTTATTAAATTTCTTTAGTTGATTGAAATTTATAAATCTTCTAGATTTCTAAAACGTTTCTTTTTTAGTGTTTTAAAATACGTAGGTGTAAGTCCTGTGACTTTTTTAAATTGATTTGATAAATGTGCTACACTGCTGTAATTTAGCCTGTAGGATATTTCAGTTAAATTCAACTCATCATAAATCAACAGTTCTTTAACTCGTTCAATTTTGTTTATAATGATAAACTGCTGAATAGTTATTCCCTTAACTTCTGAAAAGACATTTGCTAAATATGTATAGTCATATCCTAATTTATCACTGATGTAGTCTGAATAGTTTCCATTGGGTAATTCGTCTGAATAGTGAATCATTTCAATGATTATTCCTTTAATTTTTTCAATAAGTATATTACGGTTGTCGTCAAGGAGTTCTAACCCAAATACCTTTAAGTTTTTTCGTAATTGCTCTTTTTTGGAACTAGTAATATTATCTTTTATCTCAATCGTTCCAAGATCTACGGTCAAATAATGCAGTCTAAGCTTTTGCAGTTCTTGTTTTACGACAATCTTGCAACGTAAACTCACCATGTATTTGACGTATATTAACATATTGAAATTTTAAGTTAGTGTATCATTTTTTTGTATTTTGATTAAACACTTAATATACAAAACAAACTCCTTTAAGTTGTTATATAATTATACGTAAATGTTATAAAGTTACAAATTGCCATTTTTTTTTACTTAGAACTGTTTGGATTAGTTAGGGCTAAACCAGTTCTT
Organism: Flavobacterium sp.; assembly: GCA_047622645.1. GTDB lineage: Bacteria > Bacteroidota > Bacteroidia > Flavobacteriales > Flavobacteriaceae > Flavobacterium. The sequence goes on from JBLHNH010000088.1 coordinate 1,300, forward strand.
TTTTAATTTAGTTTTATAGTATATTATGACTAAATAAAAACCAAATAGAAAACCAATAAATACTTTAGTAAGTGGCTTATAGAAATTTAATACTTTCTGAGTAATAATTTTTTAATTTTTTTAATTTTATCGTTAATTAATAACTCTATCTTTTTACTTTTTCAATGTCATTCATCTTACTTAAATCTATATCTATCTTGTTTAATTATTATTTTTTCTTTAAATAAATAGCGTCGAATTTATTCTTAACAGCCTCAAGTTTAGATGGGCTAGTAAACATCATTGCATATGCTTCTTTTAATGATCGACTTTTACTAACATCAAAGATAATATCCTTCCATTCGTGAAAATTTAAAGTAATGGGGTTATATGAATTAATTGGTGTCGTAATACCATAAACTGTTTGCTCTTCCTCTGCTTGAAATGTTCCAAATAATCTGTCCCAAAAAATAAATGTTGATCCAAAGTTCTTGTCCAAGTATTTTTCATTTGTTGAATGATGTACTCTGTGATGAGATGGTGTAACAAAAACATATTCAATTGGAGCCGGTAATTTTCTAATATATTCGGTATGAATCCAAAATTGATAGAGTACTTCGATTTGATGACATATAAAAAAGACAACTGGGTTAAATCCCATTAGCATTACAGGAATAAAGAAGATGAATTTGATATGTTGTGTCCAACCCAACCTAAAAGCTACCGACCAATTGTATTTTTCTGAATTGTGGTGCGTTACATGAGTTGCCCACCAAAAACGATTGACATGGGTTAATCTATGCGACCAGTATCTGAAAAAATCTATAGCAATAATGCAAAGAATATAAGCCCACCACTCACTTGGAATGCTCCACGGAACGATATTATAAAAAAACAACATAACTGCAAAGATTCCAATTTTTAATAGTGCTGAAATACCGACATTTACCAAACCTATAAATGTTGCCGATATAGTATCTAAGCTATTATAATACTCTTTCTTTTTAACAATGGTAAAAACCCACTCTAAAATAACAAGTAAAATCATCGGAATTGCTGCAACTTGGATTATGTCCAATCCTACAAGTTGATCTAATAGGATTTCCATAGTAATAGGATTTTCTTTCATATAGTGAAATTATAAGGAGTTTTTTTTTTGCGTTGCTGGAGAGCTTCGAAGTTTTATTAACGTTTTGACGTGAAATACTAATGCGGACAATCGGTTGATTACCCTAGATATTAAAGCCTTTTGCTGTTTCTTTTACAAGTTTTTAAACAAAGGACCAAAAATTACTCCTAATATATTGAATAATTTTATGCCCACAAAGTTAGTTGTTTTAACTTTAAATCTACCAATATAACTTGATAAAATTAGGATCAACTACTTTATCTATTTTTTTAACGTCAACAATTAGCGGAATGAAACGTTGGGATTTAAGAGTTATAAAATTATCAACCCACAATAATCATTCTAGCGTGCAGTAAGCTTAACAATACATTCAATTACAATGCTTTAAATAAAAAACTTCGCTAAATTATCAATTAATCTATTGATTAATTAAAATCAAGAAAACAGATAACATTGTTTTTATTTCTTAAAAGGCAGAAAGCCCCAAAAATATCTTAAAAATTTGATTTTTAGATAGATGTATTACAATTAAAAAAATATCATTAAAAATAAATTCTAATTACTTAATTTAAAAAAAGGAAAATAAAGAACATAGATGGTTTTAAAAATAAAAGAGAAATAGAAAACAAACTTGAAAAATAAATTTTTGTTATTAAAACAATATTTTAATAATTTATATGATATATAAAAGTTAAAAATGTTAATATATACTTTTAATCGATTTTTATAACCGTTTAACAGATATATTATGGAGAGAATATAAATCGTCTTATGTTTGTAAAACCCGAAAATTAGTAAGTTAATTTTTATGGTAGATTTGGTGCAAAAAGTAAATACGAAATTTAATCTTTTTTATTTTTATAAATTTTACTAATTAATTATGTTGATTTTTTCGATTGTAAATGTAAAATTATTGTAGTATGAAAATCTCTCATAATTCTTCAAAAGTATTCCAAAGCATTTTTGAAGTCTACTCTCAACCGATACTTGTGATAGATAGATACGGAATTATAACTCAAGCCAATGTTGCAGCTTGTAAATTTTTTGCTTTCGCGAAGGTAGAACTAATTGGTTTAAAACTAAACATCCTATTTCCAAAAATTGACAAGAAAACAGAGAATCACAAGCATATTTGGATTAATAAAAAAGATGGTTCACAAGTATTAGTTGACCTCCAAATACATACTGTGCATAACAATGATATTGCAGAAACTATTGTATATATAACAGATGCTAAAGTTAGTTTAAATTACCAAAGAGTTCTTAAAGGCAATCAAAAATATTTATTAAATACCGAAAGTGAAGGTAATGTAGGAAACTGGCATTGGGTTTTTGAAACTGATGAGCGCTACTGGTCTGATGAGTTTTATAGAATTTGCGGCCTACCTCCCGGAGACAATCGTCTCAATGCTCAAACAGCAGAATCATTTATTCATCCTGATGATAGGGAAAGTGCATTAAAAACAGTGAACTATGCTATTGAAAATAAAACACAATATAACTATGAAAAAAGAATTTTAAGACTCGATGGCACAATAAGATATACAAAAGCTAGAGGAAAAGTGGATTATGATAGTAAAGGTAAATCCATAGGAATTTCGGGAACATTACAAGATATAACCCAAATTAAGAAAACTGAAATTGCTTTAAAAAAAGAGAAAAATTTATTATATAACTATATGAATTCTTCATCTTCCATTTTTTTGGTTATCAATGCAAATCATAAAATCGAATTTGCTAATCGTAAAGCGTGTGAAGTGCTTAAAGTATTAGATAGTGAAATAATAGGTAAAGACTGGTTTGATAGTTTTATACCAAAACGCAACAGAAAGCAACTATCAACAATGTTTGACCAAATAATGAAAGGTGAAATTGTACCACCAGATGGCTATGAGAATATAGTCTTAGTTGAAAATGAAGAAAGACTTATTCAATGGAGAAATGGGCTTTTAAGGGATAAAAACAAGCAGTTAATTAGTATTCTTAGTTCTGGAATAGATATTACTGAGCAAACTAAAAATGAAAAAAAAATAAACGAAAATAGAGATAAAAATATTGCCTTATCAAATGCCGTTCAAGATATGATGTTTATTCAAGATAGTAAGGGAATACTCTTAGAATACCACGTTCCAGATCCTAAAAAAATACTAATTCCTGTAAATCAGATTATTGGAAATAATATGGAAAAAATATTTCCACCTCATGTGTATGAATTAATTAATAAAACACAGTCGAGTGTATTTAAAAAAAAGCGGCTAGAATTTATAGAATATACACTTAATGAGAATAAAAAGACTATATATTATGAGGCCCGTATAACATCAATGAATGGGGCAAAACTACTTACTATTATAAGGGATATTTCTGTAGAAAAAACACTAGAAAAAAAATTCAACAAAAGTAAAGAAAAACTAAAAAAACATGCCCAGAACCTAGAAAAAAAAGTAGAAAAGCGTACCGAAGAATTAATGGCTACGATTGAACAACTTGTAGCATCAAATTTAAACCTTGAAGATCAGATACAAGAAACACAATTGGCCGAAAGAAATGCACTTGCTAATAAATCTATATCTACAGGTATCGCAAGGAACTTCCCTAATGGGTTTATCATTGTCTTTAATCCTGAATTTGAAATATTGCTTAAAGAAGGGCAATCTATACGGAAATTAAAATTAGAAAAAGTCCTTTCGGAGGGCATGCGTGTAGACGAAGTTACTATCTTTTCATTACAACAAAAAGAAAAGCTTAAAGAACAGATTTCAAAGACCATTGAAGGTAGCCACCTTAACTTAGAAATTGAATACGAAAACAAACATTTCGCGATAAACACCTCACCATTATTTAATGAGAGAGGTATTATTTCAAGTGCTTTATTTGTCTATAACGATATAACCATTCAAAAGAAAACCGAACTTAAAGTTCAAAATGCTTTAAAGAAAGAACAAGAACTTAATGAGTTGAAGTCACGATTTGTTTCTATGGCATCCCACGAGTTTAGAACACCTTTAAGTGCCATACTGACTTCGGCAATTCTTATTGGCAAACAAAATGAAGTTGGGAAGGAAGAAAAAAGAATAAAATTTGTAAATCAGATTAAGAATAATGTAAAAAGACTAGTTATTATTTTAAACGATTTCTTATCTCTAAGTAAGCTAGAAGAAGGTAAAGTTATTGCAAATAGAGAAGAGTTTGACTTTATTGCCTTTTCTAAAACAATAATAAAAGAAATATCAATTACAAAAAAGACAGGACAAAGTTTAATTTTTTCATCATCCGAAACTGAGCTATTACTAAACCTTGATAAAAAACTTGTTCGTCACATCTTAATGAATTTATTATCCAATGCGATCAAGTATTCTCCAGAGAATGCTAGCATAAATCTCAATGTTGAAGAAGATGATCAGTATATTTTTCTTGAAATTAAGGACCAAGGTATTGGTATTCCAGAAGATGAGCAGGCAAAATTATTTGGTCTTTTTTTTAGAGCTAGAAATACACAAAATATTGAAGGCACAGGCTTAGGTCTCAATATCGTAAAGCAATATGTTGAGCTTCTAGATGGCACCATTGATTTTAAAAGCGAAATAAACAAAGGAGCTACTTTTTTAGTGAAGTGGCCAAAACCTAATAAAAAATAAAACGATGACAAAGATTCTTATAATAGAAGACAATCAGGTTGTCCGAGAGAATACGGCAGAAATCCTAGAATTAGCAAACTATGAAGTATATAAAGCTGAAAACGGAAAAAAAGGAGTCGAAATTGCAAGGCTTATTAAACCTGATGTTATTATCTGTGATATTATGATGCCAGAACTTAACGGATATGAGGTACTAAAACATTTAGCTAAAGATAGAACAACAGTTAGTATTCCATTTATTTTTCTTACAGCTAAAACTGAAAGATTAGATCTTAGAAAAGGAATGAACTTGGGAGCTGATGATTACCTTACAAAACCTTTTGAAGAGTTCGAATTATTAGAAACTATTGCATCTAGGTTAAGGAAACATGACCTCCTAAAGAAGAAATTCTATATGGATATTAAAGACATAAATCAGTTTTTTGATGAAATTTATTCACATAAGGGTATGGAGTCTTTTTCTAAGGATCGTAGTGTGGTAAAGTTAAATAAAAAGGAGTTTGTTTTTATGGAAGGAGACGTGGCAAATACGCTTTATTTTGTACAAAAAGGCTCAATAAAAACCTATAAAACCAACGAATCTGGCAAGTGCTTGGTTACTGGTATATTTGGACCAGGGCAATTTATTGGTCAACTCTCTTTACTAACTGAGGGAGGCACCTATAGAGATTCTGCAGAAATAATAGAAAAAGCAGAAATTTTTGAGATACCTAAAACTGATTTTATAACTTTATTATACGGTGATAAGCTAATTTCAAATAAATTCATCACAATGATTTCTAATAATCTCGTTGATCTTCAAGAAAAACTATTAAATATGGCTTTTGCTTCAGTAAAGCAAAGATTAGCCAAAGTACTATTGGACTTATATAAGAATGAAATCAACAACAACGTTGATACAGAAGGAATCAATATTTCTAGAGTAGATTTAGCAGGTCTTGTTGGTACAGCCACCGAGACTACTATTAGAATGTTAACAAACTTTAAAGATGAAGGATTAATAACTATCGGCCCACGAAGAAGGATTATTATAGAAGATAAAAAAAGCTTAGAGGATATCATTGTTTTTGGATAAAACTAGATGGATTTACCAACCTCTTTAGCATAGTGTTTAAGTAAAGTAGTTCTTCTGTTGTATATTACTTAAAACTAAGTTCCATGATAGTTGCTTTTTAGATGATGTGCTTCATTATGAGAATCCAAAAACCAAGAATAAAATTCTTTAGAAAAATTAGACAGAAGCTTTGGCAATACATCGCGCCTCTGTTGCACATATTCCTTCTGCACAAAATTTGTCGTAAGCTGTGAATATATTGTTTATAAAACTAAAGAGAATCTTCCAGCTAGTATTGTATCAAGAGCCTGTTTGCCTTTAGTTTGTAAACTACAAGATTGCTATCTATAAAGTTCAGATAATAAATGTTCTAATTTGATTTGAATTTGCTTTGAATTTCGTTTTCTAATAAAAATTCCCAAAAAGCATCTGAATTTTTAGTAAAATCAATAGGTACGAAAACTCTTTTTGAAGTTAGTCTATTATACATATCTCCTAAAGATGCATTGTTTCCACCTGCAAGAGCTAGATTATGTATATCCTTGAATTCTATAATATGAGTTACCATTCTGTATTAATTTAAACATTAATATTGTAAAATTTAAGGTTCTAAATTATTAAACAAATAAAGCAGGTGAGTATCGTTTTTTTTATGTGATGACGTAGGTCATTTTATTCGTATTCATCTCCTTATATCTTTACAATGGTTATCAAACACAAAAGATAAGACTTATGGAAAATCAGACTACTCATTATAGTAAACGAGAGCAAATACGTATCTCTATAAAACAAACACTTCCAAATCTTATTAAGCTTAAAAAGGAAGAAAACAGAATCGATTTCAATAAACTAATTCTAGAGATAGTACCTAAAATAAGGAAATATATTATTAGGAGAATAATAGCCGCAATACACAAAGATCATTTTCCAAAGAATAAATTCGATGCAAATGACTTTATCGATCAGCTATTTATTGAAATCTATGACAATATTGACTATTTTTCTAATGAAGATAAATTCTATGTATGGCTGTATAAAAAAACAAATGAACTACTAGATGATGCTATTACTGAAGAAAAATTTGATGGTATGTTCTTCCAAAATATAGACGAATTTTCAAAACAAGAATGGGATCAAATGCAAGAAAAGTTTACAGCTGAGTTTGATGGAGATCTTATTATGAAAGAAGATTTAAATGATATATCCTATTACAAAGAAGTTTATACAATGAAGGATGTATTTATTGAAGACACTCAAGAGCAACTTGAAGCAAAAATAGACAAAACCCTTCACGAAGAAGATTTAGATAAGCACATACAATTCGTACTACATAGTTTACCATTACCTATGCAAAATGTTTTTGAGTTATTTACAAAACAGAATCTTACCATAGCAGAAATTGCAGAGATACGAAATATAAGTATTGAAAAAGCGAAGCAACTTTTAGATGATGCTCGAAAGGCACTAATGCTTAGTTTATTTAATAGGTATACTATAGATTAAAATACTACATCAGTAAAAACAAATTAAAATATACGATTATGGATACACAAAAATTAAATCCAAAAATACAATATTTATTAGGTGCCGGACTAGATATTTTACATTTTGAAAGTAGAGAATGGTTAGAGACCATTGCTTTCTGGAAAGACGAAGTAAGGTTCTTTGATAACTTGTTAAAGAAAAAAGAAGCTTCAGAAAAAAATAATTCTGATTATGAAAAGATGTTGATAAACATAGACAAAATCCATAGAGATTTGTTTGAAGATTTAGAAGATAGTATCATAGAGCATGAGCAGTTATTATCGAGAATAGAAATGGCAGAGAAGGGATTGAATGATAATGATTACAGAGAAAAACATAGGCATCTTTTTTCGAGAATGAATACTTTTAAAAATGATTTCAAAACGTTCAAAAGAATTGTTTTTGACTATGTAAAAGGGCTGTAATGAAGAATTTTACTGAAGATAATTTTATTCAGTAGTCAACTATTAAAACAATAAATATGGAATTATTAATATACACAAAGCAATATAATGTGTCTGATGCCTTTCAAAATTTCATAACCTTTTACTACTCAATAAACATGAAGTATTTGGCCAGTGATTTATTGGTCAAAGGATTATCGCCTAAACAAATTACAGATGCAGTAGCAATAGCAATTAAAGTAGCAAAATCCTCTGGTATTGAAACACACAAACATTTTATGCCCATTTATAGTGGAATAAAACATGAAATAATTCAGGATTGCAAACTATCCGATTTGGGTTATGGATTGGTAATAATGAATGCTAATCCAGATTTATCGGTTGTTGGTGAATTTCAAGTGAGTGTTTTAAAAGGATATTTAAATAGTAGTTTATAAATTCGGTACGTTTTAACTTTCTTTTTTTTGAATAACCCAAGCTCCAAAGGATAATAATAATAATAATATATTTAATGCTACTAACAAGAGTATTTGTTTCCATTCCTTTGTAAACTCGAAGTATAACATAAATATTTACCATACCGTTCTCGCTCTAAACGACTATTAAAGTATAAAACCAATTACTCCAATAGCAATAGCTTTTTGTATCCAAATGTTAACGGCAAAATATGTTCTGCTAATCGACTAAGATGAAAAATTCTATTCTTATAAGGCTAAGGCGTTGATAAAGCCAACAAAGACAGATTTGTAAAAATGCTTAGGGTAGGCAAATTACAAAATGAATACTAAGCTCTTTAATCCTTATAATAAAAGCCTAATTTAACATAGTAATATGAGGCCAGAGAAGCTATTAATCCCCCAAATGATTATTATAATTAGTTCTATGAGCACTAATTTTTTGTTTCTTTTTCAATTTTGTCTCATTGACTCTAATTAGATGTTTGATGGAGAAATATATAATACTGGTTTATAATGCAATCTCAAAGAGAATGGGACAATGGTCTGATCCATAAAATTCAGATAATATTTCAACTTTTTTTATTTTACTAATCAACGAATTACTTACTAAAAAATAATCAATTCTCCATCCAGTATTCAGTTCTCTTGACTTAAAACGATAACTCCAATAGGTATAGGCAACTTCTTCAGGGTGCGAATATCTATAGGCATCCACAAATCCTGCCTTTATAAAATTATCCATTCCATCTATTTCAACCTGTGTATACCCTGCCGTTTTGTTATAATTAGATGTATCGTTTTTAAGATCAATTGGCCTATGAGCTACATTAAAATCACCGCAAACAATGATAGGTTTGGTTTTCTCTTTATCTTTTAAATAGTTGAGAAAATCTGCATCCCATTGTTTTCTATACGCCAAACGATCCAATTGTTTTCCTGAGTTTGGAACATAAACGTTTACCAAATAAAAGTCTTTATATTCAACACATTGTAGCCTTCCTTCAGCATCATGGTCTACAACACCCATATTGTTAGTACTAAGTAGCGATTTTGTTTTACTCAACACTGCAGTTCCTGAATACCCTTTTTTATCTGCTGAATTATAATACTTGCAATAATCTTTCAGTAGTGATAAGGCTTTCTCAACATCATTATCTTGTGCTTTTGTTTCTTGTAGACAAAGAATATCAGGACTCATTTTTTGAATGGATTCAAAAAAATCTTTCTTTAGAATAGCTCGTAGGCCATTTACATTCCAAGAGACAATTTTCATATTGTATTCAATTTATTTTAAGTGGCTTTAAGCTACTACTTCTATCTCATTTTCTATGCTAAAAACACCTGGCTAAAAACAGGTTATTTTAAGCTGCT
>JBLHNH010000089.1:0-10839 GCA_047622645.1 Flavobacterium sp.
TTCTTAATCGTAAACAACTCATTATGCTCTTCAATTTTTGGATACATTCGTAAAGAATACTCTTCCTTAAATTTTGAACGGTATAATTTGTTTCTTTCTTTATCCTTTTCGGTTAAAATCATTGTATTGAATAAAATAAATCCGTTTACGTTCATTAATGTATTTACGTGATTGATGAAAAAGTCTTCAAACAAAAAATTGGGCATCACTGTATCTTGAAAAACATCGATTATGATTAGATCATATTTCTCTGTAGTTTTTAGAACAAATTCAAAAGCATCATCATTTACCAATTCTAAATTTTTTATTTCATTTAATTTAAAATATTGATTGGCTAATTCAAGCACATTTTTATCTAATTCGACACCAGTAATTTTTCCACTATATTTTATTTCGTCCACTAGTGTTTTTATAACACTTCCACCAGCAACACCAAGAACCAGAATATGCTCAAATTTTTTGATTCTTTCAAAACCAATAAAGCGTAATCCTTTTTTTAAAGCTCTTTGTAAACTCCCATAGGAATAATTAGTGTTTTTAGAATCTAAAACCAATTTGCCATTATTCCATGTAACTTCAAGGGTTTTATTTATGTCAGAATTTTGCTTGTGTATATTTATAGGAATTAAATAACTCAATAATTTTTGAAACATTATATTTGCAATTGGTTTTACCGTAAAGATAAAATTTATTTTAAGAAATAAAACATGAAAAAAACGATATATAAGTTTATTTTTTCAAACCTATTTGGTTGGAAAGTTGTGGGAGACATAGATGATAATCTAAAAAAATGCATCGTCATTGCAGTTCCGCATACAAGTTGGTGGGATTTTTTCTTGGGAATTTTTTCAAGAGCAATTTTAGAGAAAGAAATTAATTACGTTGCAAAAAAAGAATTATTCGTTTTTCCATTTGGATATTTTTTTAAATGGACAGGAGGAACACCTTTAAATCGTCAAGCAAAAGAAAACAAAGTTGATACAATAGCCAGAATATTTGAAAGCAAAGAAGTTTTTAGATTAGCGATTGCTCCAGAAGGAACTAGAAAAAAAGTTTCAGAATGGAAAACAGGTTTTTATTATATCGCATTAAAAGCAAATGTGCCAATTCTTCCAGTAGCTTTTGATTACGGAAAAAAAGAAGTGGTTTATCATAAACCATTTTATCCAACAGGAAATATTGAAGATGATATAAAAATTCTTCATTCTTTCTTTAAAGGTGTAAAAGGCAAAGTAGCCGAAAATAGTTTTGAATAATTATTTTTCAAAAATTAAATTCCAAATTAAAATTATTCTCGCACATAATTGACAAACTTTAAAAAAATTTTATGGTAAAAATTTAATGAATTATAATTTGAAAAATTAAACGAATTGAATTCAGTCTTTGAGTAATTATTTTATTTATGTCTAAGAAAAGGAAAAAGCCTTCATTGCAAAATGAAGGCTTTTTCCTTTTCTATATTTTTTGTTTTAATGAATGTAATTTTTAAAAGTTCCATTTTTAAAAAAAACAACGATTCGATCAATTTCACTTCCAGTTTGAATTGTGTTTTGGTTTGTATTTTGACTTTCTGAATTTGAAATTTGTGTTACTTTATTTTCTTCAAGAAGGTCATTTTTTTCTTCTGATTTGGTTGAAAATAAATCTTCCTTAGTAGGTTGTTCAACTTTTTTTTCGGGTTGAATAAATGTTGGAGCAGAAGTAAAATCATCTTTAGGAAAGCTTCCTATTCCATTTAAAATCCATTCTAATGTTACATCGGGAAACTCTTCAGCTAGTTTCATAATGAAATCTAGACTAGGTTTATTTCTTCCCGAAAGTAAGTGTGACATGCTTGAACGTTGCACACTAATTTTGTCTGCAAACGATGAGGCTGTTAAACTATAATATTCTAAAACTGTTTCTAATCTTTTGATGAAATCTTCGATGTTTACCATTGTAAATAGTGTAAATGAAATAACTTGTTACAAATGTAAATAAATAGTTTTTGAAACGCAAATTTACTTTTGTAAACAGGTTTTTTATATTGAATTATGACATTATGTATAGGTGTTTATATGACTGGTTATTAGTTATTTAATTGCATAATTATATTTAGTGAGATATTGTAAACATTACCAATCTTACTAGGCTATTTGTACGTTTACATAAGTAAATTATCTATGGTTTTTAATTGTTTACAAATGTAAATTATAAGTTGTTTACATTTGTAATTCATAAATGTAAACTATGTTATACGAAGAAATCTTCTCTACTTACTCTAATAAAAACATTAAAGGTAGACATATCACAAACGAGACTATCGAACCAATTTTAGGAAATTTAAACAGTAACTTTAAAGTAAAAATTGAAGGAAAGTCAGTCTTAGAAAAACCTATTTATTCTGTACAATTTGGTCATGGAAAAACTAAAATTTATATTTGGTCTCAAATGCATGGTGATGAATCAACTTGTACAAAAGCCATTTTAGATTTGTTTGAAGTCTTATCTAACGACAAAGATTATGCTACTTTTATTCAATCAAACTATACCTTATATATACTTCCATTAGTTAACCCAGATGGTGCAGAAGTTCATACAAGAGAGAACATAAATAAGGTTGATTTAAACAGAGATGTGATTGAATGTACGCAACCAGAAAGTAAAATTTTAAAGCAAATATTTGAGAATTTTCAACCTGATTATTGCTTTAATATGCACGATCAAAGAACGATTTATGGAATCGGAGAGACTAATAAATCTGCAATTATTTCATTTTTAGCTCCAGCTTTTAATCAAAATCGCGACATTAATCAACATCGTTCAAAGGCAATGTACATCATAGGAAAGATAAATAAGGTATTACAAAACTATATTCCTGGTCACGTTGGACGTTATAATGATGCTTATTGTGATAATTGCTTTGGGGATTACTTTGCTTCTAAAAACGCAGTTACAATCTTATTTGAAGCAGGTCATTATCCAAATGATTATGCTCGAGATATTACACGAAAATATATTCTTATAGGACTTTTAGTAGCTTTTAATATAATTCACGAAAACGATGTAGCTGATGATGATAATTCAGAATATTTCATTATTCCTGACAATAAAGTTATTTTTTTTGATATTCTTTATAAAAATGTCAAAATAATTGAAAATGGTAAGGAAAAAATAATTAATTTTGCATCTCAGTATAAAGAAGTAGTTAAAGACGGAATTATTATTTTTGAACCTTACATGGTAATCATTGAAAATGAGACTCTAAATTACTTTGGACATATTGAATATGATTTAGAAGAAGAACTATTTTATTCAAATAATTGTTTGCTTCCTGAAGACGGTGTTAAGTCTGATTTTTTTATCGGAGAAAACAATGAATTCGTCGATGGAATACTTAAATTATAATAGAAAGTTACTTTTAATGAAAAATTTTTAATTTTTTTGTTTAAAATTTATAAATAATAATATGAGTAAGTATAGATTAGATGAAGTAGATCATCAAATTTTGGATATGTTGATTGATAATACTAGAGTGCCTTTTACAGATATAGCTAAAAAATTGCTTATTTCTGCAGGAACAGTTCATGTAAGGGTTAAAAAGATGGAAGAGGCAGGTATTATTCAAGGTTCTTCATTAACATTGGATTATGAGAAGTTAGGTTATTCATTTATAGCTTATGTTGGTGTTTTTCTTCATAATACATCACAGACTAAATTTGTTTTAGAACGTATTAGTGAAATTCCTTTTGTTACTGTTGCTCATATTACAACTGGAAAATTTAATGTTTTCTGTAAAATTAGAGCGAAAGATACTAAACATGCCAAAGAAGTTATCTTTATGATAGACGATATTGAAGGTGTTTACAGAACTGAAACAATGATTTCTCTTGAAGAGAGTATCAATGATAAAAAACGATTGATGCACACAATTTTTAAAGAAATGTAAAATTATATAAGCCTCTTAATAGAGGCTTTTTTTTTAAATATATGTTATGAATAAAAATGAATACGCTCCTTTTTTTGAGACTTATGTAAGTTTATCTAGAGAGTTAAATATGCCAAAAGATTTTATATCTAATATGGAAAGTTGTTTAGCTTTTTTTCAGAATATACCATCTAACAAATTAAATTACCGTTACCAACCAGAAAAATGGTCAATAAAAGATGTCCTTTTACACCTTATTGATTGTGAAAGAATATTTCAATATAGGGCTTTGCGAATTTCGAGAAATGATAAAACGGCTTTACCAGGTTTCGAAGAAAATGATTATGCAATTGAAGCCAAAGCAACAAATCGTTCGTTAGATAGTTTATTAGATGAATATAAATCAGTTAGAATGGCAACTGTTACATTATTTAATTCTTTTACTGAAGATGAATTAAATAGAGTAGGTAATGCCTCTAGTAAAGATATCTCGGTTAGAGCGATTGGTTTTATAATTCTTGGACACGAAATGCATCATATAAATATCATTAAGGAAAGATATTTGTAATTTTTTTAAAACAAAAAGCACTCTTTTAGAGTGCTTTTTGTTTTTATTCATCTTCATCTTCATCTTCATCTTCATCCTCGGAAGGTTTGTCTAATTTTTTTTCCTCCTCCTCTTCATCATCTTCAATTTCTAATTCTAAATTGTCAGTTGGAGTTTCAATGTCTAAATCATCATTCTCTTCATCATCATCATAGTTTTCAATTCTATCAGCTAATTTGGTACTAACTTTTACTAGAAAAATAGTGTCGTCTGTTTTTACTTCAACAGCTTCAATAGTTTCGTTTTTAGAATTCTTGAACCTAATGATATCTGAATCATCATATCCATCAGGAAATCTATCCACTAGTAGTGTAAGGATTTCATTTGTTAATTTAGCGTAATCAACAATTACTCGTTTCATTGTGTATGTTTTATTCTTAATATATTTTTCAAAAGTAACAAGCAATTTTATAGTATCAAAGATTTATTTTCAAAAAAATAAAAATAATTAATTTCCTAATATATATGCAAAAATAAGCGGTGCCACTATGGTTGCATCAGATTCAATTATAAATTTAGGTGTATCAATATCTAATTTACCCCAAGTAATTTTCTCATTTGGTACAGCTCCAGAGTAAGAACCATAACTTGTTGTTGAGTCTGAAATCTGACAAAAATAACTCCAAAATGGAATTTCAGTCATCTCCATATCTTGATAAAGCATTGGAACTACACATATTGGAAAATCACCTGCAATTCCACCACCAATTTGGAAGAAACCAATTCCTTTTCCACCAGAATTTTTAGGATACCAATCAGCTAACCACATCATGTATTCGATTCCGTTTTTTGTAGTAGAGACTTTTAATTCTCCTTTAATACAATAGGAAGCAAAAATATTTCCCATTGTACTATCTTCCCAACCTGGAACAACTATAGGTAGGTTTTTTTCTGCTGCTGCAACCATCCAAGAATCTTTAGGATCAATTTCGTAATATTGCTCTAAAACTCCCGAATTAATCATTTGGTACATAAATTCATGTGGAAAAAAACGTTCTCCAGATTTATCTGCTTTGTTCCAAATATCAAATAAATGCGATTGTAACCTTCTAAATGCTTCTTCTTCTGGAATACAAGTATCTGTTACGCGATTAAAATGATTGTCTAACAAATCTCTTTCTTCTTGTGGTGTTAAATCTCTATAATTTGGAATTCTTTTATATGAATTATGAGCCACTAAGTTCATAATATCTTCTTCCAAGTTTGCACCTGTACAAGAAATAATATGTATTTTATCTTGACGAATCATTTCGGCTAATGACTTTCCCATTTCGGCAGTACTCATTGCACCAGCTAGGGTTACCATCATTTTTCCGTTGTCTAATAAATGTTCTTCATATCCTTTTGCTGCATCAACTAAAGCCGCTGCGTTAAAGTGTAAATAATTCTTTTCTATAAATTGACTAATTGGTCCTTTCATTTTTTTTTGTTTTCTGTTGTATAAAAACTGCTATCTGAAATCTGCAAACTATTTCTCGTAACCTAAAATTCTCATAATATCTTCAGCCTTTTGTTCTTCTGAAAATACTTCTGTTGCTATAATTCCGTTTTCGTCTCTATCAATTAAGATATGCTTTGGCTGTGGAATTAAACAATGGTGTAAACCTCCAAATCCTCCAATAGTTTCTTGATAAGCACCTGTGTTAAAGAATCCGATGTATAGAGGTTTTTCTTTGTTATATTTAGGTAAGTAAACAGCATTCATGTTTTGTTCTGAGTTATAATAATCATCACTATCGCATGTTAATCCTCCTAATAAAACTCTTTCATAAGTATCATTCCAACGGTTGATGGCTAACATTACAAAACGTTTGTTAATTGCCCAAGTATCTGGTAACGTTGTGATAAATGAACTGTCAATCATATTCCATTTTTCTCTATCATTTTGTTGTTTTTGGTACAAAACCTGATAGATTGCACCACCACTTTCTCCAACAGTAAATGAACCAAACTCTGTAAATATATTAGGTACATCAACTTCTGCATCATCACAAGCAATTTTAATTTGATTGATGATTTCGTCAATCATGTATTGATAATCATATTCAAAAGCCAATGAGTTTTTGATAGGAAAACCACCACCAATATTCAAACTATCTAAAGTTGAACATTCTTTTTTAAGCGCAATGTAAACTTTTAAACATTTAAGTAATTCGTTCCAATAATAGGCAGTATCGCGAATTCCGGTGTTTATAAAAAAGTGAAGCATTTTTAATTCCACTTGCTTATTTTCCTGAATTTGTTTTCTGTAAAAAGGAACAATATTTTTATAACCAATACCTAATCTTGAAGTGTAAAACTCAAATTTTGGTTCTTCTTCGGCAGCAATTCTAATTCCGATTTTGAATTTACCCTCAATTTGTTCTTGTAAAAGGTCTAATTCTTCATAATTATCAATTACTGGAATAGTGTTTTTTTGTCCATTATTAATCAAACGAGCAATGTTATCCACATATGCATCACGTTTGAAACCATTACAAATTACATAAGTTTTCTTATTGATTTTTCCTTCTGCTAAAAGGTTTTCAACGATATTGATGTCAATAGCAGATGAAGTTTCAATGTGAATGTTATTTTTAAAAGCTTCATTCATAATAAATTGAAAATGAGAACTTTTTGTACAATAACAATATTGGTAATTACCTTCATATTTATGTTTTTCCATTGCTTTTCTAAACCAACCTTTTGCTTTGTTGATGTTATTAGAAATTTGAGGTAAATATGTAAATTTTAAAGGCGTACCATATTGCTCTACCAAATGCATTAAATCAATATTATGAAATTCAAGATTGTCTTTGTTAAGTTTAAATTCTTCTTGAGGAAAATAAAAAGTTTGATTTATTAAGTCGTAATATTTAGTATTCATTATTTTTTGTTATATTTAGTATTGATCAAAAACTTGAAAATCAGTATTTTAGATTATTCAAACCCTAATATTAGCAAATATTACAACTAATTTTTCTCTAAAAGTTTTTGAAAGTAAAAACAATTCAACGTTTAATTCATAAAACAAAGAAGTGTTCAATTTTAGTTCAATTGATTTTTTATCTTTTTTCTCCGAAGAGTTAGTGTTAAATGTATATGAGTTATCTTTCATTGCTGCAAATATAAATATTAATTTACTTTTCTGTAAGGTATTGCACTATTTTTTTATGAAGTTTTGTAATCTTCAAATGCACTGTAAATCAATTGATTGTCTGCTTCTTCATTGATTTTTGATTTTCCAATTCCATCTAATAAGGCAAATTGGATTTTTCCGAATTCATTTTTCTTATCATAAATCAATAATTCGATTATCTTTTCTATGTCATTTTTATCGAAAGATATAGTATTAAAAATGTCTTTGATTATGAATTTTATTTCTTGATATTCTTCCTTAGAAAGTAAGCCTTTTTCCATTGAAATATGACTTTCCAATATCATTCCAACGGCAACAGCCTCACCATGAAGTAATTTAGTTTTGGATTCGTTTTCTAAAAAATAACTTTCAATTGCATGACCTAATGTATGCCCAAAATTTAAGGATTTTCGGATTCCGTTTTCAGTTAAATCTTCAGAAACAATTGTATTTTTTATTTGAATGGATTGATGAATTAAACTTTCTAAATCTTCTGTATTTAAAGCAGTTAAATCCTTGAATTTATTCCAATAGTTTATGTCATAAATTAGTCCATGTTTAAGCATTTCTGCTAAACCAGAACGCATTTCTAATTGGGGTAATGTTTCTAAAAAGGAAGAAATTACGACAACAGCTTTAGGTTCACGAATTATTCCAATTTGATTTTTTAATTGACCTAAATCAACCCCGTTTTTACCACCAATAGATGCATCAACCATTGATAATAGGGTAGTGGGTACATTTACAAAATCAATTCCTCTTTTAAAAGTACAGGCTACAAATCCACCTAAATCAGTAACAACACCGCCACCAAGATTAATTAATATACTTTTTCTATCGCCACCCGACTCAGTTAATGAATGCCATAATTGCAAACAAGTTTCTATATTTTTGTGTTCTTCACCATTTTCAATTTCAATGATTTCAATTTCAACTTCAGTAGCTAAATTAGCTAAAAAAGTAGGAAGACAATATTGACTTGTGTTTTCATCAACTAAAACAAAAATTTTCGAATATACCGCTGGTTTTAGTATTGATAACAAATATGAATAGCCATCTTCATTAAAAAAAACAGAATAAGTATTGGATTTTATAGTTTGCATTTTGTGTTGTTTCTATGATATTGCAAAATAAGGTAATTTTTATTTAAAAATAAATAACACTACCGTATATTTGCATAGATTTTTGAATAAAATACAATGGAAAAAATATTTACGAATACACAAACAGCTTTTGCGTTAAAAAGTGACTCTGAATTAGAAAGAGCTTACTTTTTATTTAAAATGATTGAAAACCAGCTACTTGTTAGAATTGGTACAGCTGTTACTAACTTTGCCTTAAAAGCACATTTACCAGTAGAAGGTCTAATTCGTTCAACTGTTTTTGACCATTTTTGTGGTGGAATTAATGAAAAGGATTGTTTAAAAGTTGTAGATAAGATGTTTACAAAAGGAGTTTTTGCTGTATTAGATTATTCAGTTGAAGGAAAAGAAGATGAAGATCAATTTGAAGCTGCTTTTGCAATGACTATGAAAACTATTGAATTTGCCAAAGAGCACAATGCTATTCCGTTTGCTGTATTTAAACCAACAGGTTTAGGTCGTTTTGCTTTGTATGAAAAAATTGGAGAAAACGAAGAACTCTCCGCTTCTGAACAAGAAGAATGGAAAAGAGTTTTAGAACGTTTTGATAAGTTGTGTAAAGCTGCTTATGACAAAGATGTCGCTGTATTAATTGATGGTGAAGAAAGTTGGATGCAAGATGCTGCTGATTATATTGTAGCTCAAATGATGAAAAAATACAATAAAGAAAAAGTGATAGTTTTTAACACGTTGCAAATGTACCGTTGGGATAGATTAGATTATTTAAAAAAACTTCATGAAGAAGCAAAAAGCGAAGGTTTTTATATAGGTATGAAATTAGTTCGTGGAGCTTACATGGAAAAAGAAAACATTAGAGCTGAAGAAAAAGGCTATAAGTCTCCAATATGTATTTCTAAAGAAGCTACAGATGATAACTATGATGCAGCTGTAGATTATATGTTAGACCATCTTGATGAAATGTCCCTTTTTGCAGGAACACATAATGAGGAAAGTTCTTATAAGTTGATGCAGCAAATAAAAGAAAGAAACATAGCTCCAAAAGATACCAGAATTTGGTTTGGTCAATTGTATGGAATGAGTGATAATATTAGTTATAATTTAGCTGCTCACGGTTATAATGTTGCTAAATATTTACCTTTTGGTCCAGTTAGAGATGTTATGCCTTACTTAATAAGGAGAGCAGAAGAAAACACCTCAGTTGCTGGACAAACGAGTAGAGAATTGAGTTTGATTAAAGCAGAGAAGAAGAGAAGGAAGTTGTAATATGAGAAATATTTATTTTCTATTGTTTTGTGTTTTTTTTGGTTGTTCAGATAATGAGTTAACTGAAAATGACTATAAAGCATATGCCGAAGGAATAGTTATAAATATAAAAAATAAGGAAGTTAAAAAACTACAAGATAAGTTTGATATTAACTTTATTTTAGATGATATTAAAAAAGCATCAGATACTTTAGGTGTTACTAATCAATTTAAAATTAGAAAAACATATGTAGTTAATCAACTTTTTGAAGTTTATTCTCCTTATTTAAAAAACATAATAAAATTGGCTACAAACAAGAGTGAAACTAAACTTTTGAAGCTATATAAAGAAGAGAATAAATATCATGCATTAGTCATGATAAAAAATAATAAAAATTTTGAAATTACTGATTTTATTTTAGAACAAAGAAATAATAAAATTTACATTACAAACTATATTTCAACTCAAACAAGTTTCAATTTGAATCTCCATTTTAATTGGTCTATTCAAAATGAATTAATGAATGTTTCAGAATATTATCATGCACGAAAATATTTAAATTCATCTAACAATTTGTTTAAAAGAAAAGAGTATGATAAAGCGTTAGAAATTTTTAATGAAATACCAGCATATTTTCAGACTTTTCCAAATTTTTATATTCTAAAAGTTAAAATAGCATATGAAATGCAGAATAATTTATTATATGTTGAAACGTTAGATAATTGGATCTCTTTAAATTATGATAATAAGTGTTTTAGATATTTAAAAGCTTCTGAATTGCATTATTATATTAATGATAATGAAAATTCTTCAAAGTATTTAGATTCACTTGAAAACTTTATAGGCAAAAACAGTATTATT
>JBLHNH010000090.1:0-10313 GCA_047622645.1 Flavobacterium sp.
GATCAATTAGTTAACAATTCTCACAAATTTGATTTTCCTATTCACAAACCTTATTTTGAACTTTTAGAAGAACAAAAAGCCTTAATTTGGGAAGGAAATAAATATTTTATGGGTTTAAATGATTTCTTTAAAGAATTAGAAGAAAAAAATTATAAAATTCAGAACCGTGTAATGCTTTCGCGTTATCGTGGAAAAACAAAATGCCATACCTGTAAAGGAAAACGTCTTCGTGCAGAAGCAACATACGTTAAAATTGCTGGCAAAAACATATCAGATTTGGTGGATTTACCAATTTTAAATTTAATGGCTTTCTTTAAAGCATTGACTTTAAATCAATATGATGCTATTGTTGCGAAACGTTTATTAATCGAAATCAACAACAGATTAGAGTTTTTATACAAAGTTGGATTAAGTTATTTATCATTAAACCGAAATTCAGCTTCGCTATCTGGTGGAGAATCACAAAGAATTAATTTAGCTACTTCTCTTGGAAGTAGCTTAGTTGGTTCAATGTATATTTTAGATGAACCTAGTATTGGATTACATCCAAAAGACACAGAACAATTAATTGAAGTATTAAAAAATCTTCGTGATTTAGGAAATACAGTAATTGTTGTAGAGCACGATGAAGACATTATGAAGGCTGCAGATATGATAATCGATATAGGCCCAGAAGCAGGAACAAATGGTGGTTATTTGGTCGCACAAGGTACTTATGAAGAAATTTTGAAAGCTGATTCTTTAACTGCAAAATATCTTAATGGTGAAGAAAAAATTGAAGTTCCAAAAAAACGCAGGAAATTTAAAAATCATGTTGATGTAATTGGTGCTCGTGAAAATAATCTTCAAAACCAAAACTTTACGTTTCCATTAGAATGTTTTACAGTTGTTACTGGAGTTTCTGGAAGTGGAAAAAGTACATTGGTTAAAAAAATACTATTTCCAGCCATAAAAAAGAGTTTAGAAGGAATCAGCGAAAAAGCTGGACAATTCACTGAATTAGCAGGAAGTTATTCAAATATAAAACATATTGAATACGTTGATCAAAATCCAATTGGTAGAAGTTCGCGTTCAAATCCTGTTACCTATATAAAAGCTTACGATGATATTCGTGATTTATATTCAAAACAATCGGTTTCAAAATTACGAAATTACCAAGCCAAGCACTTTTCATTCAATGTTGATGGAGGAAGATGCGAGACTTGTAAAGGTGATGGATCAGTTACTATCGAAATGCAATTTATGGCTGATGTTCATTTAGAATGTGAAACATGTGGTGGAAAACGTTTCAAAAAAGAAGTTTTAGAAGTAAAATTTGAAGAGAAAAACATCGATGACATTTTAACCATGACTATAGATGATGCTTTAGCATTCTTTACCAAATTTGAACAAAAGAAAATCGTACAAAAACTACAACCTCTTCAAGATGTTGGATTAGGTTATGTGCAATTGGGACAGTCTTCTTCTACGCTTTCTGGTGGAGAGGCACAACGTATTAAATTAGCTTCATTTTTAGTAAAAGGAACAATTAAAGATAAAGCTTTATTTGTTTTTGACGAACCAACAACTGGATTACACTTTCACGATATTAAAAAATTATTAGCCTCTTTTGAAGCTTTATTAGAGAAAGGACATTCAATAATAGTAATTGAACACAATTTAGACTTAATAAAATGTGCTGATTATATTATTGATATTGGTCCAGAAGGTGGAGAATTTGGTGGAAAACTAATGGCTTTTGGTACACCTGAAGAAATTGTAAAGAACAAAAATTCGGTTACAGGAAAATATTTGAAGGAGAAGCTATAAGTTTTGTTTCAATTGATTTCAGGTTTATTTTGTTTCTGAAATTGATAAAGAGTTATTATATATGAATAAAATATATTCAAAATATAAATTGTTTGGTGGTTTTGGACTTCTATTAGGATTAAATCTTTTAATTGGGTTTGGTGCATATAATCTATTAACTAATTCTAAAATTAGTTATGAAAAAGTTGCCTTTAATAATGATCAAAATGCTATAATTGCATACTTAATAATCATTGGGCTTAATTTAATGTTTTTAACTTTACTTGCATCTCAATGTAAATTAATTATCACTGATGATAAAGGAATTTTATTTATAAATCCAATAATTCCTTTTTTTAGACAATATAGATTATGGACATATTTTGATTACTATATTTTAGTTGATGAAAATTCTAGATATAGCACTCACGAAGCTGTTTGGCTGATTAAAAACGGAAAAATAAAAGGCCGTTTTTCAAGTTTCTATTACACAAACTTTAATAGTCTAAAAAAACAAATAAAATCCCAAAGTAAAGGGGGAAAAAAATTCAGTGAATTTGATCAATTACTTATTTTGATTGGATTTAAAAAAATATAAAATTAATTTTATTTAAAATTAATCAACTTAAATGACTTTTAAATACCTAAATACTAATGACTTAAGAATCATTAACAACTCGTTGACAACTGCTTAACGTATTCTGGCACAGCTATTGAATTTAAGTAATCAAACAACAATAAATTAAATTGTTGAAATGTTTAACCTTAAATTATAGAAGTCATGAAAAAAATTACACTTTTAGTAGCAAGTTTATTACTTATGAGTAATGTAACTATCGCATCGGAGAAAAATGTATTTAGTGCAAAGGAAGAAGGTTATCGCTTTATTAGAGATTATAGAGATGCTGACCCAATTGTATTTAAAGAAAGAGGCGTTGAATTCTTCATCTTTTTAGACGGTCAATTTGATTTTAACACACAACCAACAACTTCAGGAAAAAGAAATCGTACTGAAAAGATGAACAGAACTTATGGTGCACCAGGAGTTAGAACAGTAACTGTTTCAAATGCTTATTATGGTCCAGCTCGAGGAGTAATCATAGAACATGATAATCAAGGTCGTGTAAGACGTGTAGGAAACGTATTCATTAATTATGATGCATACGGAAGAGTTAAAAGAGTTGGCTCTGTATACATGAAATACAATAGTTTTGCTCTAAAACAAGTAGGTGGGATGCAAATTCTCTACAACCGTAGAGGTCAAATCATAGATATTATAGGTTTTATAAACTATTATAACCAAGGAAACAATTATGATTTTGATGGAAACGGTCATGGAAATGGTCATGGAAATGGAAACAATAATGGATATAATGACGATACAAATGAAGATGATTACTACTACTATAAAAAAGATGGTAGCAAAGTAAAAATGGATGATTCAGATGTAATTGAAATTAAAAGAGACGAAAAAGAAAGAAAAAAATAGTTTGGTTAAGTTTGTTTGTTTTTTAATCCTGTAAGCAGAAATGTAAACAGGATTTTTTATTTTGTAATTTTTTAAGCACATTATTATGAATTAGAATAAATTAGATCAAACTACAGATTTATAAATCATTTTTTGATCTATAAATCTGTGGCTAAAAATTATAATCTAACCTTTCTTAAAACATTATCAATTACATCATTAATATCAGAAGACAATTTTAATTTATAACTTAAAAACAAGTAAATAATTGAAACTAAAATAGATTTTAAAATGATATTAAATACAGGCTGAAAAGGAAATTCCCAAAAATAAAACCCTAAAAAACAAGCAATTAATATTCCAAAAGCAGTAATTGTTTTAGAAGTAAACGGAAATAACTTCATTCGTTTGACTACAAAAAGTAATTTAGATAAACTATATAATGTTATTGAAAGTAATGTTGCAAAAGCTGTTCCTTTTAGGCCATATAACGGAATGAAAATCATATTGAGAATAACAGTTAACGTTACCAATAAAACACCTAAAAACAAAACAGTTCTATAATATTTTGAATTAAAAATAATCGCATTATTATTTCCTAATATTAAATCGAAATATTTAGATAATCCAATGGTAAACACAACAAAAATTCCACCTGAATATTCTATTGGCAACAATAAATACAATTGATTTATGTTTACCAAAATCCCAAGAAACATCAAACCACCAATAACTTGTAAAGTAATAGATGTTTTTTTATACAAATCATTTAATTCATCATGTTTATTTTCACTCATCAATTTGGCTGTAATAGGATATGTAATTTGATGCATAGCTCGACTTGGAACAGCAATAACGGTAGCAATAAAAACAGCAACTGAGTAATAGGCAATGTTCTCAATTTTTACATAATTATTTAACATGAATTTATCTATTTCTAAAAATAAATTTGCAATTCCACCAGTTAGAATAATGAATAAACTATAAGTAATAATTGCTTTCGAATTTGTCGGAATTTTGAATCGAAATGATGGAAATCTTACTTTATAAGCATAAATTTTCATCAATAGCATTGCTAAAAAATAAATTCCCATTAAAGAATATACAAACTCAACTGGTGTAATCCAATCAAAATAAACAGCAAAAAGACTTATGCTAACAAGTATTCTTACGAAAACTTCTTTAATAAAATTTCCTAAAACTGATTGCATATGTACTTTTACCCAAGCATAAAAAATCTCGAAATATCCAATACAAAGTCCAATTACTGGAATTTGCCAAACATAATCATAAACAATTGGATTTTTTTTCGATAACAAAGTCGCGATTTGATGATAGCCAAAATAACCAATCAACGAAAACGGAATTATCAATAATAAAGGTAGAAAAAGCACAAAGGTTAAAAAAGAAGATTTTTCTTCTTCTGTTTTATATTCATTAAAATATTTAACCAACGTATTATGAACACCAAAAGCCATCAAAGGCATCATAATATTTGCAACAGATAACACGTAACCAACTAAACCATAATAAGTATCACCTAAAAATTGAACATACATGTACAACGAATTTATCGCCCCAATGGCAAAACCAATATAGGTGATAACGGTATTTTTTAAGGATTGCTTTAGAACTATTCCCATTTTTTAATGTTCAGTTATTAGTTGGTAGATAAAATAGTAGCTAAATGTTCCGTTAGTTTTTTTCTACTATATTTTTGTAATCCAATAGCATTTACTTGTAACGTATTTTGTTTAAATTGTTTGTAATAAATTTCTATTTGTGATTTTAAAGCTTCTTTTTCATCGTACATAAAAAAAGTTCCTGTGTTTGTTTCTTTGATAATGTTTTTGAAATCAGTATTTTCAGGTCCAATGGCTAAAATTGGTCTTTCGGAAACCATATATTCAAACAATTTTCCCGGAATAATACAATTTGTGGCTTCTGAATCTATTTCGATTAACAATAAAACTTGCGATCTCCTTTGTTCTTGTAATGCTTCATTATGTGAAACATAACCCAAATGATTTACATATTTTTCTAATCGAAATTCTTTAATTGTTTCTAAAACTTCTTTACTCACTGCTCCGATAAGTTTCAGTTGAAAATCGTTGGCAAAAGCTTTATTTTCTTTGATTAATTCTGATAAAGATTTCCATAAAATTCTCGGATTTCTTTCTGACAAAAAGGAACCAATATGTGCTAATGTGAATTTAGAATCCATCGCTTTTTTAGACACGTTTTCAATGTCATAACCATTTGTAATGACTTCAATTGGTTTTGAAGTGATTTGTTCAAATTCCGTTTTTGTTGTTGGTGAAGTCACAATTAATTGGTCACAGCTGTTCATAACCTCCTTTTCTAAGTTTTTATGCTTTTTAGCAGCTTTTTCGGATAATTTTAACGCTTTATGATAACCAATTGTTGTCCAAGGATCACGAAAATCTGCAATCCATTTAATATTGTTTTGTTTTTTTAAACCTAATCCAATTAAATGTACACTATGCGGTGGACCAGTTGTAATTATCGTTTCAATATTGTTTTCTTGAATATATTTTTGTAGAAATTTTACAGATGGTTTAACCCAAAATATTCGTGCATCAGGAATGAACATATTTCCTCTTATCCAAAGTAAGGTTTGTTCTACAAACGATTGTTTTTTCTTATTGGGAATAATTCCTGAACTGATTTTCTTAGTTTTATTTTTCGACAAAAAAGAAGCAAAACCATAAGGTTCAAAAATAGGTTGTCTTATAATTGTTACCTTGTCTGAAACTTCCTGAACCAAATTCTCATCCAACAAAGGATAAGTCGGATTTTCTGGAATATAAACTATTGGTTCAACTCCGAAATCAGGTAAATACTTTACAAATTTTAACCAACGCTGTACACCTGGGCCACCAGCTGGAGGCCAATAATAAGTGATGATTAGTGTTTTTTGTTTTTCTGGTTTCAGAGTTTCAGGTTTGAAGTTAAAATCTTAATTAATACTAATTACTCATTCTTCCTTGCTCTTTGTTCTTTGGTCTCAAAATAAATTCCTCCAATCAATAACAACAACATTCCAATTGAACTAAACAATACAATTGTGCTTCCTGTTTTTACAACTTGTGGATCAAACTTGAATTCTATTGTATGATTTCCTGCCGGAACTTCTAATCCTCTTAAAGCATAGTCTACTCTATAAATTGGAGCTTCTTTTCCGTCAATTGTTGCATTCCAACCATTTTCATAATACATTTCAGAAAACACTGCAAAACCAGCATTAGAATTTGTTGATTTGTATTTTAAATGATTTGGTTTGTATTCTATTAAATCAATTTTAGCTAATGAATCTCTTTTTAAATCACCAAAAGGCTTCCCTTTAATCTTTAATGCTGTTGGATTAATTACAGCTACATCTTTGGTTCTTAAACTATCTAAAGCTTTCATTTCTTCATCTGAAGAAATAACATTTAGTACTTTCTCTACAAACCAAGCATTTCCATTAGCATCTGGATTTAATAAAGCTACATCTTCACCTTGTTCATTTGCTTTAATAATATATTTAGTATTCAACATATTATATACTTGAAGGTTGTTTTTTGCAATTTGATAATCAAACAACTGCTGCATTCTTCTTGGTTTAACAGCACTATAACCACCAAGTGATTTATGAAAGTAAGAAGTTCTTGCGCTACTCATATTACCTGCAGCTTCAAAAACTCTAAAATGTGTTGTGTCTTGCAAAATATTTTGATCTGCTTCTGTAATCTGATAAGGCATCTCAATTTCTCTTTTTGACTTAAAGTTTTCATCATTTACATACTTTTTATCAACTAAAAACAAATCAAAAACCATAACCAATCCCACTAAAATAATAGCGGTATTTTGATCCAATTTATTTTTTAATGAAGCATACATTACCACGAAAACAATTGCTAAAAAGCCTAATGAACGAAATACGTCAGAAGAATACATTGCAGCCCTATCTTCCTTTAGAACACTCATAAAGTCAAATCCATATGAATCAGCATAATAACCATCAGCTGGTCCAGAGAAATTAAACATTCCTTTGAAAAGCAACAATGAAATTAAAATTCCACCAACTATTGCTCCTGACTTCCATAAGGCATTCCATTTTTGTGAATCATCAGATTTATAGAATGAATAAAGCCCTAAAATAGCTAAAACTGGCATGCATAATTCCAAAAGAACTTGTATAGATGAAACAGCTCTAAACTTATTATACAAAGGAACGTAATCGATAAAGAAATTCGTTAGTAGTGAGAAATTTTTTCCCCATGAAAGAAATAACGAAACCAAAATTCCTGCAACTAATGCATATTTGACTTTTCTTTTTTCTACAAATAAAGATAAAACAGCTAAAAAGAAAACAATAATTCCAATATAAGCTGGTCCAGAAACACCAGGTTGATCACCCCAATATGTTCTTAATTGTTTTGTTATGACGGAGGCTTCTGTTTCACTTGCTCCTTGTGACATTACATATTGAAACATTTCTGAATCTTTACCTAAATCTTCATAACTAGCACCACCAAAAAGTCGTGGTGCAATCAAGTTTAAACTTTCAGCAATTCCGTAACTATAATCTGTTATATACTCATAACTCATTGCATTTGAGTTCTCTTTTTTAGAACCATCAACTTCATAAGTCAATTCGCTATCACTTCTTGTCGAAAATTTAGCATATTCTGATGTTGCTAATAAAGTGGTTGCGTTGGATCCTACTGCAAAAATTCCAGCAATGGCAAAAACTCCAACAACTTTAGCTAAACCTTTAAAATCTTTTCCCTTAATGAATTCTACAAAATAATAAATTGAAACTACTAAAAGTAAAATCAATAAATAATAAGTCATTTGAAAGTGATTCGCTTGAATTTCTAAGGCTGCAGCAATCATTGTCAGTAATCCACCGACAATATATTTTCTTCTAAAAACTAGTAAAACTCCAGCTAAAACCATTGGCATGTAGGCAATCGCATGAGCTTTTGCATTATGTCCAGCACCAATAATAATAATCATATATGTTGAAAGTCCAAAAGCTAAAGCTCCAAAAAAGGCTTTTAATGGATCAACTTTTAAAACAAGTAATAGTATATAAAATCCTAAGAAATATAAGAATAAATAATCTGCTGGTCTAGGCAAAAAGCGCAGAACATCATCAAAATGTCCAATAAAATCATTTGGATATTTAGCACCTAATTGATAAGTTGGCATTCCTCCAAAAGCACTGTTTGTCCAATATGGTTCTTGATTAGTTTCTTTTCTAAAATCATTTTGTTCTTTAGCCATTCCTGTATATTCAGCAATGTCATGTTGATAAATTTGTTCTCCTTTTAAAACAGGATAAAAATAAATTACGGCTACAATAACAAACCCAAGAATAGCCAATAAATGAGAAGAATATTTTTGCAAATTTTTCATGCTACAAGTTAAATTTTTAATGATGCTAAAGTAAATAAAAAAAGGATATTGTTAAAATATCCTTTCTGTTATTGTTTGATTGTAATTAATCTACTTCTTCGTAATCAATATATTCTCCTAATTTATTCTTTTCCTGAGGTTTAACAGTTGATTGCGAATTATTTTGAGAAGTGCTTTGTTGGTAATTTTGTTGTTGCTTAACTTGGTCTTCCATTTTTTGTTGCACTTTATTCATAGCTTTCTTCATAAGTATAGGTGCAAAAATTCTCAACAAGAATTTAAACAAATAATAAAATAAAACTATATAAGCTAACGTTCTTAATAAACCTGTAAATGATGCTTCTATCATTGTAATCTAATTTTAAAATTCAAAAATACAATTATAAGTAGTAAAAACCCATAAATTGTTTCTTAAATTTATGATAAAATAACTACTTTTGAAAAACTTATTTAAGCCAATTATGAAAAAATCAGCACAATTTCTCCTTTTATTATCTTTATTATTTGTTGAATTGGCTTCTGCCCAGTATACAGATGTAATTAATTCTAATAGACCCGGAAAATCTATGATGGCTTTCTCTGTTGGAAGATCAGTTATTCAATTAGAATCAGGCGTTTTTGGCATTAATGAAAACCACGATTTAATCGGATATGATGCCAATGGTTTTGGAGTTGATTTTGCCTTGAGATGGGGTGTGATAAAAGAAGAAATGGAAGCCGTTGTTGAAATTCAATATCAAAATGATACTTATACAAGTCCAATTGAAGAATATAAAAGAAATGCCTTGAGATCTACAGTTATAGGTGCTAAATATTTGGTTTATGATCCTAATAAATATTATGAACAAAAAGTAAACATTAGAAGTTGGAAAGCTAATCAAGGTTTTAAATGGAGACAATTAATACCATCTGTTGGCGTATTTGGTGGAGTAAATATTAATTTTTCTGATAATCCATACAATTACAATTCGAGATTAATTGAACCAAAAGTTAGTCCTAAAGTAGCTTTAATTACACAAAATACTTTTGGAACAAGATGGGTGTTAGTTGGAAATTTAGTCTATAACAAATTTACTTCCGATTTCAAATCATTAGAATATATTGCAACCCTTACCCATGGAATAAATCAACAATGGTCTGTTTTTGTTGAAAACCAAGGCTATAAAGGGGATTTATATAGTGATATTGTCTTTAGAGCTGGTGGAGCCTATCTTATCTCACCTAACATGCAAGTTGACGCTTCGTTTTCTAAAAACATAAAAGACACCCCTTCAATAATGTATGGTGGTGTTGGAGTTTCTTGGCGTTTTGATAAAAATTATCAAGAAGTAAGAATAAAATCTCCTGAGGACAGAAAAAAAGATAAAGCAAATAAAAGTGCTAAGAAAAAAGAGCCAAAATTAAATAAGAACAAAGAAAAGAAATTAAAAAAGTCTAAAGACGAAGAATAATTTCACCCAAACACAATGATTGAAATAAAAGAAGCCAAGTCAAAAAAAGAAATGAAAGATTACGTAATGTTTTCTTTTGAACTATATAAAAACAACCCTAATTGGATACCACCAATTATTGCAGAAGAATTAGAAACATTTAATAGAGATAAAAATCCAGCTTTTCAAAGTGCAGAAGC
>JBLHNH010000091.1:0-10244 GCA_047622645.1 Flavobacterium sp.
TTCACAAGAAAAATACTTGACACCTTTTGAAAAAGGAAACGGCAATCAATCGACTACTTATGAAGAATGTATTGCTTATTACCAAAAATTAGACAGTGCTTTTGAAACGGTTTATCTAAAAGAAATGGGTAAAACCGATAGTGGTGAACCTTTGCATATTGTGATTTTTAATCCAGATAAGCAGTTTAGTTTTACACAAATTAATAGAGACAAAGCTGTGATTCTCGTTAACAACGGAATTCATCCAGGTGAACCAGACGGAATTGATGCAACTATGATGTTGATTAGAGATTTGGCTACCAAAAAAGTTTCAGTGCCTAAAAACACTGTTTTAGTAGCTATTCCGGTATATAATATTGGTGGAAGTTTGAATCGAAATTCGCATTCGAGAGCCAATCAAAATGGTCCAGAAGCATATGGTTTTAGAGGAAATTCGAGAAACTATGATTTGAACCGTGATTTTATTAAAACAGATTCTAAAAATTCAAAGAGTTTTCAAGAGATTTTTCATTTGGTAAATCCCGATATGTTTATCGATAATCACGTAAGTAATGGAGCTGATTATCAATATACTTTTACTTGTATTGCTACACAACATCAACGTTTAGGTGGAAAATTAGGAGATTTCTATAAAACCGAAATGCATCCAGCAATCGTAAAAGATTTGCAGAAAAAAAAGATAGAAAGTGTTCCTTACGTAAATATTCACGGTGACAAACCAGATGATGGTTTTGCACAATTTATGGATACACCAAGATATGCAACGGGTTACACTACGCTTTTCAATGCGATTGGTTCTGTTCCTGAAACGCACATGTTAAAAGATTTTTCAAGTCGTGTAAAAGTGACTTATGAATATATGGTTTCGAGTATGAATTATGTAGATAAAAACTTTAAAAAAATCAAAGCCTTAAAAGCTGAAAATCTAGCGAATTATAAAGTTGGAAACCTTTATCCATTGCAATGGGAACTTGATTCTACAAAAATTTCTACGATTGCTTTTCGTGGTTATGAAGGAGCTTACAAACCAAGTGATGTTTCGGGAAAACCAAGATTATTTTATGATCGAGCAAAACCTTTTACCAAAAATATTCCATTTTATAATGATTATAAATCGACAAAAGACGTTGTGATTCCGGCCTATTATGTGGTTCCAAAATCACAATGGACGATTTTAGATTTGCTACAAGTCAACCAAATTGAAATGACAGAAATTCAAAGTGATTCGGTAATTGAAGTCGAAAGTTATAAAATTGCAGATTACAAGACTTCTAAAAATCCGTATGAAGGACATTATGGGCATTATAATACGGTTATAGCTTCAAAAGTAGAAAAATTGAAATTTAGAAAAGGAGATTTTCTAATTAAAACCCAACAAAAAGGCGTCAAATATTTAATGGAAACATTAGAACCAGAAGCTGTTGACAGTTACTTTAACTGGAATTACTTTGATCCTATTTTACAACAAAAAGAATATTTTTCGGCTTATGTTTTTGAAGATTTAGCCAAAGAAATTTTAGATAAAAATCCAACCTTAAAAGCTGAATTTGAAGCTAAAAAGAAATCAGACGAAAATTTTGAAAAAAGTGGTGATGCACAATTGGATTGGGTATACAGAAACTCTATTTATTTTGAAAAGGCTTATTTACAGTATCCTGTTTATAGAATAAAATAATGATCAATAAATTAAATTTTAGAACAGAAGAAGTAATATTATCAAATTTAGACGATAAGTTTATTCTAAAAAAACGAAGTAATAGTAATTTGATTCCAATTATAATGTTTGGTGTTTTTAGTTTATTTATTCTAAATTCAATTTATTTATTTTTGAATAACGAAAATTCAATAGCTAGTTTTATCATTCTAATTATTGGAATATTATCTTTCAGAAGTTTTTTATGGAATTTAAGAGGTTATGAAGTTATAGAAATTGATGAAAAAAATTTATACATCAAAAAAACTGGTAGTTTTCTATATCCCAATAGTAAATATGAGAAATTAAAAATTAAAGACTTAAAATATATAACTAAATCTTTTGCAGACAATTCAATTATAAATTTTAAAATAAATGAACTAATCTCAATGTATACAGACATTATTGGAATGAAAAGTGGTGACATTCTATTTAAATATGATAATCTTCCTGTTACTTTTTTTAAAAATCTAAGTCATATTGAAAAAGAAAAAGTTATAACTGAAATTAAAATGCGCTTAGAAAAATAAAATACATTAAATAATGAAAAAAAAACATTTACTACTTTTAGTCACCTTATTATTTACTTCTACACTATTTGCACAAGAAGAAACAGTTAAAAATACAATAATCAGAAATGGAATTGGTTTTGGAAATGCATTAGCAATTGTAATTTCATACACAAAAAATAAATCAATTTTGTGGGCAATTGTTCAAGGTATATTTGGTTGGCTTTATGTAATTTACTTTTTCTTTACTAGAGAAAAAGAACCTTATTAAAATAACAAATTCCACTAATTAATCTGTAAAAATTAGTGGAATCTGTTTGATCTATAATTAAATATTAATGATTGTGTCCTTCATGACCTTCAGTATTCTCCACTAAATCCATTTCACAAACTGGACATTTACCTGGAGCATCATACGTTTTTCCATTTTCACAATTCATTGGACAAGCATAACTAGCCATGTGCATTTCTTCTGCTGGAGCTTCTTCTGTTACTTCTGCGCTTGTTTCTGTTGCAGTTTCTTCTTTTGCTTCTTCTTTACAAGATACAAATGACATAGTTGCGATTGCCAATACAAACATTACAATTGATTTTTTCATTTTTTATATAGTTTAAATTAATAATTCATTTTTATCTTTCTGCTTCAAATAGTAATTTAATATTCTCGTACGAATTTTCTAAAAGTGCTGGAATATCTTTTGGATTTATCCATTCAACTTTTTCAATTCCTTCTTCCGCTTGACCTTCAGGAGTGCCTTCAAAAGTAGAATTCATTTCATACCAAGTTGTTGTTTTTAATTTATAACTCCCATTTCGTTTAAAAACATGATACGTTTTTTGTAATTTTTCTACAATCGACAAACCATTTACACCAGTTTCTTCTTCGACTTCTCGCATGGCTGTTTCTTCCATGGTTTCATTTTTTTCAGTTCCACCTTTTGGCAAATCCCATTTTCCATTTCTAAAAATAAATAAAATTTCTCCTTTTGTGTTTTTTACCAATCCACCACCAGCTTTCACAACAGGGATTTTTGACTTTAAAGTCTTCATTAACAATGACTCATCAGGATGATACAAAAAAGCTTTTTGAATTTTATTCTGAAAAATTTTAATGATAAGTTTTTTGATATCAATGCTTTCCAAAAGGAATAATTGAAAGTCGGTTTCTTTTTCAATTTTATTTGTCAAAAAAAGTGGCTTATCGTTCACAAAAACTTTATACATTTGCAATATGATTTTTAATAACAACACAGCACAAAAAACAGCCGAATTGCTTTTGCAAATTAACGCAATTAAATTAAATACAAAAAATTATTTTACTTGGGCTTCTGGCTGGAAGTCTCCAATTTATTGTGACAACCGTTTGGTACTGTCTTTTCCTCCTATTCGAAATTACATTCGAGATGAATTTGCAAAACAAATAGAAAACCAATTTGGAAAGCCAGACGTTATTGCAGGTGTTGCTACTGGAGCCATTGGAATTGGTATACTTGTTGCAGAAGAATTAGGACTTCCGTTCGTATATGTTAGACCCGAGGCTAAAAAACATGGTAGACAAAATCAAGTGGAAGGTTTTTTACAAAAAGGTCAAAACGTTGTAGTAGTTGAAGATTTAATCAGCACAGGTGGAAGTAGTCTTATGGCTGTAGAAGCTTTACGCAAAGAAGGAGCAAACGTAAAAGGAATGGCTGCCATATTTACCTATGGTTTTGATGTTTCAAAAGAAAACTTTAAAAAAGCAAACATCGATGTATACACTTTAAGTGATTATAATACACTTTTAGCTAAAGCAATTGAAAAACAATATGTAACAGAAAAAGAAATGGAATCTTTAGTTGAATGGTCAAAAAGTCCTTCTACTTGGAATCAAGAATAAAATAATAAAAAAATGAATTTAGAAAGTCAAAAAGTAAGTGTAGAAAAATCAGCTCAATATATTTTCGAAAAATTAACGGACGTTAAAAGTTTTGAAAAATTAATGCCTGATAACATTGCGAAATTTGAAGTAATTGATGAAAATTGTTTCGAATTTGGTTTAAAAGGTATGCCTGAAATCAAATTAGTAATGAAAGATAAAATTGAACCTACAAAAGTTGTTTTAGGAGCAGCTAGTAGTAAATTACCTTTTACTTTAACAGGAAACATTACTCCGATTGACGATTCAAAATGTGAAGTACAATTGCATTTTGATGGCGAATTTAACTCAATGATGGCAATGATGATAAAAGGTCCAATTGGAAAATTTATTGAAACATTAGCTTCAAATATGGGGAAATTATAAAACTTTTGACATAAAGAAATCAAAACCTTTCCTTACCGAAAGGTTTTTTTATGGCTAATACACAAAGAATAAAGTTGTAACTTTGCACAAAATTATTACAATGAATTCTTTTTCTGAATTTGATTTACCAAAATCACTACAAAAAGCCCTTGATGAATTAGGTTTTGAAAAGCCTACTCCAATTCAAGCAAAAGCCTACAAAGTCATTCTTTCTGGAAGAGATGTTATGGGAATTGCTCAAACTGGAACAGGGAAAACGTTTGCTTACCTTTTACCAATTCTAAAACAATGGAAATTTGTTGCTGATTTACATACGCCAAGAATTGTAATATTGGTGCCAACACGTGAATTAGTAGTTCAGGTTGTAGAGGAAATAGAAAAATTGACGACCTACATGAATATCCGAACATTAGGTATTTATGGTGGTGTAAACATCAATACTCAAAAAACTTCGGTTTATACAGGAAGTGATATTTTAGTAGCAACACCAGGTCGAATTATGGATTTGGCTTTGGATAACGTAGTTCGTTTCGATACACTTCAAAAATTAGTGATAGATGAGTTTGATGAAATTCTTAATTTAGGTTTCAGAACACAATTGACTGCTATTTTGTCTATGATGCGAACTAAAAAACAAAACATCTTATTTTCTGCAACCATGACAGAAGAAGTGGACGAATTGTTAGAAGAATATTTTGATTTTCCATTAGAAGTTTCTTTGGCTCCAAGTGGAACTCCATTAGAACAAATTAGTCAATACATATATAGTGTTCCAAATTTCCTTACGAAATTAAATATCCTACAACATATCTTAGAAAGCGACGAGACTACTTCTCGTGTGCTGATTTTTATCAATAGTAAACGTATTTCTGAATTAGTTGATGACTTTTTAGAGGAACATTTTGCAGGTCAATTTGGTGTAATTAATTCCAATAAAACGCAAAATTATCGTTTAAATACTATGGAAAACTTTCAAAGTGGTGAATTACGTGGTTTAATTACGACTGACATCATGGCTCGTGGATTGGACATTACTGATATTACTCACATTTTTAATTTACAGTTTCCAGATGAACCAGAACGTTATATTCACAGAATTGGTAGAACGGGTCGTGCTGATAAAGAAGGAATTGCCATAAGTTTCATCGCTCCAAAGGAAGAAGAAATGCTGTTGGAAGTGGAAAAATTAATGAATCAAGAAATTGAAAATCTTGACATTCCAGAAGACGTTGTTGTTGAAGTTCGAAAATTAGAGTTCGAGAAAGACAAAGTCAAAATGAAAGTGAAGAAGAAGAAAGAAGATATCGAACGTGGTGCTTCTTATCATGAAAAAAGTGAGAAAAACAGCAAAGTTAATCTTGGTGGACCAGGAAAACGTTACAAAAAAGTTTCTGGATCAACGAATCGAAACATGGAACGAAAACGTGATGCCAAAAGGAGAAATAAGAAGTAGTGTTTAGTAATTTTTAAAATATATGGGTTTAATATTAGTTCCTTATCTATTAATTGCAATCATTACTTTAATTATAGCATTAGTATTAGTAATAAAATCAATTCTAAAAAAAGAACTAATATTTGAAGATATTTTTTCAGGTATTATAATAACTTTGTGCATCTATACTTTAATATAAATTATAAAATGAGTAACGAAGCATATGGTTTAGGAACCTATTTTATATTTCCATTCTTTATGATTTTATTACCTTTCTTGATAAGCATTATTTTAAAAATATTAAACAAGCCTAAAACAAATAAAATTTCCATTATATTATTAGTATCTATTATTTTATCCGGAATTTTTATAATCGCTTTTGAGAAATATACATTTGGATTAATTGAATATTTGGAAATAACAAAATATCATTAAATATAAAATAAAATTTTACTCTTTATTTTTAACCTTCAGTTTTATAATTGTTATTGCCCTTGAATTTTGTAATTGAATTTTAAATCGGTACTTTTGAAAAATTAAATTTTTGATGCAATTTAAACACCCAGAAATTCTATACTTCCTTTTTTTATTGGTAATCCCAATTATCGTTCACTTATTCCAATTAAGACGATTTAAAAAAGAGTATTTTACAAATGTCAAATTGCTGAAAGAACTCCAAATTCAAACCCAAAAAAGTTCTACAATTAAAAAATGGTTGCTTCTTGCAACTCGCTTATTATTGCTTGCTGCTTTGATATTTGCATTTGCTCAACCTTTCTTTAAAGGAAAAGATGATGATAAAAAGAATAATGAATTAGTTATTTTATTAGACAATTCTTTTTCGATGCAAGCTAAAGGAAATAAAGGTGAATTGCTTAAAAGAGCCGTTCAAGAATTGATTGAAGAAACTCCAGAAACCAAAACTTTATCTTTATTAACAAGCAACGATGTTTTTTGGGACACAGATATTAAATCCATTCAAAAAGAATTACTGAATTTAAAATACAGCGGATCACCTTTTGAAATTGATAATTTAATTACAAAAGTACGAGCTAAAAAACCAAACACTTCTATTGATTATTTGGTAATTTCTGATGCTGTAAACGTAGAATCAAAGAAAACAACTTCGCTTTCTGAAGGAAATTCTCTTTATTTTATAGATGCAATTGCTCAAAACAAGAATAATGTTAGTATTGAAAACATTAGCCTTTCTCAGAATTTGGATCAATTTTATGAAATAAAAATTACTTTAAAATCTTTTGGTGAACAAGAAAATGGAATTCCTCTTTCTGTTATAAATGGTAATAAAAGTGTAGCAAAAACTATAGTAAATTTCAATGAAAATGAACAAATCGTAGTTTTTACTTTACCTAAAAGCGATTTTCATGGTTATGCTCAAATTCAAGATAAAGGTCTTACTTACGATAATACCTTTTATTTCAGTATCGAAAAGCCAAAAAGAATCAAGGTAACAGCCATTGGAACTACTTATAAAAATGCATTTTTATCCAAAATTTATACTTCAGAAGAATTTGATTTGACAAACTATACAATTTCAGAAATTAATTATAGTGAATTAGAAAATCAGCATACCATTGTTTTGAATGAATTAGAAGAAATTCCGAGTTCATTGGCAACTAATTTAAGTGATTTTTATGCAAGAGGTGGAAACGTTATTATAATTCCATCTTCAACAATTTCAGTAGACAAATTAAATAGTTTGACGAATAAAGTTGGAAACACAAATTTCACTGCTTTACAAAATCAAGAAAAGAAAATTACAAAAATTAGTTTTTCACATCCATTGTACCAAAATGTATTTGAGAAGAAAGTCACGAATTTTCAATATCCAGAAGTCAAACAAAATTTTGCACTTTCATCAAAAGGATTACCTATTTTACAATTTGAAGATGGAAGTTCCTTTTTGCAATCTATAAGTAATCAAATTGGAAGTATTTATACGTTTTCTGCTCCAATTAACAAGAAAAATTCAAACTTTCAAAATTCCCCTTTAATTGTTCCTACATTTTATAACATGGCTCAAACAAAGGGAAATTCAGAAAAATTATCTCACATAATTGGAGAAAATGAAGTCCTATTAATTGATGCTATTACTAGTAAAGACGAAGTAATTTCCATTCAAAACAAAGA
Organism: Flavobacterium sp.; assembly: GCA_047622645.1. Classification (GTDB taxonomy): domain Bacteria; phylum Bacteroidota; class Bacteroidia; order Flavobacteriales; family Flavobacteriaceae; genus Flavobacterium. Next base: position 8,067 of record JBLHNH010000091.1, read on the forward strand.
AGAAAGCTTTATTCCAATGCAACAAGTTTTGAATACCAAAATCAAATTATCATTAGGTGATTTGCCTGAAAATTCTGGAAATTTCGCAGTCGAAAAGAAAGAAAACAAGCTAAAAAACATAAGTTTTAATTACGCACGAACAGAAAGTGATCTAAGCAAAAAAAACGAAACAACTTTTGAAGAGTTCACTAAAGTCGACGAAATAGCAACGGTTTTCAACGAAATAGAATCATCTAGAAGTTCTAAAGATTTTTGGAAATGGTTTATTATCTTAGCCTTAATCTTTTTGGTAAGTGAAATGCTGATTCAGAAATTCGTAAAGTAGAATTTTACAACTTTAAACAACAACACAACTAAACAATTTTCTAATGAAAAATGTTATACTAAAACAAGCAACCATACTAGATTCTGAAAGTGAATTTCACAATCAAAAAATGGACATTACTATTGAAAATGGAACCATAACTTCCATTGATAAATCTGCCAAAAACCTAAACAAATTAGAAGAAATATCTTTAGATAATCTTTATGTTTCACAAGGTTGGTTTGATTCTTCGGTAAGTTTTGGAGAACCAGGTTTTGAAGATAGAGAAACTATTAGCAACGGATTAAAAGTTGCTGCAAAAAGTGGTTTTACAGATGTAGCTTTGCAGCCTAACTCCTATCCTATTTTGGATAATCAATCGGCTATTTCTTTTGTGAAGAGTAAAGCGAATGGTTTTGCTACAAATTTACATCCAATTGGAGCTTTGACAAAAAATAGTGATGGTCAAGATTTAGCCGAATTATTTGACATGAAAAACGCTGGAGCGATTGCTTTTGGTGACTATAACAATCCAATAGATAAAGCTAATATTCAGAAAATAGCCTTGCAATATGTTCAAGATTTTGATGGTTTAGTGATAACATTTTGCCAAGAAAAAACTTTGAGAGGAAATGGAGTTGTAAATGAAGGAGTTGTAAGTACAAGATTAGGTTTAAAAGGAATTCCTGCCATGGCAGAAGAAATCGACTTGATTAGAAATCTATCAATTTTAGAATACACTGGTGGAAAAATGCACGTTCCTACAATTTCAACAGCAAAATCGGTTGTTTTAATCAAAGACGCCAAAAAGAAAGGACTTAATGTAACTTGTAGTGTTTCCATTCATCATTTAACATTGAATGAAACGGTTTTAGAAGGGTTTGACTCGAGATATAAAGTAGCACCACCTTTACAAACAGAAGTTAATAGAAAAGCTTTAATCAAAGGAGTAACTGATGGAACAATTGATATGATAACTTCAGATCATAATCCAATTGACATTGAACATAAAAAATTAGAATTCGATATAGCAAAAAACGGAACAATTGGTTTAGAAACAGCTTTTGGAATGCTTCAAAATGTTTTACCAACAGCGCTTATAGTTGAAAAATTAGTTAATGGAAAGGCAGTTTTTGGAATTGAAAAAAGCATCATTTCAGTTGGAAATATTGCTTGTATGAGTTTATTCAATCCAAATTCAACATTAGTTTTTAAGAAAGAAAACATACTATCAAAATCAAAAAATTCAGCTTTTTTAGGACAAACTTTAAAAGGAAAAGTGTACGGAATTTATAATAACGGAAAATTACAACTATAATGGAAAATCAAGAAGACATTAACAAAGGAAAAAATATAGCAATTATAGGTTATTTAACTATTGTTGGAACCATAATTGCCATATTAATGAATAATGAAGATAAATCAGAATTTGCTAGATTCCATATTAGACAAGCTTTAGGTCTATTTTTAACATTCTTTTTATTAGGATATTTTATTGGCTATTTTGATAGTTGGATGATAACTTCAGCTTTTTGGGTATTTATTTTTGCATTATGGGTTTACGGATTTATTGGAGCATTAAATGGTGAACAGAAAGAAAGTCCAATCGTTGGCCCATTCTATCAAAAAATTTTTAAAAACGTATAAACCATGTCATTACATCATTTAGTTAGAGAACCAAAAGTTAAATTAGACAAAAACCCAGCAATCCTATTATTACATGGTTATGGAAGCAACGAAGAAGATTTGTTTTCGTTTGCAACTGAATTACCAGAAGAATATTATGTAATTTCTGCTCGAGCACCGTATGACTTGACGTATGGAAGTTATGCTTGGTATGCCATTAATTTTGATGCTGATGAAAATAAATTTTC
>JBLHNH010000092.1:0-10225 GCA_047622645.1 Flavobacterium sp.
AGATTCTCCCCAAGCCCAAATTGTTCCGTCTGACTTTTGAGCAATAACATGATTTTTTCCACCTTCAATTCTAACCCAGTCTCTATCATTATTTACTTGTGTTGGTAAATAAGTATTACTAACTGTTGAATCTGCAACAATCATGTTAGAATCGTTTAAACCCCAACCCCAAATTGTTCCATCTTCTTTAATTGCAAAAGCTGTTTTATTAGTTGTAGTTGCAATATCAATCCAATTTGAAGCTTCTCCAATTTGAATAGGAGCCAATTGTTTTACGCTTTTTGTTTTATTTCCCATTTGGTTTGAATCATTCTGACCCCAAGCCCAAATTGTTCCGTCTGCTTTTATAGCAACCGTAAATAAATATGAAGGTGCAACTTTAATCCAATTTGAAGCTTTTCCAACTTGATGAAAGTATTCAACTACTTGTTCTTCAGAATTAATTCCTAAAGCACCATATTCATTACTACCACATGCCCAAAGCGTTCCGTCTTGTTTGATTGCAAATGTATTTTTGATTCCTGTTTGAACTGTTTTCCAATCTTTTTCTTCGCTTAATTTAATTGGTTTAGCTTCTTTTTGACTTAGTGTTGCTAATTGACCTGAAGCGGCATAACCCCATCCCCATAAAGTTCCGTCAGATTTTTTTGCTGTAGTGTGTCCACCACTGAATGAATAACTTTCAAAATTTTGTGCACTTAAAGAGAATGTTAATGCAAGAATCGATATAGTAAGTATATTTTTCATGAGAATAGTATTTTTGGATAGTAAAAAAGTCTAATTGTTAAGTTTGTTTTGGGTACAAGAATCTTATGCCAAATTTCTTCAGCAAAAAAAATATAAAATAAATATGGTATCTTTAACTATTTGACCTCGAGGATTTAATTCAACTTATTCATGTATGAGACACAAACAAGGTAAAAAATTATTCAAACAGAAATTGACAGTAGATTTGGAGATAATTCTATAATACATAAAGTAAAATTTATCGCTTTTTAATGACTCGATAAATTTTATAATGGTAGTTTACAAATTCGCTTTTTTCAATTTGAAAAAAAGCATAATGTTTTTGATATGTAGTTTGCTTTTTCATGACTTAAATAATTGTTTATTATTTTTTGATATCCTAAAACTACAACTAAACATTAATACATTGCAAGTACTAAATACATGAATGAGGGTTATAAGTAATACAAAAAAGGCTTAACCGTAATTAATTATTATTTTTAACATAAAATTTGAATTATAATTACACTATTTATCAAATAATTAAAATATTGTCAATAAAAACACAAATAAATTACTATTCTTAAAAGCTAAAAAGAGAGCTAATACAACCATTAAGTCTTTTGTTTCTTCTTTCTTGCAGCTGGAAATAATACATTATTCAAAATTAATCTATAACCAGGAGAATTTGGATGCAGATCTAAAACCGTTGGAGCATCTCCTATTCTATGTTGAAAATCTTCTGGATCATGACCACCATAAAAAGTAAACATTCCCTTTCCTTTTGTACCATGAATGTATCTTGCTTCACCATTAATTTTACATTCTCCCATTATCAAAACATTAGATTTTACTTTAGAAGATTCAAAAGCTGTTGTTTGTCCCATAAAACCCTTTACCAAAGTTGTATGATTTTGACATAACATTGTTGGAATTGGATCCCATTTTGCTGAATATTCCATTAAAGAAAAATAATCATTATCCATAGCAAGAGCACCTTTTCCATGATCATTTGTAGTATCAATATCCGAAAACTCATAAACCAATGGGTTTCTTTCTAAAATATAATCTTTAAAAGCAAAAGTATTCGTGTAATCGATTTTTGATTGATAATTAGCATCGCTTTCATCACCATCAAACATAGGTTCACAAATATCAACGCTTTCTGCAGAAAGAGCAATATCAAAACTATCTGTTGCAGAACACATGGCAAACATAAATCCACCACCTATAACATAATCTCTAATTTTTGTGGCAACCGCTCTCTTTTCTTCAGAAACTTTGCTAAAACCTAATTTTGTAGCTAATGTTTCTGCCTCTTTCTTTTGTTCAATATACCAAGGTGCACTTCTATAGGCAGAAAAAAACTTTCCATATTGACCCGTAAAATCTTCGTGGTGCAAGTGCAACCAATCATATAATATAAGTTGATCACTTAATACTTCTTCATCATAAATTTCGGTGTATGGAATCTCTGCGTAGGTTAAAACCATTGTTACAGCATCATCCCAAGGTTTTTTACCTTTAGGCGTATAAACTGCAATTTTGGGAGCTTTCTCTAAAATTACCGTCTCTTGATTTTGAGATGGACTGCTAATCTCTTCTAAAATTGTTGCCGTTTGACCATCCGATAAAATTTCAAAAGTTACGCCTCTAATTTGGCATTCTTTACGGATTTCTTCGGCATCAGGAAATAAAAATGAGCCTCCACGATAATTTAACAACCAATTGACTTTGTAATTTTTTTCTAAAGCCCAATATGTAATTCCGTATGCTTTAAGGTGATTTTTTTGCCCTTCAGCTTCCATTGGAATTAGGACAAATGAAGCTTTTGCTGAAAATGAAAATAAAATTATTAAGGGTATTATTATTTTTCTAAGTAAATGCATTCCTTTTTTATCAAAGATAAGAGAAAATATCTAAAAGAAAGCATAAAAAAACCCACCTTTTGAGTGGGTTTGTATATTAAAATGGCACATCTGAGTCATCATCATCATTAAAGTTACTTCCAAACGCTTCATTTGCTGAAGGCAACTTTGGTGTTGCAAATGGATTTTGTTGATCATCTAAATTCATTTTTGAAGGTAAATCGGCAAAAGGAGAACTAAAATCGTCCAGATTGTCAAACTTACCAAGATTTCCAATAAATTTAAGTCTAACATTATCTAAACCACCATTTCTATGTTTTGCAACGATAAATTCAGCTTGACCTTGTGTTGGCGAACGTTCTTCATCATCCCATTCATCAATTTTATAATATTCTGGACGATAAATGAATGATACAATATCTGCATCTTGCTCAATAGCTCCAGATTCACGAAGATCAGAAAGCAATGGTCTTTTACTAGAGCCACGTGTTTCGACCGCACGAGAAAGTTGAGAAAGTGCAATTACAGGAATAGCCAATTCTTTTGCTAAAGCTTTTAAATTTCGAGAGATGGTTGAAATTTCTTGTTCACGATTTCCACCACCTTTTCCATTTCCACCAGCTGTCATTAATTGTAAATAATCAACAACAATTAATTTAATTCCGTATTGCGAGGCTAAACGTCTAGCTTTTGCACGTAAATCGAAAATGGATAATGAAGGAGTATCATCTATGTATAAAGGAGCTTTTTCTAAATTTTTTACTTTAATAGAAAGTTGTTCCCATTCGTGTTTTTCTAATTTTCCAGTTCTTAATTTTTCAGATGACAATCCAGTTTCAGAAGAAATTAAACGCGTAATTAACTGAACAGAAGACATCTCTAATGAAAAGAAAGCAACAGGTTTACCATAATCAATTGCCATATTACGGGCCATTGAAAGAGTAAAAGCTGTTTTACCCATACCTGGACGAGCAGCAACAATTATTAAATCGGAAGGTTGCCATCCAGAAGTCAGTTTATCCAAAGCATGAAATCCAGTTGGCACACCACTTAAGCCTTCTTTACCAGCAATTTCTTCAATTCGTTTTTTAGCTTGAATTACTAAACTTTGAGCCGTTTCAGAACTACGTTTGATGTTTCCTTGAGTAACTTCATATAATTTAGACTCAGCTCTATCTAGTAAATCAAATACATCTGTAGTTTCATCATAAGATTCTTCGATAATTTCGCTTGAAATTTTTATTAAACTACGCTGAATAAATTTTTGCAAAATAATGCGTGAGTGAAATTCGATATGCGCAGAAGAAGACACCTTTTGCGTTAATTGAATTAAGTAAAAATCTCCACCAGCTAAATCTAATTTGGCATTTTTACGTAATTGTGCAGAAACCGTCAATAAATCGATTGGTTGTGTATCATTAAACAACTCAACAATAGCTTCAAAAATATGTTTATGAGACTCTTTATAAAAAGCTTCTGCTTGTAAAATGTCAATAACCTCATCAACACCTTTTTTATCAATCATCATTGCTCCAAGAACTGCTTCTTCAAGGTCTAAAACTTGAGGTGGCAATTTTCCTTTTTCAAGATTAATAATAGTTGATTTATCATTTTTGATTGGGTTTATATTTCTGACATTTTCCATAGCGCAAAGGTAATTCAATTCGTTGAAAAACGAAATTTGATTTTTAAAAAAATTATGTTAGTAAATAAAAAATTATGTTAACAACAAACAAAAAAATCCGTCAGTTATTGAAAAAGACGGATTTAGCTAAAAAGTAAGAATTTGGGTTGTTAATCTTTATACTCCCCCATATTACTGTATTTGTCCATCCTTTGAGCTACTAAATCTTTTGTTGATAACTCTTTTAACTCATCAAAAGCTTTTAGTATATATTTTTTTACTGATGCAAAAGTTTTAACACGATCATAATGTGCACCACCAAGTGGTTCTGGTATAATATCATCTATTAACTTTTGTTTTTTCATGTCAAATGAAGTCAATTTTAAAGCCTCAGCAGCTATTTCTTTGTATTCCCAACTTCTCCATAAGATCGAAGAACAAGACTCAGGTGAAATAACAGAGTACCAAGTATTTTCTAACATATATACTTTGTTTCCTACGCCTATACCTAATGCACCACCAGAAGCACCTTCACCTACAATAATTGTAATAATTGGCACTTTAAGTCTACACATTTCAAAAATATTACGAGCAATAGCTTCACCTTGACCTCTTTCTTCAGCTTCTAAACCAGGATAAGCACCAGGAGTATCGATTAAAGTTAAAACAGGAATTCCAAATTTTTCTGCCATTTTCATTAAACGTAATGCTTTTCTATACCCTTCTGGATTAGCCATTCCAAAATTTCTAAACTGACGTGTTTTGGTATTATATCCCTTCTGTTGACCAATGATCATAAAAGATTGGCCTCCAATTTTTCCTAAGCCACCCACCATTGCTTTATCATCTTTTACTCCTCTATCTCCAAATAGTTCAAGAAAAGTTCCTTCTGTTAAGGCATTAATATGGTCCATAGTGTAGGGACGACTAGGGTGACGAGAAAGCTGTACACGTTGCCAAGCTGTAAGGTTTTTATATATATCTTTCTTCGTTTCGTCTAATTTTTTCTGAATTTGCTTGCAGGTTGTTGATACATCTACATTCGATTCTTCACCAATGACCATACATTTATCCAACTGATCTTCAAGCTCTTTAATTGGTAATTCAAAATCTAAATATTCCATATATGGTTTATGTTTGGTTTATTGTTGTAAATACAAATATAAAATTTTTATAACTTTTTATCTAACTTAAGTTTAATTAGTTTTTAACTTTTTTCTATTCTTAACTATTCCATTTGCTACAACAGTTAAAAGAATTATAGCAGCTCCAACATAAAAAAGTACGTTCATGTGTTCTGAATCCTTAAAAATAAATAAAGACAATATTATTCCATAAACAGGTTCTAAGTTTACGGTCAACATAACGGTGAAAGGACTCAAAAACTTCATTACTTTTATTGAAGCAGAAAAAGCATAAGCTGTACATATTGATGCTAATATTAGCAGCCAAATTAAATCTTCTAATGACAATTGAAAAAATGAAGCTGAAAACTTTTCTGTTGCTAACAAGAATAAACTTAGAAAGAAAACACCACTTGAAAGCTCGTAAAATGAAATAACATTAGCATCATATACCTTAACATATTTACTATTGATAACTGAAAACAAAGCCGATAAAGAAGCAGAGATAATAGCTAAAATAATACCTAATTTGTGATTTGGTTCTGCATTAAATATTACAGAAATTCCAATAACAGCAAAGAGTCCAAAAGCAACTTCATACCAAATAACTTTTCGCTTATAAAAAATAGGCTCAATTAGTGATGCGAAAAAAGCTCCAGTGGACAAACAAGCTAATGTTATCGAAATACCAGACACTTTAATAGCTTGATAAAAAGTGTACCAATGCGCAGCAATTATTATTCCTGAAACAACAAACCCAATTAACACATTAAAAGGCACTTTAATATTAACTTTCTTAAATATCAAAAAGCCAACAATGAAAAGTGCTCCAAAAAACATTCGAAACCAAACTAAGTCTAATGCTTCAAGAGAAATTAGCTTTCCAAAAATAGCTGTAAATCCCCAAATAAATACAATTAGATGAAGATGAAGGTAGTTTTTTAGTTTATCGTTTAGCATTTCGAAGTAAATAAACTGCTAAAAATCCAAAAACAATATTAGGTATCCAAACAGCTAGTAAAGGTGAAAAACTAGATTTTTCTGCAATAGTACCAAATACTTTATCAAAGAAAATAAATGTAAAGGCTATAATTATTCCTATGGCTAAATTAACTCCCATTCCTCCTCTTCGCTTCATTGCTGAAACAGCTACTGCAATTATAGTCAAAATGAAGGCTGAAATTGGCAAACTATATTTTTTATAAAGCACTACCAAATAAGTGTTTATATTAGAATTTCCTCTAAGTGTTTCTTTGTCTATAAAATCGTTAATTTCAGTTATAGACATAGTTTCTGCTGCATAAATAACTGGTGTTAAATCATCTGGTTCAAAATTATATTTTTGAATTTTCTTTTCTTGTGATTCTAAAATATCGTTTAATTTACCGATGGTTCTTTTTTTATAATTGTAAAGAGTATAACTTTTAGTTTCTTCATTGTATTTAATTCTACTAGCAACTACTTTATATTGCATTTTATTGCCAATACATTTTTCAAAGGTAAAATTAAATCCTGTTTTACTTATATAATTATAATTACTAACATAAATATATTCGCTAATATTATCTTCATTCTTAATTTGACGATAAATATCATTTGTTTCTCTTGTTTGAGTATTCCCTTTTAAATTTGTATACCTAAAATCATTAAATCCCTTACTTGCCATAGGCACTAGAAAAAAGCCCATCAATAGTGCAAATATTGAAACAATTGATGCTCCAACTATATAAGGTTTCAAAAAACGATTAAAAGAAATTCCAGAACTTAAAATAGCAATGATTTCAGTATTATTAGCCAATTTTGAAGTAAACCAAATAACTGATAAAAAAAGAAAAATTGGAAACAACAAATTAGCAAAATAAACTGTAAAATCACCATAATAAATCAATATCTCTTTTATAGGAATTTTATTTTCAATCATTTTATTTACTTTTTCAGACACATCAATGACAATTCCAATTGGAATAAACATCAATAGCATAACCGAAAAAGTTCCTAAATATCGTTTTAATATGTATTTATCAATTATCTTCATAAAACTATAAACGTTGGTTCATCTGAATAACCATTTTATCTTTCCATTCTCTAAAAGTTCCAGCAATAATTTGTCTTCTTGCTTCACGAACCAACCACATATAAAATCCAAGATTATGAATAGTAGCAATTTGTTTTCCTAAATATTCATTTGCTGCGAACAAGTGACGAAGATATGCTTTTGTATATTCTGTATCTACAAAAGTGTGTCCCATTTCATCAATAGGAGAAAAATCAGCTTCCCACTTTTTATTTTTTATATTAATTGAACCATATGCTGTAAACAACATTCCGTTTCTTGCGTTACGTGTTGGCATTACGCAATCAAACATGTCAATTCCTAAAGCTATATTTTCTAAAATATTAATTGGAGTTCCAACGCCCATTAAATATCTAGGTTTATCTTCTGGAAGAATTGCAGTAACTATTTCGGTCATTGCATACATTTCTTCTGCTGGTTCACCAACTGACAATCCACCTATTGCATTTCCTTGAGCACCGGCATTTGCTATGTATTCTGCAGATTGTTCTCTCAAATCTTTATAAGTACTTCCTTGAACAATTGGAAAAAAAGTTTGTTCATATCCATATTTAAAAGGAAGATGTTCAAGATGATTAATACATCTATCCAACCAACGATGCGTCATGTGCATAGAACGTTTTGCATAACGATAGTCACAAGGATAAGGTGTGCATTCGTCAAAAGCCATTATAATATCTGCTCCAATAGTTCTTTGAATTTCCATTACATTTTCTGGCGAAAAAAAATGATAAGAACCATCAATATGTGATTTAAACTTTACGCCTTCTTCTTTAATTTTTCTGTTTGAAGAAAGCGAATATACTTGATATCCACCAGAATCAGTTAAGATATTTCTATCCCAATTCATAAATTTATGTAACCCACCAGCATCTTCAAGAATTTTAGTTTGAGGGCGTAGGTATAAATGATACGTGTTTCCTAATATAACATCGGGATTGATATCATTTTTTAATTCTCTTTGGTGCACACCTTTAACAGATGCTACCGTTCCAACAGGCATAAAAATCGGAGTTTCTATCACTCCATGGTCTGTTGTTAATTTACCTGCTCTTGCCTGACTTTTGGCGTCTTTCGTAATTAAATCGAACTTCATATAAAAATTTTACTCGGCAAATATAAATTATTTAGATTTTAGGATTTAAGATTTAGGATTTTATTTAACACATTTAAGTTTTTTTGCATATTACTATTAATTCTCTCAATTATTTAGATTAACTGATTTTTAATAATGATAACTGATGTTAAAATATCTTATTTTTTGTTTTCAACATTCTGATTTTCAATATTTTTTTGTATATTTATGTACATATAAAAAGTGTTTTAAATACGGGCTTTACATATTAAATAGCAGTTTATATGTAAAAATAATTTGAGAAATATCTTTAAGTCTGACTTTTTTTGAATTAAAAAATCAAAGAGAAATAAAAATTTTAACATAATCTTAAAAATAAATAACATGAAAAAACAAACTGGCATTTGGATTGACTCTTCTAAAGCAATTATTGTGACTCTTGAAAAAGACAAAGAAGAGATCACTGAAATTCAATCTGATCTTGAAAATCGTGTATATCATGATAAAGAAGGCGACAAAGGAAGTTTCTTTGGAGGACAAAGTGTTGATTCTCAAAAAACATTTGATGAACGTAAAAAAAACCAAATAAATGCTTATTTAAAAAATGTATTATCAAGTGTAAATGAATCTGACGAATTATACATTTTTGGTCCTGCAGAAACTAAAATAAAATTAGAACAAAAAATCAATGCTGATAAATCAACTATGAGTAGCAAATTAAAATCTGTAGAAACTGCAGATAGCATGACTTCAAATCAAATTGTAGCAAAGGTCAAAAAGTTTTATAATTTTTAGAAACTTATTTTATTATAAATAATAGTGATAAAAAAAAGAAACAAATCAATCTAGAGGATCTTTCAAAAACAAAGTCAACTGACACTAGTCCGGAAAAATGAACGAAAAATCATTTGAAGGCGCTAAAATTAGTTTAGATTTAGATGTTCTAGGTACTGAACTTGACGATACACGAAAAAATATCGGAAGTGAAAATGAACAAAACAAGTATTATAGTGAAGCCGATACAAAATAAAGAAACAATTTAAGTCTTTTATAAAAATGAAAAATTGTAAACTGTATCCAAGACAAAAAAGTGTCTTACTTCGGTAAGACACTTTATTTTTGTAGATAACTTTTGAAAAGTCGCTTTTTGTTAGTAAGAATAAATCGCAATAAACTGCTTATATTTGTACTTTCAAATTTTAAAAATAAAATGAAACCAAACACACAACAACTAAACGATTTAACTACACAAGTTAGAAGAGACATTCTTAGAATGGTACATGCTGTTAATTCGGGTCATCCAGGAGGTTCTCTTGGCTGTACAGAATTTTTAGTTTGTCTTTACCAAAACCTAATGGAAAGAAAAGAAGGTTTTGACATGGACGGAATAAATGAAGATTTATTCTTTCTTTCTAACGGTCACATTTCTCCTGTTTTTTATAGCGTATTAGCCCGAAGTGGTTATTTTCCTGTAAAAGAATTGGCAACTTTTAGATTATTAAACTCAAGGTTACAAGGCCATCCAACTACACACGAAGGCTTACCTGGAGTTCGAATTGCTTCTGGTTCGCTTGGACAAGGAATGTCTGTTGCACTTGGAGCTGCTCAAGCTAAAAAACTGAATAATGATTCAAATTTAGTTTATACTTTACATGGTGATGGTGAATTGCAAGAAGGTCAAAACTGGGAAGCAATTATGTATGCTTCTGCTAAAAAAGTAGATAATATTATTGC
>JBLHNH010000093.1:0-10075 GCA_047622645.1 Flavobacterium sp.
TCGATTGTTACATCGTAAATTAGAAATAGTATTTTTCATATTTATCTATTACTAATTGTTTACACAAATGTCACACTGAGCCTGTCGAAGTGCTTTCTATTAAGCCGAATTCCTACTAGCATTAATATTCCCAAATAACGAACGCGTTACGATTTTCTCATAAATAGCTATTTGTTTTTCATCTGGATTTTCGCTTTCCTTTAATTCTTTTATTTTCAATAAAGCGTATTGTTGAATGGTTAAAAGTGGTAAAACGATTTTTTCACGAAGTTCTACTGAAGCTTTTCCATCAGGATAATTTTCCATTAATTCTTTGTAGCCTGAAAGTTTTAATAACAAACGCTTAGTTTCTAGAAATTCAGTGTAAATCAACTGCCAAAATTCACCAAACTCTTTGTCATTTTTCATGTAAGCTGTTAATGGAAAGAATGATTTACTCAAAGCCATCATACTATTCTCAATCAACGTTTTAAAGAATAATGAATTGTTATATAAATCCGAAACTTTTTGCCATTCGTTATTGTCTTCATAGGTTTTTAAAGCAGTTCCTACACCATAAAATCCCGGTACATTTTGTTTTAATTGACTCCAAGAACCCACAAACGGAATCGCTCTTAAATCAGCAAAATCTAATGTATCCGATTGATTTCTTTTAGATGGACGACTTCCAATATTAGTTTTGGCATAATAATTCAACGTACTCATTCTTTCTAAGTAAGGCACAAACATGTCATGATTTTTAAAATCTACATATTTTTGATAACTGATTTCAGAAAGGTTTTGTAAAATTACTTTTTCTTCAGCAGTCAATTCATTTTCATTTTTTGTAAACACCTGATTACTTGCTCCAGCACTCAATAAATTCTCTAAATTATAACGACAAGAATCTACCGTTCCAAAATTAGAACTAATGGTTTGTCCTTGAACCGTTAGTTGAATTTGTTGGTTCTCAATAGTTGGACCAAGTGAAGCATAAAATTTATTGGTTTTTCCACCACCTCGAGCTGGTGGTCCACCTCGACCGTCAAAGAACATGACTTTTACATTATGTTTTCTTGAAATAGCTGTTAAGGCCTCCTTTGCTTTATAAATTCCCCAATTGGCCATTAAATAACCACCGTCTTTTGTCCCATCAGAAAAACCAAGCATAATTGTTTGCTCGCTTCCTCTTTGTTTTAAATGATTAGCATACGTTGGGTTGGTGTATAATTGCTCCATGACTTTATCCGCTTTTTCTAAATCGTCAACTGATTCGAAAAGGGGTACAACATCAACTGTTGGATTTTGCCATCCACATAAATGAAACATACTTAACGTTTCAAAAACATGCAAAGCACTTTCGTTATTACTAATTATATATCGATTACAAGCTTTTTCACCATTATTCTCTTGAATGGTTTTCATGGCTAATATTGAACCAATTGTTGATTTAGCAGTTTCATCCTCAAAGTCATTTTCCTCTAAATCCGAAGTTACGTTTGATAAAAATTGAAGTTTTTGATCTTCTGAAAGTGATTGATAGTTTTCTGGGAAAATAGTTTTTTTACTTGAAACAATCGCATCAAAAACACGAGCATGAATTCTACTATTTTGGCGAATATCTAAAGTCGCAAAATGAAATCCAAACAAGTTTATTTTGTTCAATAACAAGTCAATTTCATCTATATAAAGTGATTGATGTTTGGTTGCAACCAACATTTTGACTTGCAGTAATTTATCTTTCAATTCTTCTAAATTGATAAAAATTTCACCTTGAGAATAAAAAACAGAACGATATAATTTATTTTCTATATCAGCAATTATAGTATCAACACCCATAAATGTTAACTTTCTTTTTAATTTTCTAATATCAATATAATAATTTTTTAAAATTGAAGCTCTTAATCTATCTGCAACTTTTAAAGTGATTTCTGTAGTAACAAACGGGTTTCCATCTCTATCACCACCTGGCCAAAAACCTAAATTTAGAATGTCATTTTTAGGTAACTCACCATCCAAAATATTTTTCTGAATGTAATGCATCATTTCTCCTGCAGTTTCATAAAATACATTTTCTAAATACCAAGTCAAACTTACAGCTTCATCAAAAGGTGTTGGTTTTTCTTGTTTGATGAAAGGTGTTTTTCCTAATTGAGCTAATAATTCTTTTATGGAGTTTAAGTCGTTTTGTCTAATCGCATTTGTCAAATCTGTTATAATTCCTAACACAGAACCAGGATAAAATTGAGTTGGATGAGCTGTTAAAACAGTTCTAATTTTGAAATTATCTAGAAACTCTTTAAGCTCTTCTTTCTTGTTTTTTTGTTCTGCGTTTTCTTTCATATCTCGCAATGAACCTCTTCCCTCCAAATTATTGACAACTGCAAAACCAGCATCTTCAATGGCATCAAAAAGTACTACTTGACGTTCGATATATTGTATAAATCGAAACATTAACGACTCCTTTTCTTGTTGGGTCGGATTATCTAAATATTTAGCAACAAAAGCATCAAAAATTTCTTCTGGACTTTGATTGTTTTTAAAACCTTTTTCACAAACTTCAGCAAACAATGGTAATAATACACCTGTATTGTTTATTTCGTCAAAAGGTAAAGTGATAAAAACACTGTTATAAATGTTATATTTTGAGGCTACGTTTTGGTTAAAACGTTCAATTTTTGGTAAGGTGTACATAGTAATAGAATCTTTTGCACTAAGGTACTATATTATTCACAAATTTTATTTAAATTGCTTCAAACAATTTTCCAGGCAAAGGTCTGATTACTCCTTTTAATTCCATGTTTAATAAAATAGATGAAATTCTGAATATTGGAAAATCACATTCTAAAGCAATTGTATCCATTTCCTCTTTTCCTTTTTTTAATAGATAATCATAGACTTTTTGTTCTTCTGGTTCAAGAGAAACAAAAAGTTGTTTTTGAATTGATTTCGTTTCTTTTTTACCGTTTTCTAATTCCCAGTTCAAAATATAAACTATATCAGCTGCGCTTGTAAGTAAATTGGCTCTTTGAGTCTTAATTAAATTATTACACCCTTGACTCAATTTATCGGAAGTCCTTCCTGGAACGGCAAACACATCTCTATTATAATCATTGGCTAGCATGGCTGTAATTAATGAGCCTCCTTTTTCAGCACTTTCAATTACAATTGTTGCTTCGCTCATTCCGGCTACAATTCTGTTCCTTTTTACAAAATTTTCCTTTTCAGGATTTGATGTACTCCAAAATTCGGTAAGAAAACCTCCATTCCCTTCCATTTTAACTACATATTTCTTATGAACTTTTGGATAAATTTGATTTAAACCATGTGCTAAAACTGCAACTGTTTGCAACCCTAAATCCATTGCAACTTGATGAGCAACAATGTCAACTCCGTATGCAAAACCACTAACAATTAATGGATTTAAAGGTGCTAAATCTTCGATTAATTTTCTGCAAAAATCTGTTCCGTAACTTGTAATTTGTCTTGTTCCAACAATACTGATAATTTTTCTGTTCTGTAGATCTATATTTCCGGATTGAAATAGGACTAAAGGACTGTCAATACAATGTTTCAAGCGTTCTGGATATAATTTATCTTGAAAATATAAAGTTTGAATATTTTCTTCTTCAATAAATTTTAATTCGGCGGTAGCTTTATCAAAGATAGATTTATCTTTGAGTTTTCTAGTTAAAATCGTTCCAACACCATCGATTTTTTGAAGCGTTGTTGTTCTTTCTTTGAAAATGTTTTCGGCAGAACCACATTGATTAATGAGTTTCTTTGCCATGACATCTCCAACTCCTTCTACTTGTAGCAAGGATAAGGCGTAAAATAATTCTGTTTGGCTCATATAAATAAATTGGACTCAAAAATAAATATTTTTTTGTTGTTATAACACATTGTTAATAAACATTTTGTAAAATATTTTAGCAAATGTTAATAAATATAGTCTAATAAGTTTTGCATTAATGACATAAAATTTTTTCTTTGCTACTATGAATATTAACAGTCACATATCTTCTTTGTTGTATCGTTACCAATGTGTTACAGTTCCTGGTTTTGGTGCTTTTTTAACCGAAATTCAGTCTGCGCAGCTTAATGGCAGCGCTGTTACATTCAATCCGCCTACAAAAGTTGTTTCTTTTAATGCTAATATTAAAAACAATGATGGCTTATTGGCTAATCATATTTCATTAACAGAAAAAATTAGTTACGAAGAAGCTGTTGCTTCTATTTCAAATGTAGTTGATTCTTGGATGGAAAAATTACAAACTAGAGAAACGCTTTCAATTGAAAACATTGGAAACATTAAACTTTCTAGTGAAATGACTTGGTTTTTTGAGCCAATTAATAGCACAAATTACCTAACAACTTCTTTTGGTTTATCAAACTTTATTTCACCTTCCATTAAAAGGGAAGTCTTGAAAAAAGAAGTTGAAAAATTGGAAGAAATTGCTCCAATAATTTTTACTCCAGAAAAGAAGAAAAATTATTCTTACCTAAAATATGCTGCTGCAGCTGTTTTGTTTTTTGGCTTAGCTGGAACTTTTGGTTATAAACAGTATTTTGATACCAAAATTGAACAAGAGACTTTATTAGTTGAAAAATCTGTTCAAAATAAAGTACAAGATAAAATTCAAGAAGCTACTTTTTTCATTAGCGCTCCTTTACCAGAAGTAAATATTGCCGTTGAAGAAGATACAAAAAACTACCCTTATCATATTGTGGCCGGAGTTTTTAGTAGTGAACAAAACGCTAAAAACGCTTACGCTGATTTAATTCAACAAGGTTTTAAAGCTGAATTAGGTCCAAAAAGTAATAATGGAATGAACCCTGTTTATTTTCAAAGTTTTGTTGATTATAGTGAAGCCAAATCCTTTTTAGATAGCGTGAGAAACTCGTCTAACAATCAAGCTTGGTTGTTCATTGATTAATTTTTTCTTAACAACATTTTAAGCACAAAATATCTTATTTCCTTTATCTTTGCCAAAAAAAGAATGGAACCAAGAAAAGCTGCTCAATCCTTAACTATTTTAACTGATTTAGTATTACCTAGCGAAACAAATCCTTTAAACAACTTATTTGGTGGTGAACTGTTGGCTCGTATGGATAGAGCTGCTAGTATTGCTGCAAGACGTCATTGCAGACGAATTACGGTTACTGCAAGTGTTAATCACGTGGCTTTTAATAAATCTATTGCTTTAGGAAGTGTTGTGACTGTAGAAGCCAAAATTTCAAGAGCATTTAATTCTTCTATGGAGATATTTCTTGACGTTTGGGTTGAAGACAGGGAAAGCGGAAATCGTTCAAAAGCAAATGAAGCTATTTATACATTTGTTGCTGTTGATGATTCAGGAAGACCTATTGAAGTTCCAGCTGTAATTCCTGAAACCGAATTAGAAAAAGAACGTTTTGAAGGTGCTTTGAGAAGAAAACAACTAAGTTTAGTCTTAGCCGGAAAAATGAAACCTCACGACGCTACTGAATTAAAAGCATTATTTACATAATAAAAAAGAGAGCAATTGCTCTCTTTTTTTATTCTTATAAACTCAACCAACTGGATGGATTTAAAGTTGTAGTGTTTTGTGTTACAATAAACTTCATTGTTGTTTTTCCATCTGAATTAGTATGAATTTTTCCTAATTTTTGCTTAATGGAAACATTATCACCAACAGAAACATTTAAGGATTCTATATTCATATACAAAGTAATATAATCACCATGTCTAATATAAACTGCATAATTATTTGCATAAATAGATTGAATTTGAATTACTTCTCCTCCAAAAACAGCTCTAGCATATGAACCAGCTTGTGTTGTGACTTCAACTCCACTATTGTGAGTGGTTAAGTTTTTATGTATTGGATGTGGTTGATCGCCATAAGGCAGTGAAATATATCCTTTTTCTACTGGTAATGGTAATTTACCTCTATTGGCTTTAAAATTATCTGAATCTACTTTTCCTTCTGCATTTAAAATAAATTTAGAACTTTCAGAACTACTTGCAGATGGTGTGGTTTTTACTGTACTTGTTGTTGTAGTTTTAGTTGAAGCATTGTTCTTTTTAGCTTCAGCTTTAGCTTTTTCTGCAGCTCTTTTGTTTGCTGCAGCAATTGCATCCGCAATAGTCTTTTTAATTTGTCTGTCTATATCTCTTTTCTCTTTCTCCTTTTTGTCAATTTCAGCAGAATATTTCTTTTTGTCTTTTTGGATGATTTTAACTAGTTTTTCCTTTTCTTGCTTTTGTCTTTCTAGTTCTTCTTTTTCTTTAGCTGTTTGAACAATTACTTTTTCTTTTTGCTCCTTTTTAGATTGAAGCGTTACAATTGCTTTGTTTAATTTTTGTTGCTTAATCTTAATTTCCTCGGCTTGAGATTTTCTAAAACCCGCATATTGTTTCATATACTGAATTCGCTTATAAGCTTGATAAAAATTTTGCGATGACAAAATAAACATAACTCTGCTGCTTTGTGAACGACTTTTGTAGGCCTTTACAATCATACTTGCATAATCTGCTTTTAATAACTCTAACTCTTTGGTTAGACTTTTTATTAAATTTTGATTTTTAGAAATGTCTTTTGCAATATATTTAACTTGTGTTTCATTCGTATTAATTAAACTTTGGCTTAATCTAATTCTAGCATTTTTTTCCTTAATTTCTGATAAGATTGAAGTTTCTTTCTTTTTTTCAATTTTCAATAAGCCATTATATTGAAGAATAGCATTAATTATTTTTTCTTTTCTAGCTTCTAATTCTTCTTGCTTAGAGGTCTGAGCCCAATTGAATGTGCTGCATAAAAGGAATACTATTATAATTATTTTTGACTTCATTTATTGTTGTTTAATCTCAACTTGTTCGTAATTGTTTGGAATAGAAAAAGGAAAAGTTAATTCAGCATTTATTTCAACTTTTGTGTATTCTACGTCTATTGAAACTTCATTTTTTTGACTTGCTTTAATGTTCATCTCTTTTGGAAAAATAGTGCCTTCTTCAATTGAATGTGAAATATAATTAATCTCTAAGCTCTTTTCTTGTGCAAGTTGTTTAATAAATTCTTTTTTTAACAAAAACTGTCCTGCTTCAAAAGTATATTGTTTTTGAATGTTTTTTGGTTTTTTTTCAGAAAGTTGATACATGTTCTCAACTATTTGAGACACAAAAACTTCTTTCGAAATTTCATCTAAAGCTTTTCCTAACAATAAATTTTGAACTTTTTTAAAATCTAAATCTGTTCCCAACCAATTGCTTAATAATATAAAATCTCCTTCAAAATAAGTGCCTTTTATTTTTTCATAATAACTTACTTTTGTTGGTGTAATTAATGCTTTTGCTACCGGAAACCCTAAAAACTTGATGTTAATCCAGATTATTTCATCTTTTTTAATTCTAATATCTGCACTAATAGATTGTCTATTTTTAATGTCTTGATATTTTACATCTGTTCTTATACTTAACGTAGAAAAGTCCTTAAAATTATCGTTGTGCCCTTTTACAATTTCCTCAACTTTTACTCCTTTTAAAGCAGTAACATTTGAAGCCAATTGAGTTGTTTTACAAGAAACAAAAAGCACTGAAAGAAGTATGAATAGAAAAATCTTTCTCATTATTATTTTACGTTTTCAATTTTAGATAAATACATTTCTTTCTTTTTTAAATCTCCTAATTTTTCGTAAGATATGGCTAATTGTGTATAGAATTCTTTTTCCAAATTTAGATTCTCTACAACATAATCAACACCTTCTTCAAATTTACTTATAGCTTCTTTGGTTTTGTTCAGGTTTAACAAAGCAATTCCAGAATAAAAATACAAACTGGCTTGAGTTGGATAAAGCTCTAATTGTTGATTAGCATATTTATCCAATTTGTCATATTGTTTTTTCTGAACTAATAATTGCATTAAAAACTCAAAACTTTCAAAATCTTCTGGCTGATTTTCTATACTTTTTTCAAAATATAAAACTGCTTCATCTAATTTGTTTTTCTTTAGAAAATATTTAGCAACTTCTTTACTTACGTTTACAGTTCTATCTTCATCTAATAACGTAATTGCTTTCTCTAAATTGTTTAAATACTCAGGATTGTTTGAAGCAAATATCAGAAATTCATTAAAAACTCTATGTTTTATTCTGTTATCAATCTTAGTACTTTCTAAAACTTTAAACATTGAATTTGAAGCATTTTGACCATCATTGTTATTCAAGTAAAATTTAGTCAAACTTACATGTGCCCAATCAGAATTAGGAATGTTTTCGGCTAATTGTTTAGCAACTTCAAAAGCTTTTTCTTCATTGTTTGATTCAGAATATTGGTAAATTAAATCAATATAATTTTGTTCAACCAAAGGATTTTTTTGAATTTCCTTTTCTAAATCGTCTTTTTGAGGTTTGTCAATTTCTGGCGTTCTTTCTAATTGTAATTTGTAATACTCCATAGTTTGAGACAAATTTGTGGTTTGCTCCATGTCACTCAACAACGCTAATGCTTTGTCTTTTTGATTAGTATACATATATAATGAAACTAAATCATCTTGAAAATCTTTATTAAATTCGATTAACTTCGCTACAATTCTAATAGCATTATTGTAGTCTTTTGTTTCATAAAAAACATCGTATAAACCATTCCAATACCAACGTTCTTTTGGATTTAAGTCAATTGCTTTTTGAAAAGAATTTTGAGCTTCAGCGTAATTTTTTAAAGCAAAATAATTCTTACCTAATTCATGATAAATAACTGGATTGTTTGCTTCTTTGTCTAAACATTTTTGCAAAGAAACGATTGCTCTATCATAATTTTCAATAGCTTTTTGAGTCAATGCATCGTAAAAATTATCTTCAAAAGCATCGTCAACCGCAGCAATTTCTTCTGGGTTTGGGGTTTCTTGAGCATAAGATACTTGGTTATAACCAAAAGTTATAAAAAGCATCAAAAATGTTATAAATCTATTCATTAAGTTATTTTTTATTCTAAAACTGAATAATCTCCAATACTAATGCTAGTAAAATTTCCATCAAATGAAGCATGATTTCCTATCATAGCATTATCTAAAGAGGCATTTTTTATATGTGTATGTGTTTGAATTAAACTGTTTTTAATCGTTGAATCAATAACATGACAACCTTTTCCTAAAGAAACATTTGGTCCAACTGTAGCGTTTATTAAAACTACATCTTCACCAATATAACAAGGAGGAATAATTGTTGAGTTTTCTTGCTTTACATCATAATCTATTAAATGTTCTCCATCATTATGTAAAAACCCTAGCATTCTTGTATTTGTATCAACAGTTACTTCTTTGTTTCCACAATCCATCCATTCGTCCACTTTACCTGGTACAAATTTCATGCCCTTTGCCATCATTTGCTTAATTCCATCGTTTATTTGATATTCACCACCATGAATAATGTTATTATCTATAACTAATTGCAATTCGTTTTTCAAAACTGCAACATCTTTGAAATAGTAAATTCCAATCACTGCTAGGTCTGAAACGAATTCTATTGGCTTTTCAACTAATTCTACTATTTCATTTTTTTCATTTAGATTAATTACTCCAAATGCTTCAGGTTTATCCACTTGTTTAACCCAAATAACACTGTCTGCTGATGTATCCAAATCGAAATCAGCACGAATTAATGTATCTGCATAAGCAATAACTGCTGGTCCGCTTAAAGAATCTTTGGCACACATAATAGCATGACCTGTTCCTAAAGCTTCATTTTGATAGTAAATTGTTCCCTTAGCTCCTAATTTTTTGGCAATAGCAACTAATTCTTCCTCCACTATTTTGCCAAAACTTTCGTGAATTATAAAAGCTACTTCATCAATTGGTTGATTTAAAACACCTGCAATGTCTTCCACTAATCTGTGAACGATTGGTTTTCCTGCAACTGGAATTAATGGTTTTGGAACAGTTAATGTATGTGGGCGTAGACGTGAACCACGACCTGCCATTGGGACAATTATTTTCATATATATATATTGTAAGACTTAGAGATTGAAAAATTTAAAAATCAATAATCTTTAAATTCTTTAATCTTTTAATTATTAAATGTTATTTAACTCCTGTGCTACCGAAACCACCTTCTCCTCTTG
>JBLHNH010000094.1:0-10018 GCA_047622645.1 Flavobacterium sp.
GTTTGCTCATCATAAGGATTATTACGCAAAGCATTTTTATAAGATTCAACAGCTCCTTGATAGTTTTCTTCTAACATTAAAGTGTTTCCTAAATTATGAAAAGCTTTATGTTTTTCAACTTTAGTTTTGGCTGAAGTTGTTGCTTCAAAAAACTTAAATTTAGCTTCTCCAGGTTGATTTAGTCTATAAATACTATTTCCCAAGTTATAAAAAGAAGCAGCTTTTACATTTTTATCAGATGAAGCCGAAACTCTATAATCTGCTTCTGAAGCAATGTATTTCTTTCCTTTAAATGACTCATTTCCTTTATATAAATCTTTGTGATCTTCTTGTGCAAAAATAAAGGAAGAAACTAATAAAACTAAATAAACAATTACTCTATTCATCTCTTTTCTCTTTAAATAAATTTAATTTTTGAAACCAAGCAGTTTTTCTTTCAAACATTAGCAAATCTATGAATAACAACAGAAAACCTAAACCTAAAAACCATTGATATTGCGATTTAAATTCAGCTATTTGTTGCGTTTCTGATTCGTTTTTTTCAATTGAACTTAAAACTGTTTGTAAATTATCTACAACTGATTTTGTGTTATTTCCGTCAAGATATTTTCCTTTGGTTGCTTCTGCAATTAATTTTAGCGTTTCTGGATTCATTTTGGTTACAACTGTTTCACCATTTGAATCTTTTTTGTAGCCTAAAACTTTGCCGTTTTCTTTGATTGGAATTTGCCCACCTTTTGTTGTTCCAACACTTATTGTTACAATTTTTATGCCTTTTTCTTTAGCAATTTCTAAAGCCTCTTTTGAATCGTCACCATGATCTTCTCCATCAGAAATTAGAATCAACAATTTACTTTGTTGGTCGTCATCAAAAAAATTAATCGCTTGATTAATCGCTTGATTTAAAGCAGTTCCTTGTGATGAGAGCATATTAGTATTCGCGTTTTGCAAATACATTTTTCCAATACTATAATCAGATGTCATTGGCAAAATTGGATAAGCACTTCCCGCGTAAGCAATTAAACCAATTCTGTCACCTTGTAAATTATTAATGATTTGGTTGATGATTTGTTTTGATTTCTCTAAACGATTTGGAGCAACATCTTCGGCTAACATACTTTTAGAAACATCAAGTGCAAAAACAATGTCAATTCCGTCACGTTTTATAGTTTCCATTTTAGTTCCTAATCTTGGGTTTGCTATGGCAATTATTATGGCACTTAATCCAAAAATAACTAGTAAAAATTTAAGGATTGACTTGAATCCAGAATATTCTGGAATCAATTTTTTAACCAAATCTAAGTCACCAAACTCTTTTTGCTTTTTTGTTTTCCAATAAAAATTGAACACAAAAAACACTACCAAAATTGGTACTATCAGCAACAAATACAAATATTTTGATTCTTCTAGTTGAAACATTTTATATAAATCCTCTTAAAATTGTGTTTCTTAATAGTACTTCTATCAACAATAAACCACAAGCTAATAATAGCAATGGTCTAAACAATTCGTTATAATTAGTAAATTTTTTTTCTTTTATCTCTGTTTTTTCAAGCGTATTGATGTTATCATAAATAGCTTGTAATTTTTCGTTACTTGTTGCACGATAATAGATTCCGTCTGTTTTTTTAGCGATTTCCTTCATTAAACCTTCGTCAATTTCTACATCCATCATTTGGTATAAGAATTTTCCCCTTGGATCTTTTGCATAAGGAAACATAGCCCTTCCGTTTGTTCCTAAACCTATTGTATATACTTTAATTCCATATTTTTTTGCAATATCTGCAGCCATTCTTGGATCAATAGTTCCTGAATTATTTACTCCATCAGTCAAAAGAATAATTATTCTACTTTTCGCTTTACTTTCTCTTAAACGATTTACAGCAGTTGCTAAACCAACACCAATTCCTGTTCCATCTTGAATTATTGAATCATCATATTCGATTGATTTTATAGCTTGTTGCACAATTAACGCATCAGAAGTCACTGGCGTTTTTGTATAACTTTCCCCAGCATAAACTACAATTCCAATTCGGTCATTAACTCTATCGTTTGCAAATTTTGAAGCTACCTTTTTAAGAGCATCTAAACGATTTGGTTTTAAATCTTTGGCCAACATACTTCCAGAAACATCAATTGCCATTACAATATCAATTCCGCTTGTTGATTTTTGTTTTACTGAAACATCAACTGTTCTTGGTCTTGCAAGTGCTAAAATCATTAACGCTAAAGCTATTAATCGTACGTAAAACAATAAGGGTTTTACTTTAGACAATAATGAATGATTATTTTTAAACGATTTTATTGAGCTTATTTTTAAACTTGCATCTCTGTTGTTTTTGTTATAAAAATACCAAGCAAAAGCCAATGGAATTGTTAATAACAACCATAAAAAATGTGGATTTAAAAAGGTTATATTTGCCATTATAGACTGCTTTTTTTAAGTTCGATAGAGTTTCTCACGCGTTCCATCAGCTTCTCTGCGTCTTTGTCACCTTCTTTATAGATTAAAAAGAACTCTTGTGCTGAGTTTGGTTGCGCAAAAATCACAATTTCATAAGCCATTTTGTACTCTTTTTTATCAACAGGATTAATTACTGTAAATGTTCCGTAGGCTTTTTTACCCGAAAGCTCCTTCTTTGGTTCGTAATCATCAACTTTTACTAAAATATTTTTTGCTCCAACAGATTCCAAATATTTAATATCTGCTTCTATGGCAATGTCTTTGTCTAAAGCGACAGAATCTTTAAAAGTGGTTGTGTTTAATGTTATTGAGAAGTTATCAATCAAACTTCCATATGTAAACCTTCCAACAGACTTAACAGTTGGTGGTAAGTTTTGTTGTACTCTTTCATCAACCACACGTTTTAAAACTCTTGGTGTTTCAATCTTAATAGCTGGATCACCATATTCTGATGTTACCCATTCTTTTTCTAACAATTCTTTTGATGTATGTCCAATATAATTATCTTTCAAATAATCATAACCAATAGTACTGGCAAATACTAATAATGATATAAACAAAAACACAATTGCAACTACAATAGAAAGTACAACACGAATTACTTTATCTTTTTTAACTTTCTTGGCTCTAATTTCTTCTTGAAACAGATTATCTTGTTCTTCTTGGTTTCTTGGAGTTGCTTTATCTAGTGATAATAAAAACTCATTTATTATTTTTTTACTTTCTTCAATTTCTGAAGCTATTGGTTGTGATTTGGCAAATTTTACTAAATCAGCATTTTTTAGCACTTCGTTAAATTGGTTTAATAAAGAAGGACTAATTTTAATCTTTCTTTTTCCTGTTTCAGCTCTTAATGCTTTGTATAATTCATTTGAAGTACTTTCCATAGCAGGAACAGAAAGTGATTCTTCTATATATACACGAGCAATATCCGTTAATTCAGAATAATACTCTTTTACTTTTCCGTTTTGCCAAAGACTCTTTTTTTCTAGGTTTTCAGAATAGACCAATGCTTTTTCAATTGGAGAAGCGAAACCTTTAGCTTCCTCTTTCTTATTTTTCTGAATTCTTTTTATGATGAAATAAGCTAAAACTCCTAATCCAACTACTAAAAGAGCAAATAACACATATTTCCACCAATCACTTGCTGGTTTTTTTACTGCTACAATAGGTTTAATATCAAACATGGGTTGCACAATAGTATCAACCTTTACATCATTAACTCTGACTGAAGATGAATCTGAAAAGTATTCTTTATTATTAATTCGAACAGCAATACTTGGTATTTTATAAACTCCAGAATCAAATTGCGTTAATCCGTATTTTTTGATTAATTCAAGTTTGTCATTGTCTTTGATTGTATCTATTGGATACGATTCTAAAACCTCTAGACGACCAATGAATTTTCGCTCTGGAAAAACCACATGATCTTTTAGCGTTACTTTTGCTTTTAGAATCAAATTCAATTGAGAACCAATTTTTATTTCTGTAGAATCTACTGAAGAAGTCATCGATTGGGAAAATCCAAACGCTGAAATCAATAAAAACAGTATGTATAATCTTTTTGTCATTTTTTTATTTCTGAAATCTAAATTCAATTATCATCAATCTTGAAACATTATCGAGCCTTGAAGTAACTCAGCAATTTTTTTACGTAATTTTCATCAACTCTTGAGTGAATTACTCCAGCTCCAGATTTTGAGAAAGTAGTTTTAAAATAATCTACATTTTCCCTATGATTAACTTCATAATCTAATCGCAATCGTTTTGAATTTGTATTTACATACATTAATTCGTTTGTTTCTGCATCAAGCATTTGAACTAATCCGATATTTGGAATGCTTTCTTCTCTTTGGTCAAAAACTCTAATTCCGGTTATATCGTGCTTTTTTGAAGCAATTTTTAAGGTTGATTCATAATCTTTCACCATAAAATCTGAAATCACAAAAACAATTGCTTTTTTCTTCATGATGCTTGATAAGAATTTTAAGGCTTGAGACAAATCGGTTTTCTTGCTTTTTGGCTGAAATTCAATTAATTCTCTAATAATTCTTAACACGTGTGACTTTCCTTTTTTAGGTGGAATAAACAACTCGATTTCGTCTGAAAATAAAATCAAACCTATTTTATCATTGTTATTTGTCGCTGAAAAAGCTAGTGTTGCTCCAATTTCGGCAATCACTTCACTTTTTAATTGGTTTTTAGTTCCAAAACTTTCAGAACCAGAACAATCAACTAATAGCATCATGTTCAACTCACGTTCTTCCTCAAAAACTTTTACATAAGGTTCGTTGTATTTTGCAGTAACGTTCCAATCAATACTCCTAACATCATCTCCAAATTGGTATTGACGAACTTCCGAAAAAGTCATTCCACGACCTTTAAACTGTGTATGATATTCTCCCGAAAAGATATGATCGCTCAATCTTCGGGTCTTGATTTCTATTTTACGTACTTTTTTAAGAATTTCCTTTGTATCCATTTTTTTTGAGTAATCAGTGTTCTGTATGGAGTGATCAGTGATTAGCTTTGTGTTGTACATTTGTCAACAATTCAACTTTTTTAATAATTTTAAAGTCTTAGTGTGTTATTTAACGTTAAGCAACTGAAAACTTAACACTGCCAACTTTTCTAAGGTACTTCGATTTCGTTTATAATTTTATTTATAATGTCAACTGAAGTTATATTTTCAGCTTCAGCTTCATAAGTAATTCCGATTCTGTGGCGTAAAACATCATGAACTACAGCACGAACATCTTCTGGAATTACGTAACCTCTTCGTTTAATAAAAGCATAACATTTTGAGGCCATAGCTAAGTTGATACTTCCACGAGGAGAAGCTCCAAAACTGATTAAAGGCTTAAGACTTTCTAATTTATATTTTTCTGGATAACGAGTCGCGAAAACAATATCTAAAATATATTTTTCTATTTTCTCATCCATGTAAACTTCTTTAACTGCTTCTTGTGCGCGTTTAATTTGTTCTACAGAAACAACTGGATTAATTTTATCATAATTACCCATTAAACTTTGCTTCATAATCACACGTTCGTCTTCCATTTTCGGATAATCAATAACTGTTTTAAGCATAAAACGGTCAACTTGAGCTTCAGGCAAAGGATAAGTTCCTTCTTGTTCTACTGGGTTTTGAGTAGCTAATACAAAAAATGGTTTGTCTAATTTAAACGTTGTATCGCCAATTGTTACCTGTTTTTCTTGCATCGCTTCTAGTAAAGCTGATTGTACTTTAGCTGGAGCACGGTTAATCTCATCTGCTAAAACGAAGTTGGCAAAAATTGGTCCTTTTTTAATCGAAAAAGCATTGTCTTTCATATTATAAATCATCGTTCCAACCACATCTGCAGGCAATAAATCTGGAGTAAACTGAATTCTACTAAAACTTCCTTCAACGGCTTGAGCCAATGTATTAATCGCTAATGTTTTTGCTAAACCAGGCACACCTTCTAACAAAATATGGCCTTGTCCTAAAAGACCAATTAACAATCGTTCAATCATATGCTTTTGTCCGACAATTGTTTTATTCATTTCCATCGTAAGCAAATCAATAAAAGCACTTTCTCTTTCAATCTTTTCATTGATGGCTCTAATATCCAAAGTCATTGTGTTTTCTTCCATTTTATTATTAATTTAGTACCAAATTTTTGGGTAAAACTATGTGATTTTTTATAACGTTTCAAAATTGTGATTTTTTTTACTTTTATGTTGTTAACATTGCGTTAAAAATAATCTTAATAGCACTTTATTGGGAATGATTTATGATTTAGTTTTATACTTTTAAGAAAAAAAATAAAAATACTACAAATATGACTGTAAAAATATCGCCAATTGTAGCTGGAGTTATGAATTGGGGTGTTTGGGATAAAAATCTAAACGCCAAAGAAATGACTACTTTAATTGATGCTTTTTTAGCTCAAAATATAACTTCATTTGATCATGCTGATATTTATGGCGGCTATACAACTGAAACTTCTTTTGGTGAAGCGTTATCTCAATCTGGAATTGATAGAAAAGCTATTCAACTTATTTCAAAATGTGGCATTAAACTTATTTCAAACGAAAGAAATTACAAGATAAAGCATTATGATTATTCGGCTGATTATATTATTTGGAGCGCAGAAAACTCATTAAAAAACCTTCAAACTGATTATTTAGATCTGTTTTTATTGCACAGACCAAGTCCGTTGCTTCAACCTGACGAAGTTGCAAAAGCAATCGAACAATTAAAATTACAAGGCAAAATTTTGTCTTTTGGTGTTTCTAATTTTACAAATTCCCAGACTGAATTATTGCAAAAAAGTGTAAAAATTGACTATAATCAAATTCAGTTTTCTGCAACACATTTTGATGCAATGTTAGATGGAAGTTTAGATTATATGCAATCTAACAACATTATTCCAATGGCTTGGAATCCTTTAGGCTCAATGTTTAAAGAAGATTCTGAACAAACTAGAAGACTACAAAAAATCTTGACGGGTTTAGTTGCTAAATATGAAGTTTCTTCAGATATATTATTACTATCTTGGGTTTTACAACATCCTTCACATATTATTCCTGTGGTTGGAACTACTAATTCAACTAGAATTCAACAATTAAATAATGCCAAAAAAATAAAACTAGATTTGGAAGATTGGTTTGCGATTTGGACAGAAAGTCAAGGAAATGAAATTCCCTAAAACTGTTTATCAAAACTATAAAATATGATTAATAAACGCTTACTTGTAAAAAACTTACTGGCTCACAATGATGAAAACAGTTTTTATGATAAAAAGCGTCAATTAAACTTGCATACAAGAGAAGGAAAAGCAAAGTTTTTAAAACACATTTGTGCTTTGTCTAATTCAAATCCATCTAATTCATCTTTCATAGTCGTTGGTGTTGAAGATGAAACAAATGAAATTGTTGGTGATGACTTTTTTGATGATAGTCGCATTCAAAATTTGGTAAATGCCTATTTAGAAAACCCTCCAAAAATTCAATACGAAAACGTTCCATTTCCTAATTTATCGTCTGATAAAGTTGTTGGCCTAGTTACTATAAAACCAAACGGAAAGGTTTCAAAGTTCAAAAAAAATATTCATACAATTCTGGCAAATTCAACTTTTATTCGCGTGGGAAGCAACACTATGCCAACGGATGAAAAGGTCACTTTTTCGAAAATCAACACTGAAACTGTAATTAGTATTGAAAATAATTCAAGGAATAGCATTGAAAATACTTTAGAAAGTGTTTTATATTTTATAAATATATCCCACAAAGATTTACCTTCAGAATATAAAGTTTTTAAGGAGCTTTTTGTAGTTTGTTGGGCTGGAAATAAAAAGAAAGTTAAAGATAAAACTTATTATTCAAGAGTTGATATTGAGTTGGTAAACGAACAAGTAAAATTATTTTATTCTGCCTTAGACGAAATTTCAATTTCTTTTGATAATGACTCTTTTACGATTACCGAATATGTTCAATTAGGTTTGAATGACAAGACTAGTTATTATCCCTTAGAAAAATTAAAAATTACATTTTTTGACAATGGTTATTATAAAATGGATTCCGAATTTTTATTTGAACCACCACAATACAATCGAAAAATGTTATTTCACATTTATAATTCGACTTTGGCGTTAATACAGAAAATGATTAAAAAAAAATTATTAAATGATCAGGAAAAAAGAGATGTTGAGAATATTCCTTCTGTTTTAATGATTTGTTACTTAAATGGATTTGATGAGGCCAAACAAAAGTTAATTGATGCTAAATTAGTTTTAAAACAATATGAAAATCCCGAAGTTTACATCGCTTTTAAAGAAGCATTGCGCGTTTTGAGGAAAATGAAATACAATAAGAATGAATAGAAATTTAGTAATAGGTGACATACACGGTGGGTTAAAGGCTTTAAAACAAGTTATAGAAAGAGCTAATGTTACTCAAAATGACACTTTAATTTTTTTAGGCGATTATGTAGATGGCTGGAATGAATCTCCACAAGTTTTAGATTTTTTAATTGAGTTGAATAAAAAACAAAAGTGTGTTTTTATAAGAGGAAATCACGATGATTTATTATTAAATTATCTAAAAACAAACTCATATCATTTAGAATGGCTTAAACATGGTGGAAAATCTACTATTGACGCCTACGAAAAAAGGGATGAGTCAACTAAACAAAAGCACATAAGCTTTCTTGAAGAATTAGTTTCAAATTATTTAGATAATGAAAATAGATTGTTTATTCACGCAGGTTTTACCAATTTAAAAGGCATTGAATTTGAACATTTTAAACCCCTATTTTATTGGGATAGAACTTTATGGGAACTGGCTTTAGCATTAGACGAAAATATTCCGATTGAAAGTGAATTATATCCAAGTAGATTAAAATTATATAAAGAAATTTATATTGGGCATACACCCACTACCAAAATCAATCAAACAGTTCCTGTTAATAAAGCTTGTATTTGGAACGTAGATACAGGAGCTGCATTTACTGGTCCATTAACAATTTTAGATATTGAAACTAAAGAATTTTGGCAAAGTGACTTTTTACCAAGTTTGTATTCTAATGAAAACGGCCGTAATTAAATTTATCTTATTATATTTGTAGTATATTTATTTAAATAAAAAAAGATGAAAAAAATCACTACTCTTATTATCATTTTAATTGCATTTTCTTCTAGCGGTCAAGTTTTTAAAGGAAAGGGAGACGTAAAGTTTCAAATAGGGGCTAATATGCAAGAAAACGGAACAGGAATTAATGTAACTACTGATTTTGGCTTAGGAGAAAATATGTCCTTTGGTTTTGCAGCAGTTTATTTACTTAACGCAGAAAGAATTGCAGATGTTAAACCTGATTTTGAAGATAGAGCAGATATTAAATTTCGTTTTAATGCTAACATTGGAAATGTTTTAAACATTAGTGATGCTGTAGATATTTATCCAGGATTAAGTTTAGGGTTAAGAAATTTTGGTGGTCATATTGGAGCACGTTATTTCTTCACTGATGGATTTGGGGTTTATTCTGAAGCAGGTTTTCCAATTGCAAGCTATAAAACAAATTTAGTCGGTTTTGACAAATACAATAATCAATTTACTTTTAATATTGGAGCAAGTTTCAATATACAATAAAAAAACATAATGGACATAGTTACTGAAAAGAGATTAAAAGACAGAAGTGGTTCTGTATGTGAAATTAGTGGTACTGATGAAAATTTAGTAGCTTATCTAATTGAACCAAAAACAGAAGAAACTCCTGAAAACTGCATTTTAATTTCTCAAAAATTAAAGGACCAAATAGAAAACCCTGACACAACTGATTCAAATGACTGGAGAGGTTTAAGTGATAGCATGTGGAATGAAAACCTTCCTGTTCAAATTATTTCTTGGAGAATGCACGCAAGATTAAAAAACATCGACATGTTAGAAATGATGTATCTTGATGAAGACGCCTTAGAATGGGCAAAAGCTACTGGTGAAGCTGATGATGATGAAGATAAAGTTATTCACAAAGACAGCAATGGAAACACCCTAAACGATGGTGATTCTGTTGTT
>JBLHNH010000095.1:0-9854 GCA_047622645.1 Flavobacterium sp.
ATCAATTGATGATACAGAAATTAGTGGAAAAAAATTTTTGAAGTCAATTGACATGAAGTTTAATCGCTTTGTTTATTTTGAAAAAAGCAAAGTTTTAAAATTCTACACCAAATAAAAAATTAGAAAACCAAACCACAAATACTTCTCAAAAAAGAGATTTATTTGTGGTTTTATTTTATCTATATTTGCCAAAAAAATAAAATGTACAAATTATTAGCTAAACTAAACAAACTCATCTTACCAAGTCTAACTAAAAGTGGTTTAGATATTTCTAAAGCAAAAGGTTGGCAAAAAGCTTTGTTAGCTTATCGTTATATTATTACTATTAAAAGTTTGGATTAAGGTTTTCTGATTTTCTCACAATGAATTATAAAAAATAAAATCTTTCAATAATTCAATCTTTTAATTATTCAATCTTTTAATTTAATACTTCAAAGCAGCAAAAATTTCATACTCTGAAATCTTTTCTCTTCCATTTAAGAAAGCTATTTCCATTAAGAAATTACATTGAACAATATTTCCACCTAATTGTTCTACCATTTGGCAAACAGCTTTTGCCGTTCCACCAGTTGCTAAAACATCATCGTGAATTAAGATATTTTCTCCTTTTTCAAATGCATCTGTGTGCATTTCTAACACATCAGAACCATATTCTAGCTCATAAGAAGCCGAAATTGTATCAAAAGGTAATTTTTTTGGTTTACGAACAGGAATAAATCCAACACCCAATCTCTGCGCTAAAAGCATTCCAAAAAAGAAACCTCGACTTTCAACACCAATAACTTTATCAATTTTTTTTCCTTCTAACGAACTGACTAACAAATCTAAACAAGCTTGAGTTGCTTCAGCATTTTGTAATAATGGGGTGATGTCTTTAAAAGCAATTCCTGGCTTTGGAAAATCTTGAATATCTCTAATGTAATTTTCAATGTTCATTTCTTTACTATTTTTTTCAATTTGGTTTGCAAGTTACACAAATATACTTATATTTGCACCCACAAAATAGGCCTCGTGGCGCAACTGAATAGCGCATCTCATTACGGCTGAGAAGGTTACTGGTTTGAATCCAGTCGAGGTCACTTATAAAAATCCCTAAATATACTG
Source organism: Flavobacterium sp. (assembly GCA_047622645.1). GTDB lineage: Bacteria > Bacteroidota > Bacteroidia > Flavobacteriales > Flavobacteriaceae > Flavobacterium. The sequence goes on from JBLHNH010000095.1 coordinate 1,105, forward strand.
TTAATCATTGTTTTAGGGATTTTTTATTTAAAATATAGCCCATGTTTTTATTGTAATACAACCCACGACTAATTTATATAGATTTCTTTTACATAATTGAATTAAACTATATCAACTTCCTTTTTATCATAAACCCTATTGAAAAATATATAAGATCATAAAAAGGCACATTTTTTTCAATTCTCATTAAGAAGTTTTACCAATTTTTAAATATTGTACTATTGCCTTTAAATCACAAAATATAATCTAATGGTAAGTTGTTTCTAATTCGACTACCTCATCTTTATTAAAATTAGGAATTAAACACCAATTAAAAGGAATAGTTACTTCTGAATTTTTTTATATAATGACAGATACTAAAGTGAAGTTAAAAATATGGAATTTTTCTTTTGGTGAGGATGAAGTTATTTTATCAATTTTAGTTTTAAATCTATTATGTACTTCTGTAAAAAAATAAAGCGATTGTTTTGAAGATTTTGCGTAAAAATCATTTGATTTTTTAAAGCACCTCTCTTTTAGCTTACCTAAAATCTTTATTTATGGCTCTAGATTCTACATAAACAACTTATATACTTTCTCTTATCCAATGCTACTCTTTGTAATTATCCTTAAGCATTTTAATTAAATTTACCACCAAACAATAAAAAAAGTTAAATATGTCTCTTTATGTTTTTGCCAACATAATAGCGCTTGTTTTTCTGCAATACTGTTATTAATCTGTTTTTCTACACCCTTAAAGTCTGTCCAGTTTTCATTTTGAGATGGGTCAATTCCCCATTCTTTTTTTGAAGGTATGTAGTAGGTTTTGGCTAGATTATCTTGGCTAATAAATGTTTCCATCTTTACATAGTAGCCTTTTATGGCTTTTTCATAAATAGGGTTAAAAATTGCTTTGTATTCATAAGGAATATAAAGGGAAACTAATAGACATAGTGCTTGAGAAACGTTGTCAATTTCTATAGTATTAAACTGTGATTTAACCAGTTTGTGGTGTAGTAAAGGAAATTGTTTTGTTTTTAATTTTTCTAATTTCTCTATCAAAGAATCATTCCTATTTGGTCCAATCCAATTATTTAGTGGTTCTGTAGAAATATTTGGGTCAAATAGATAAAATTTATAAGCTAACTCCAAATGAATTACCTGCTTTGTCTTTTCATCTTCAATAATAAAATCAATTTCACCTATGGTTTTTTTATCTTCAATTACCTGAATATTTTCATACAGTACTTTGTAGTTAGTAGATGATTTAATTAATTCAGAAACAATTTTTTCTACCAGATGGCCCAATCTTAAATTGGTTGGTAGTCGAAACTCTAGACCCGTTGGCAGGATTAATTCAGATAAATCAAAACTTTGTATACCATTAATAGAAAGGTCTAGACTAGTCGCTTTTACTATTGATGCTATCCTTGACTTAGTTTTCATTTTAATTTTTTCCTATGTAAACATTACTCATGCTTAAAATTCCTTTTATTGTGCAAGTTAACCAATCCAATCGCCTTCAACTACAAAGGCTTTAAAATGATTATAAAAAGCGTTTAAATTAGTGTTTTTCTAATTCTACTTTTAATTGACAACTGTTAATATAAGAATAGTAGCTGCCTGCATAATATTCTACTATCAAATTGTAAAGATATCGAAATGAGCTACAAGTCAAAATTACACTAAATAACCGGCTATTATTTTATACATTGTTATAAATATGAGATTTGATTTCTGTTTTTTTAATTGACAATCACTACATTCTTTATTAAAAATACTTATGTATTAATGCAAGTAATTCTGTTTTGTTAATGGGTTTTGAAATATAATCGTTGCAACCTGCTATTATTGTCTTTTCTCTATCTTCAGATAGACCGAAAGCTGACTGTGCTATAATAATGACGTCTTTGTTAAATTGTCGAATTTGTTGTGTTGCTTCATATCCATTCAGCCCAGGCATTTGCATATCCATCAGAATTAAATCAATATCAGGATTATTACGGCAGATATCTACAGCTTCTATACCAGTTACTGCTTCTAATAGTTCTTTAGTATTTCCTTTTAATATAGCTAATATCAACATTCTCGATATTTTATCGTCCTCTGCAGCTAATATTTTGAGACCCATAATACTAGGACTAACCTCACAACTTAATTTTTCAGACCAACTATCTTTATTTAGATCTGTTTTTTCTTCTAGCTCAGCGTGATATGGAATAGTAAAATAAAATATTGAACCTTCCCCTTCTTTACTTTCTACCCACATTTTTCCTCCAAGCATTTCTACATACGCTTTAGAAATAGACAAACCCAAACCTGTTCCCTGACTAGTTACTTTATTTGACACATGAGCTTGAATAAAACGCTCAAATACAGCTTTTTGTAAGTCTTTGCGTATACCAATACCCATATCTTTTACGTAAAACTCTAGTTCTGTTAACTCATTTTCTGTTTTTAAAGTATATCCCAACTCTATTGTTCCTTGCTCAGTAAATTTAATTGCATTTTTTACTAGGTTGGTAAGTATCGAATAGATTTTTTCACTGTCGGACTTTATGAACGATTCTTTTTCAGATAAAGTTTTTTTAACTACAAAATGCAACCCTTTTTCTTCAACTTGAGGCATAAAGAAAGTTTGGATAAAATCGATTTGCTTATTAATATTCGCTTCCTGTATATTAATCTCCATTAGTCCAGCTTCTATTTTTGAAATATCGATTATATCATTAATAATATTAAGCATTCGAACACCACTTTTCTCTATAATTGATATATATTCTTGCTGTATTTCTCTCGTTAGCCTAGGTTCTTTCAATAAATCGGCAAACCCTAGAATACCATTCATTGGAGTACGTATCTCGTGGCTCATATTCGCTAGAAAAGCAGATTTTAATCGGTCTGCTTCTTCGGCTTTTTCTTTTGCCTTAAATAATTCGATCTCTGTTTCTTTGAAGTTATGTATATCTGTACATGTCCCAAACCACTTAATGATATTTCCTTTTTTGTCCAAAACTGGTACTCCACGAACTAACCACCAAAAATATTCACCGTCATTTCTACGTAGACGACACTCAAGAGAATACTCAACATTTTTTGTAACAGCATTCTGCCAAGCATTCCATGCACTTTTCTGATCGTCAGGATGGAAAGGCTTAATCCACCCATTGCCGTAACTTTCTTCCAGTGTTAAACCTGTATAATTGACCCATTGTTGGTTAAAATAAATATTCATTCCGTCAGGAAGTGTAATCCAAACAGTTTGAGGCATTGACTCTGCTAACAAAAGAAACTCATCTTTAATTTTAATCAATGCTTCTTCCGAATGCTTTCGCTCGGTGATATCAATTCCTGAACAAAATAATTCTATAATTTGACCGTTTTTGTCTTTGATTAGAGAATTATTCCAGTAAATTACTCTTCTATTGCCTGATTTTGTAACAACTTCATTTTCGTAGTACTCCGAACTTTCCATCTCACCTTTCATAACTTCAAAGAAGGCTTGTTTAAACAGCTCGTTATTTTCAGGAGGAATACAAGTGTCAAACCAGTTTTTACCTTTTAATTCTTCACTTGTACCATACTTCAAGAGGTCCAAACACTTCTGATTTACTAAGAGAATATTGCCCTTTTGATCTAGAGAGACAAAAGCGCTTCCGGCCATGTCTAGATAAAGTTCAGCTTTTTCTTTGGCAACAATTAATTCTGCAGCGCGTTTTATCTTTTCTTCGCTTTGGAATAAAAGTTCATTATTGGCAGTGATTAACTCAGCTGCACGATCTTCTTTCTCCTTGTTTTCATAGACCAGCAACTGGTTCATTGTCTTTAATTTCTCTTCGGCTTTTTTCCGCTCGGTAATATCTATCGAAACTACAACAATACAAGGCGAATTATCTATTTCTATATTCAGCAGTGAAGCCGAAACACATAATTTTTTTCCGTTTTTGGCTTGTATTAGTATTTCTAAATCATTTGAAAACGTATTGTTAAAAGCAATTTCGTCGACTTTATTACTATCAGTCTTGGCTACCAGACCTAACTCAACGCCAGTTTTTCCAATAACTTCCTCTTTAGTTGAAAACCCATACAATTTCAAAAAGGCATCATTTACATTAATATATTTTCGGCCTTCTTTACTGCATATAGATATTCCACAAGGATTATTATCAAATAATTTAGAAAAGGTATCGTTAGATTTGACCAATGATAGTTCCGACTCTCTTAGCGCCGCATTAGAAACAGTCAAAGCTGCGTTTCCTTTTTTTAATTCTTCTTCTGCTTTTTTACGTTGAGTGATGTCGACACTAACTGTTAGTAGGCATGGCTCGTTGTCAATGTCCAGTTTCATTAACGATGCGGATATCCAAATTGGACCACCTTGTTTGTTTTGTAACTGAACTTCAAAGTCTCTTATAGCTTCGCCCGTCTGGTTGATAATGTTGTCAACCCTGTATTTTTCCTGATCCGAAAAGAATTTTAATTCAGTCGTAGTTTTTCCAATGACTTCCTCTTTATTCGCAAAGCCAAACAATTCTAAAAAAGTGGCATTTACATTAACCATCACGCTGTCGCTAATCCTACGAATACCCATAGATGAAGGATTGTGATCGAACAACTTTAAAAAGGTCTCGTTGGATTTGATTAGCGATACTTCTGATTCTCTTAACTTTTCGTTGATTTCCACCAGTTCTGTTGCGCGATTTTCTTTCTCTTCATTTTGAAAAGCTAATTCCTTATTGGCAATAGCTAATTCTTCTGCACGTTTTTCTTTTTCTTCATTTTGAAAAGCAAGCTCCTTATTGGCAATAGCTAATTCTGCTGCACGTTTTTCTTTTTCTTCATTTTGAAAAAGAAGTTCTTTGTTGGCAATGATTAATTCGGCTGAACGCTTTTCTTTTTCTTCATTTTGAAAGAGAAGTTCTTTGTTGGCAATGATTAATTCAGCCGCACGTTTTTCCTTTTCTTCATTTTGGACAGAAAGTATTTCATTTAACTTGGTTATGAGTTTTTCCTTGGTTTCATCCTGAATGTCCATAATAATGTTATTTTAAAAGGTAATTTCTAATATGTGTTTGTTTTTAACATTCATATACACTCTGGTATAAGAATAGTAGTCGATTTTGGACTACAAGCCTGTCAAGCTAAAGAAAGTTGAATCGAAATATAATCCTTGGACTCACAAACATCAAAGCTTTTATTTTTATACATTATTAGTCTCTATTACTATTTTTAAGCATTTCAATTCTTTCTTTAGAGTAATCATTATTACTTATTTCGTAAGCTTTAGTCACAAATTTTTAAGCATTATCATTGTCGCCATTTCTTTCATAATAGTCAGCCATAGAATTGAAGGAATTTGTACTTTTTGGAAAAAATTTAATACAGAACTCAAAGTACATTTTAGCCTTTTCTAATTGCTCCATTTCTAAGCTCATAAATCCAAGCGCATTGAGCAGGTCTTCTGGGTAAGGTGGAACTGAATAACCGAAGTGATACTTAAGCTTTTTATCTCGAGAATTTACTATGTTGTACAATTCTTCTTTTGATGTTGTGAACGAATTAAATTTGTCAGTATTCTCCATTTGATACCACTCAAAATCAAATATTAAACCATCCATAATAGACGGAAATGAAATGGTGCCATTTAAATCTCTAGGGTAAAATTTCCATTTAAAAGCCAAATCATCTTTCTTATTTTGCTTTACTGCATCTGAAAATGCAATATTAGATCTAGCAAATAATGTAAATTCCGATGTCTCTTTCAAAACATTGTTCAAATCAACTTTTGGATTTGCCATATGTAATTGTCCGTTCAAAGACATAAATAACCTTTTTACTTTAAAGTCATTATTCGATAATTTGTCTTTTGATTCTGTCAGCAACTTTTGATCATCCCAATCTAAACCAGGGTCAATAGCTAAATAATTAGAAAATAATTGTAGATGGTTATTTAGAGTATAAACTGTGAATAAACCTTTATATGAATGACCTATTAATGTTCTAAAATTCGTGACAGAATACTTGTTTTCAATAAAAGGAATTAATTCTATTTCTAAAAATTTAATAAAATTATCTGCATCTCCATTTTCTTCATTAAATGGAACTCCATATTCCTCGGTTATTTTCGATGTTGTCAAGTCTCTTGTTCGGTGATTTGCGTTTGAAATACCAACAAGAACCATTTCTGGAGTAAAACCACCGCTATAAAAACTTTGGGCATTAGTAACTTTGGGCAAAAACACTTCTCCATCTAATATATAAAACACTGGATATTTCTTATTGCTTTCTGCTTTGTAGTTGTCTGGTAACTGAATATAAATTTCACCGTATTCATTAAGTGTTTTAGAATACAAGCTATCTATAACTCCAACTTTCTCTATGAGCTCCTTGTTTTCATTAATTTTGGCTATACCTAAAAAATGAATTAAAATGCAGAATCCTAAACTCAGACTTATTCGTAATCTATTTTTAAATATCATTATAAATTCAATTGTTTTATAAAATAATGAAAACTAACTTTTTATGTATATATTTCAGTTGTTTTTAATTAAATATTATGCAAAGCAAATATAAAACAATAATTTGAAAGTCCGACAGCGTTTTCAAAAGTAGACCAAGCCCATAAGTTTAAAGAAAACTGTTATTTGCTGTTCGTTTATTTTAATTAATTTTTCAAAATCCTTATTCCGTATAGGTTTAATGACTTTAAATTCGCCAACTTATTTTCTAAAAGAACTTATTTTTGGTGTTTATTAACTTGTTTTTAGATTTTTTATATTGTTTTATATGACTTTTTTTTAGTTAAATGACAACTAACGTAATCTTAAATGGTTAGGTTGTCTTGTCAAGAACTAAGTTAGTAAAAGAGAAATAAACAGAGTGAAATCATACGGGTTTTCCGAGTAAAAATAGAACGAGCTATTAACTATACACTTTGTTTTGCTTTCGTTATTTTTTCGGCAGTTACATTTGCTGAATATACTGCACCTTCCATGTATCCGGGAAATTCTAAAGCTGATTCAGAACTTGAAATGAACAATTTATCATTAAAAAAGGTTTTACTAAACATTGGATTTCCATTATTTTGATGAGGATAAATAAAGATATCAGAAGTTTCAAAAGTATTTTCTTCTTTGCTCCAGACACATTCCTCGTAATCAATAAATTCTTCAGCCTTCTCTCCAAAGGCATTTTTAATTTGATTAATTACACTAATACGTCTTTCTGTATAAGTTAGGTTTTTAAAGGATGAATTAATAAAACCACAGAGTGCGTATTTCGTTCTTTTATGATTACAATGATCGTATAATTCGGTAACAGGTCCTGCATTACTGTAAAAAGTTCCAGCCAAGTTTTCTTGTTCCCAAAAGGGTAAATCATAAGTCAAAGCAACCTTAATAGAATCTTCCATCCAAGTATGAGTTTGTTTGGCAACATCCATTAAATTTTGTGGTAAATGAGGCTCAAATACTATTTTTTTTGACCACAATTTAGGTGGGATAGCTAATACAACCATTTTGCCTTCAAAGATTTCTTTCGTAATTACTTGAACAGAATTTTTATGGAATTTTATGTCCTTTACAGATTGATTCAATAAGACATCGTCTTTATCTAATTTTTGTAACAATTTGTTTATTAGGTTAGAAGTGCCTCCTGATATTCTGTAACTAGGTTCTTGACTAGGAATTTGTATAGATTGTATTGGTGCATTATATGAGGGTTGAAAGAATACATTACTACCCATTTGTTGGTTAAAGTAATCAATCTCTAACTCATCTAAAAGTGCTATTAGCTGTTTATGTTGCTTAGTAAACCATGTTGCACCCATTTCAATAGGTGTATTGTTTTTTCCATTTACGGTATTTATTCTACCGCCAACTCTATTCCTAGCCTCTAGAATTTTAAATGGAATACCTTCTTTCTTTAGACGATAACCTGTTAATAGTCCAGATAAGCCTGCTCCAATTATTAGTACCATAATTTTAAATTAACTTTATTTAATGTTTTTTCTAAAGATTTTTACACTTGTTTTTATTGGTTATTCATAATGAAATATGACGTTTTGCAGTAAGTAAAAAAAATGATTATGCACTGACCAAAACAAATATAAAAGAATAATTGTAAAATCTAACAGGCTTTCTCCTTTTCTAAAAGTTGACCAATCCCAAATCATGGAATAAAAAAGTTTTTACTAGTATTAATTATTGTATTTCTATTTTAGAATATAGCTCTTCTTAACTATTTTCCTAATCTCCGAGAAGCTATCCAATATTTACTTTGTTCTTTATATTCCAATAATATTTAATAAAAAAAATGTTTCAATTTGATGCGTTTTTTTGAAAACTTGGTAAATGACTATTTTGAATTTTTATTTGCATAACTGTTAAATATTGGTGAAAAAGAATTTGTGCCTAACATTGATTTTAATTCTACTATATTACCAGCAATTACACAATATTTTTAAGCCTACATACCTAACAAAAACTACTCCTTTAATTTACAATATTTTAATAAAAATCAAAACCTTTTTAATTTATTTTAATTTCATTACTTTTGATTATTAAATAATCAAAAAAAACTAAAATGAAATCTATTTCCTTATCAGAAATCAATGATGTATTAAAAGGAATAATCGTTGGAAATTCAAATCTAACGCTTACAGCACCAGAACAAATTGAAACTGCCAAAGAAAACGAAATAACATTTATAGGTCACAAAAAATACGAAAAACTATGGCAAGCTTCAAATGCTTCAGTAGCAGTGGTAAATGA
>JBLHNH010000096.1:0-9788 GCA_047622645.1 Flavobacterium sp.
GTTGTTAAATTCATTTAAGATGTTATTTATTTGTATAATGGTTTGTTCGTTTGATGCTATCTCCGTTTTCAAACTTTGAAACATTTCTTTTTGAACAACTGAAAAATATTCTGAGCTTTCCAAATAGCTCATTATTGGATCAATAAATTCATCCTTTTTAAATTTCTTTTGAGTTTTAATTAAAATTAAATGAAAAGGATAATTTTTAGAAGTAATTTTATCTTCAATAATTTTATCTAGATCACCATCTTCAGCCATTAATCTAATTAAGTCAAAATTTGATTCTCTTTGTTCAACAAATCTATATACATCAATAATAGGTTCTACTTCAACTAAATCTAATTTTTTGGGTTCTTTGATACCTATTGACTTTAAGAAAACTGTATCTCCTTCTTTTATCTTTGAGTTTATCAGATTTATCTTTGAATATAAATAATCAACACTACCAAAATTTGGCAAAACAACTATTTCATGATCATAAACTTTTGTTTTTTTATCCAAAAAATATCCTAAAACAACCCCAAGTATAAAAAGTGCTGCAATTATGATAATATTTCTTTTTAAGAATAATATAAATTCAAAAAAAGAATCAATAAGTGTTTGAAAGAAATTACCTATTTTTTTTGACAACTGACCTAAATCTATTTCTTGGTCTTGAGAATTTGTACTCATGTTAATTATTTAGTGTTAAAGATTTGTTCTAAGATTTTTATTGTAATTAAATATGTTGGTTTAACGCCTGTTGTACCTAAGCCACCTGAAGCTAGCGTGCTTCCTGTTTCTAAGGGATTATCTGATGCGTAATAAGCATATCTAACTTTTACATTGGGATTTATACTTTTTCTAATTTTTGAGGCTGATTGAATCGCTTTTTGATAGTAAGCACCTTCCATTTCTAGTCCAATAGCTTCCCAAGTAGATTCGTGGAAGAATTTTAATAAATCTCTATTCTGAAGTGATGTTCCTAAAACAGTAACCATTGGTCCGCCAAAAACAGATATTCCATTTCCTTCAAACATTTCTTTGGTTAATTCATTTTCAAACGGATAATTATCTGCTGTTCCTTCGTTAATATGAGCACGAGGAATCATTATATCACCTTTTCCTCCTTCAAGAATTCCTGCTTTTCCCATTATGGAAACAGATTCAACATTTAAAAATATTTTTGTTTCATCAACTTTATAAGGCTTTAATAACTCATCAATTGTTTCAAAAGCTTGTTCTCCAAAAGCATAATCCATTACGATTAAAACAGGTTTCTCTTTTTCAAATGAAGCTGATGGAAAAGCTGAATTTTTAAAATCTATTTGTGCTGTATCAAAAATTTGAACATCAATATTTGTTCCTGATGTATCTGGTAATGAAATCATACCATTTTTAAGCGCAAAATCTTCAACTTTTTTACGTAAATCTTTATTATTAGAACTACTTAAATCTTCAAAAATCTGAAATTCATTAGCGCCTTTATATTTTTTTCCAATAACTGGTTCTGCAAAAATAGAGTTCATCACACTGTGCATATTAGCACTTATGACATGAATAGGTCTTTCAATTAAATTGTTTTTCTTTAAAACTTCTTTAATACTATTTGCCCAAATTTCTCCATAAATATGATGTCCTAATCGTTCTCTTAGAATCGGACTAAACGTTATAGTTCTTTTGTTATTTAAAACCACTTCTTCAATAGCTAATTTTCCTAACCAATAAACAATGTGTAAAAAACGTTCTGGTGCTTCTGGTGTAGAAAAATCGGGATAAATAGACTGTACTTCAGCAAATGTTCTTCCTAAAACACTTGAAATATGTGAAATAGCTTTTTCTCTTTCAATTACAGTCAATTTTTTATTTTGATGTACTAGTTGTTCTAATTTTTGCCAGTCGCGAGTTACTTCTCCAACTTCGTCTATTAATACACGGGTTTTTATTTTATGTGATTCGATAAAAATAAACGTCAAATGCGTTAAAATATCATAAATATCAGAACGACCACGTGTAATTTCTACATTCATTTGTTCGTCGTCAATTCTGTAGCAATTTCTTCTTCTTTTTGGAGGAACAATTGGTTTAAAATGCGAATTTGAATAGCCTTCATCCGAAGTTAAGTTTATAAAACGACATTGCTCTATTCCCACAGGAAGTCTTTCGATAACATATAATAAGCCACTTAATTCTACTTTTTCTTCTGCTATACTTCCATAAATTTCTGGACGTAATGACAATAATGCTTCACGCAAAGTTTCTCCTGAAATACCCATTGGTTTGTAAAAACCTCTATTAAAAAGGTGACGCATGCTTATGTATAAACGTTCAATGGCAGCTGATGATTCTTGTGCTCTTGTACGTGATATGTTTTTAATTTCTTTCATATTCAATTTTTCTAACCCGCAAATATATGGTTTTTAGTTTTTAGTCGTTGCAATTGAAATTTTAAAGTCTGGAAAATAATTTGTTTTTTCAATCTTCCTCCATTTTCCTTTAACATAAGAGTAAACGTTTGCTACAACATTTGTAGCATTAATAGAAGGTGAAATCAGAATATTATTCGTTTCATTAAAAAAAACATTATATTGATTTTGTTTAATATTTATTGATTCTAGTGCTATGAAAAAACCTTCTTCAGGAATTTGAATTTCTTTATCCAAAAAGTCAATTTCTTTTAATGCATTGAAGTGATAAATAGTATTAGGTTCTCTTTTTTCTGAAGTTTCCATTTTGACAATTATAGATTCTGTTAAAATTTCTTCTCCTACTTTTTTAAGCGAATCTGCTTTAAAAAAGCGAATTTTAAAAATATTTTCTTTTTGGGTAAGGTTTACTGCCTTAAAACTCAATTTATCTAGTATAATGTTTTTATTAGAAGAGTTAATACCTTCTATAAAATAAGCTTTTAAAATTGTTGATGAAGAAGATGTAGTTTTGAAAGAAGAAGTATTATTAGTTTGAAAATCTATCCATTGTTTTTTTTGATTATACATATCAATATTTTCTTTTTCTTGATTATTTAAAATTGGTTTTAAAAGGATTTTTTTACTTAAATCTTCAACAGTAATTTTCTTTTCTTCATAACCCGTTGTAAAAAACCATAACGTATCTTGTTTGGTAAAATTATCTGCTTTAAACTTTCCTTTTTTATCCGTAGAAAAATTAAATTCTGGTTTTGAAGAAAATACTCCAACATAAGGAATTGGTTTACCAGAAATACTATCCAAAACAACTCCTTTTATTTGGGCTGAAAGGGAAAGTGTGGTTAGTAATAAAAGAAATAATTGCTTCATATTAATTGGTTAATGTGATTTCTAAAGAAGGAACTAAATATTTATCATGGTATTTTCGCATTAATAAATTCTCGTAACTTTTTGGGTTTTTTATTTTTACTTTATCATGTTTTGTCCAATTTAAAGTGTTATTTGCGTATAAAATATTGTTGTCTTCAGAAGGTAAATATGCAAAATTAGGCTGATAAGTAAAGGTCCTGTAGTTATTGTTTTGTCCAGATTGGTTTTTGTAATTTACTTTAAAAGAATATTTATTTTCTTCTATTAGGAGTTTTTCTAAAACTATATAAAATCCCTTTTCTGGAATTTTTATATTTAATGATGAAACATCTTTTATGTTTTTTTTATTTCCTTTCTTTATATCAACCAATATTTCTTCATCAATAATATCTTTACCTATTGATAAATCTGAATTACATTCAACAATTCTTATTCTAATTTTTGAGCTTTTTATTTTTGAAATAGTATGAAATTTAATTTCTTTTAGATAAGGGTGTTTTTCGGTTTCTTCGGTTGGTTTAAAATATATAGCACTAAAATTATAATTCAAATGCCAACGAAAACCACTTGATTCATAATTACCAACTTCAATTTCTTCGTTGTTTTTAGGAATTTCTAAAACAACTTCGGGCATTTCATAAACTTTTGGATAAAGGTTAACTTTTTCAATTTCAGATGATTTTAAAATTTTAGTTTCATAACCTAAAGCTGAAAAAACAATGTTCTTTTCTTCTTTTATCTCTAATAAAAATATACCATTTTCTTCTGAAGTTGTTCCAATGTTTTCATTTTCTACCCAAATATTAACATAAGCAATCGGTTTACCTGAAATACTATCCAAAACAACTCCTTTTACTTGTGCTGAAAGGGAAAGTGTGGTTAGTAAAAGTAAAAATAGTAGTCTTTGTTCTTTCATCTTTTTTCTATTCTCTTTGAAGCTTATCCGCAATTTCTCTATTATCACTAAGTCTTGGTAACTTGTTTTGTCCACCAAGTTTTCCAATGGATTTCATATACTCTTGAAAACCGTTTTTAGGTACTTTTGAAACAACTAATGTTCTCAAAACTTTACCTACAATTAAATCATCATAATAGGCATTTTGCTTTCGCATAGCATTATCGACTTTTAACGCAAATTCTTCTAAATTATTGGGTTCGTTTTGAAATTCTATAAACCATTCGTGATAAGGTAAACCAGAAGTTGGGTTGATTTGTGGTGCAACGGTGAATTCATTAACACGAACTTCTGTATTTTCTGTGGCTTCTTGCAAAGCACTTTCGACTTCTTTGGCAATTACGTGCTCTCCAAATGCTGAAATGAAATGTTTAATTCTTCCTGAAACTATTATTCTATAGGGTTTTAAACTCGTAAATTGAACCGTATCGCCAATATTATATGCCCAAAGTCCTGCGTTTGTGGAAATTATTAAAACGTAATTGATCCCTAATTCGACTTCTCCAATAGTATACCTTTTAGGTTTTTCTGTATGAAATTCATTGTCTTTTATAAATTCATAGAAAATACCAGAATTTAATAACAAAAGCATTCCTTTTTCTGTTTGTGAATCTTGGTAAGCAAAAAATCCTTCAGAAGCTGGAAATAATTCAATTGTATCTACTTTTCGACCGATTAAATTTTCGAATTTTGCTCTATATGGTTCGTAATTTACGCCTCCATAAATGAATAAATTAAAGTTTTTGAAAATTTCTCCAACAGGTTTGTTTGCTTTTTCTTTAAGTTTTTCAAAATACATTTGCACCCAAGATGGAATTCCTGAAATGACTGCCATGTCTTCGTTTATTGTTTCTTCTACAATTGCATTTACTTTGGTTTCCCAATCTTCTATGCAATTGGTTTCCCAACTAGGCATTCTGTTTTTTTGCAAATAGGCTGGAACAAAATGAGCTACAATTCCGGATAAACGACCTAATTTTATTCCGTTTTTGTCTTCTAAAGTTGGACTTCCTTGTAAGAAAATCATTTTTCCGTCTACAAAATCGGCTTTTCCTGTTTCATGAATGTAGCTTAAAATTGCATTTCTAGCCGCTTTAATGTGAAAAGGTATTGATTCTTTTGTCAATGGAATGTATTTGGCTCCAGAAGTTGTTCCTGATGTTTTGGCAAAATATAGCGGTTTTCCTTTCCAAAGAATATCTGGTTCTCCATTTACAACTTTCTCTACATAATTTTTTAAACCTTCGTAATCTCTTACTGGAACTTTGTTTACAAAGTCGCGATGCAATTTTATAGTTGAAAAATTATGGTCTTTTCCGAATTCGGTTTCGGAAGCTTGTTGCATTAAATCTAAAAAAACTTTTTGTTGGGTTTCAATTGGATTTGAAGCCCATTTTTGCGTTTGTGAATCTATGCTTTTGGCAAATAATTTAGCTGCGAAACTTTTTATACTCATAGTTTATAAATTAGCCCAGATAGGAACGGCATCCTTTTTATACCTAACAGGTTTTGAAACCTGTTAGGTATAAAAAGATTTAGTGGATAGCTGGAAATAGCTTCTAAAAACATTATTGAAAATTAATGAATTGTGTTGGGTTTATTGGGAAACCTTCTTTCCAAAGTTCGAAGTAAAAGTTACCACTATTGTTTTGAAATTCGTTGCTTCCTGCTTGACCAATAACTTCTCCAGAACGCACATTATCTCGCACGGCTTTTGTTAAAAAAGATATGTTTTTATATACAGAAATTAATTCATCTTTGTGTTTAATAATCACTACATAACCTGTTGTAGGTGTCCAATCGGCAAACAAAATTGTTCCAGAAGCGACGGCTTTAATTGGGGTTTCTTTGGCAACGGCAATTTCGATTCCGTAGTTTTTAGCAACTGGATTGTAGTTTTTTATAATTTTTCCGTTTGTTGGTGAAAATAATACAAAATTGATTTTTGCTTTTGCGTTATCAAACACATTGTATTTGTCTTCTTTAGCTACTTGATCTCTTAATTCTTGTTCTTCTTTTGTTGTCTTTACATCAAAATCTTCTGGTTTAACAATGTTATTGTTTTGAAGAGAATCTTTGTTCAATTCTGCATATTCAAGTTCCCCAATTAATACTTTTTTTATAGAAGCAATGTATTTATTGTTTAATTCTACATTGTTTTGAAGGGAATCTGATTTAATGGCTAAAACAATAGCGTCTTGTTTTAATTTGGTTGACGCATACCCAGGGATATATTCGCGAAGTGGTGTAAATGCAATTATGTAGGTTGTTATGGAGATTAAAAATATAGCAGAAAGTGTTGCCCCAACAAAGACGTTCATTAAGTTTAATTTTAATGAAAAAGTTTCTTCAAACGTGTCTTCGTTAAGAATTACAAGTCTTCGTTTGTTGAATAATTTATTTTTTAATAATTGTCTTTTGATTCTTTTTTTGGACATTTTTTAACCGTTTGTTTTACAAATATAAGAATTATGCTTTGTTAAGAGATTAGCTTATGGATAATTATTCGTTAAAAAAGTAGCATTTGTTATTTTCTTTTTATCTTTGCAGTATTAAATTTTGAAAAAATGAATACATTATCTATATTTTTAGGTGTAATTGGTGCTCCACAAATAATCTTAGTTGTGGTTGTCCTTTTATTACTTTTTGGTGGTAAAAAAATTCCTGAATTAATGAAAGGTCTTGGTGGTGGTGTTAAAGAGTTTAAAAACGCCATGAAAGAAGAAGAAGAAACCAAAGATTCTAAAAAAGACGAAACTACTACAAAAGAGTAATTTTTTTTTTAAATCCCAAAATAAAATCCCAAATTCCAATTTTTATAAGTTGGAGTTTGGGATTTTTTGTGTTTTACAATATCATCGTCAATTGAATTCGTTTCCGTGCTTCATCAACCTCAACGACTTTTACTTGCACGTGTTGGTGTAGTTTTACAACTTCGTTTACATCAGACACAAAACCTTCTTTTAATTGCGAAATGTGAACTAAACCACTTTCTTTGATTCCAACATCTACAAAACAACCGAAAGCTGTAATGTTGTTGACAATTCCAGGTAAAATCATTCCAACTCTTAAATTGTTCATGGTTTTTACGTTTGGATCAAATTCGAATACTTTGGCCGATTTTCTTGGATCTAAACCTGGTTTTTCTAATTCTTTTACGATGTCTTTTAGTCCTAGAATTCCAATTTCGTCTGTGATGTAATTTTCTAGTTTTATTTGACTGATTTTTTCTTTATTTCCGATTAAATCTTCTACAGAAATTTTTAAATCTTTTGCCATTTTCTCGACAATTTTATAAGCTTCTGGATGAACAGCTGAATTGTCTAAAGGATTTTTTCCATCTTTTATTCTAATAAAAGCTGCGGCTTGTTGATAAGCTTTTTCTCCTAATCTTGGTACTTTTTTGATTTGCTTTCGGTCTTCAAATGGTCCATTTTCTGAACGGTAAGCTATTATGTTTTCGGCCATTTTTTCTCCAATTCCGGAAACGTAGCTTAATAATGATTTGCTGGCTGTGTTGATGTTTATTCCAACCGAATTCACACAACGAACTACAACTGTATCTAATTCTTCTTTTAACTTAGTTTGATCTACATCATGTTGGTATTGTCCAACTCCAATAGATTTTGCATCGATTTTTACCAATTCTGCTAATGGGTCTGATAATCTTCTTCCGATAGAAACTGAACCACGAACCGTTACATCATACGTTGGAAATTCTTCACGAGCAATTTTTGAAGCTGAATAAACCGATGCACCTGCTTCTGAAACGACAAACACCTGAAGAGGCTTATCAAAAGCGATTTTTTTGATGAAAAATTCGGTTTCTCGACTTGCTGTTCCGTTTCCGATAGAAATGGCTTCAATATTATAAGCGTTTACCATGGAACGGATTTTCTTCATCGCCATTCCTGATTCGTTTTGTGGTGCGTGTGGATAAATAGTTTCATTGTATAACAAATCTCCTTTTTCATCCAAACAAACAATTTTACAACCACTTCTGAAACCTGGATCGATGGCTAAAATTCGTTTTTCTCCTAAAGGTGGTGCTAATAATAATTGCCCTAAATTTCCAGCGAAAACGTCTATGGCTTTTTCATCAGCTTTAGCTTTGGCTTCTTGCAAAGTTTCGTTTGAAATTGCTGGTTCTAATAAGCGTTTGTAACTGTCTTTGATGGCTATTTTGACTTGTTCTGTGGATTCATTTCTTCCTTTTAAGGTGTTTTCTTCAATAAAAGCTATGGCTTCTTCGTTATCTACGGCAACTTTTAGCTTGATGTAACCTTCATTTCCTGCTCGCATCATCGCTAATAAACGATGCGACGGTGCTTTTGAAATGGGTTCTGACCAATCAAAATATTGTTTAAATTTTTGTGCATCTTCGTCTTCAGCTTTCTTCTTAACGACTTTTGTTGTTACTGTAGCATTTCTTTGAAACAATCGACGAAGATTCTTTCTTACAAAAGCATTTTCGTTAATCCATTCGGCAATAATGTCTCTTGCTCCTTGCAAAACATCTTCTTCATTTACAACATTTTTAGAAATATATTTTGATGCTTCAAAGTTAATTTCATCTTTGTTTTGAGCCATTATGATTTTTGCCAAAGGTTCTAATCCGTTTTCACGAGCTACGTCTGCTTTGGTTTTTTTCTTTTTTTTATATGGCAAATACAAATCTTCAACTTCTTGTAAATCGAAACTGTTTTGGATTTTGGATTTTAATTCAGAAGTTAATTGTCCTTGTTCGTCAATTGTTTTTAGAATTGAATCTTTTCGTTTTACGATATCATCATATTGCTTGGAAAGTTTGGCAATATTTTCGATTTGAACCTCATCTAAATTTCCGGTTGCATCTTTTCGGTAACGCGAAATAAAAGGAATAGTACAATCTTCTGAAAGTAATTTTAAAGTGGCTTCTATGTTTTTATCAACAGTGTTTACTATTGTTTTTATGAATTGAATTTGGTTCATTTGGGTGTAATATTTCTAAGGTGCAATTTATGCAAATTACTTCAGTTTACTAAAAATAGTGTTGAATTTATATGAAGTTTATTCTTGAATTTTTTTAAAAGCAAATCCTATATTTTCAATAACATCCGTTATTAACATACTTTCTTCACTTTGAGATTCTAAAGTAATATCTGCTGCTAATCCATGAAGGTAAACTCCCAAAATACTGGCTTCTAATGAAGTATAATTTTGGGCTAAGAATGCAGTAATCATTCCTGTTAAAGCATCTCCAGAACCTCCTTTTGCTAGGCCTGAATTGCCTGTTGTGTTTTCGAAAGAATCCGTTCCGTTTGTGATAAACGTTTTGTGTCCTTTTAAAACTAGTATACAATTGAATTCTTTTGCTTTGATTGTTGCTGAAGTTCTTCTTTCTTTTTCTGAACTATGATTTCCAAATAGTCTATCAAATTCTTTTGGGTGAGGTGTTAAAATTGAATTTGATGGTAATTGACTAAACCAATCTTGATTTTTAGCTAAAATATTTAAAGCATCAGCATCTACTACAATAGAGGATTTTGCTTTTAAAAAAGTAGCATAAACTAGTTTTT
>JBLHNH010000097.1:0-9788 GCA_047622645.1 Flavobacterium sp.
TATTACTACTGGTTTTCCGTTTAAATGGGGTTCGAATACTCTTTGGCAAGAGGCGTAAAAATTGTTGCAGTCTATTAAGGCAAACATAATTTAGTGTTCAGTGTTTATTGTTTAGTGGTCAGTTTTTGAAATTATATTTAAGAATTCTTCAATTATTTTATAAGTGATTATGTCTGAATTTTCTACTTTAAGAGTTTTTCTTACTCCAGCACTTATATCCCAAAGTAAAAGATAACTATCTCGACCATCCCAAAACATTTCAAGTTCTTTGGTCTTAATGTACCATGATTTATAAGCTTCAAATGTATAATTAGAACTCTTAATGTTGCTTATGAAAAAAATGAATATATCATAAACTAGCTTTGAAAATGTATTAAAGTTAGCTGATTCTATTTGGATTATTTGCTCAATTAATTTATAATCTTCATCTTCTGCTATATTTGATTTTATTTTTTCTAAATGACTGATAATTAAATTAAAACTATCCATAACTTGCTAAAAAGATTTAATACTGTGGATTACTATTCCCCATATCATTAGTTCGTTTTCTTGTGTGACTTTTATGGGTTTGTATTCTTCGTTTTCTGCTATTAACCAAACTACATCTTCTTCTATTTTTATTCTTTTTACTGTGAATTCACCATCAATTTGGCAAACTGCTATTTTGTTGTTTTGGGGCTCTAAGCTTTTGTCTATTACTAGTAAATCGCCATCGTTTATTCCTGCGTTTTTCATAGAATGGCCTTTAACTTTTGCAAAGAATGTAGTGTCTTTGTTTTTGATTAAGGTTTTGTTGAGGTCTATGGATAATTCAATAAAATCATCAGCAGGTGAGGGGAAGCCTGCACTTATTCCTACATCAAAGAATGGTACTTCTAAATTTGTAGAAATATCGGGTATGTAGAATTCTAATATGGTTGTATTGTATATGCTTTTTAGTTTCATATGTGTTGACTTTATTTGCTAGTGGTCACATATGTAATCGCTTTTTTAATTAAAAGGTTTTGCTTATTCAAACTTGTTCTAATCGCAATTTCATAGTACAGCAAAATTAAGCAAGTATTATTTTAGATAGTACTAATTGTTCAAAAATAGTTATTAACCTTTTGGCTTTGCTTAATGCAGGCTATGAAGCAAACAAAGAACCGGCTCTAGGAATACTTGGGCTAAAGACGGTTTTTGTGCCGATGAATGAGGTAATGGTTATAATTTTATTTTAGAATCAATTAAATCTTCAATTTCTTTAATAGTAATGCCATAGATACCAAGCACATCTTTTACACCGTTAACGTTTCTTTTTAGCCTGTATTCTGCATTATCAACTTCGCCATTTAGTTTGTTAAATCTTAGTTCTTCGATGGTGTAGCCTTTTTGTTCTAGTTGTAATAAGTGCCAATCTGTATAATTTAGAGGTAATTTAATACTTCTTAAAATAGAATCGTTTTCAAAAAATGTGGTTTGTATATTTATTTTTGTACTACCAATTTGCATTTCATTATCTGTGAAATTAATTTCTATTACGACATCATTCCATGTTTTAATTATATCGAAAAAGTAAAGGAAATCGATGGAAGCTTTTGCCGTACTGTATGTTTCACAAGGGACTTCTAATTTAGCACCAGGAATCACTAAAGTTAAGAGATTGTCTGTAATAGTCATTTCCAAAACTCTAGAAGCTGTTCGTTTTGAAATGGCTTTATAAGCCTTATGCATGTTCGTTAACTCTTTTTTGAGTTTAGATTTTCGAATTTTAAATGAAGATTTATTCATCGTTTTTAATTTATATTATTCAAAAAGATTAAGACTAAAACTACTCTGTAAATTATGTTCATTTATAACATCTGAAAATTAGTTGCAAAAATCTTCAATTGTATTTTGTGTATCTTTATTTCCTAATTCCGCTGCTTTTTTTAAAATCTTTGCATGCTTTTTCTAAATGTAACTTTCCTTCTTCATAAAATTTTTCTTCTTTTTGGCTGTAAGTTGAAAAGTAAATTAGCAATACAATTATAAACAGTACAATCTTTCTCCTTTTAAATAGCGTTAAAGTTACTAATGATTGTAAATGTAAATAGGTATTGTCTAATATAATTGAGGATTTCCTCAATACCATCTATTTAATATATTTTTTTATAATATACTTTGTAATTGGTTTCAAAGGTTTTACTAATACAGGATGAAAACCTGCAGCATTATAATATTCTAAAATAGAATCATTCACTTTACAATAATAGATTACTGCTTTATTCTTGATGAAAAATGTAGTTTCAGGACTAACTTCAATCTTTTTTAAATCAATAACGCTTTCATCCATAACTTCAACCTGACTTATACTCATTGCGCCTAATGCGTTTTTCATTTCACAATCTACTTTCTCATAATGGTCTATCTGCCATTGCATACATTGAAGTTCCTTTTTTGAATTATAATTATTGCTTATAATTCCAAAGACGGAAATTGCAACCAATCCAATACCACCATATAGCCTTTTTTTAAAATTATTTTTTTTCGGGACTATAGTAATTGATTTTTCATCAAAAGTTTGAGATGATGTCTCTTTATCTAAAACTTCAAGTCTTTTTTCTGGCTCTAGTCCTTTACTAAAATTTTTATAAGGTCTTTTTTTTAAAGAAATCAAAACTGCTGTTAACTCTAAATTGATTGTAGTTGGATTACCAATTGAACCTTCTAACAAGTTCTTAATAGGCCTGAATTTATCAATATCAATATTTTCGATTTTCTTCCTTAAATCATCCTCTTTAGTAGCTCTAAAAAAGCTTTCAAAAATTACTTTATCATTAGAATTTAAACCTTCATCAAATAAAAGCAAACATAAATTTCGCAATTGTGCAGGTGATGGTTTTACTAAGAAGCCTTTAACATCATTCTGTCTGGCAGTTATGATTTCTTCTTTAATGGAACGGATATAATCATCTATAGTTACACTCATTTTTTGAATTCATCGGAATTAATAATCATTATCGGAATTACCGGAATCATCTGCTATAAATGGTGTTGAAGCGCATTTACTTTGCTTCAGAATTAGTTCTTGTTCGATTTCGCGATAGGAACAAATGTACAAAACTACTTCTTAAAAAGTGGCGCAAAACAGACTTGAAGTTTTATCAAGGGAAGTATAAAACTAAAATCTGTTGAAGCCCGCTTGACTTCCCTAAAAACATTTTTGGATAAAAATAATCCAAAAATCAAGCTGTCATTTTATTCGAGATAACCTCGAGCAGCAAACTATACGTCAATTTTAAAAAGTAAAAAAATGAATAAATTATTTATTATAGCTGTACTAGCAGCATTTGTATCTTGTTCTAGTGATGATAATTTAAATAATGAGAGCTTAAACAATATTAACTCGATTGAGCAAATAAATACTCAAAACGAATATTTACTTACCCAAAAAGAAGGAGACAGCTTACCACTAGAAGACACTGGTGGACAAGGAGGAATAAATCCTATAAAACCATAATAATTAAATTAAATTGTATTAATTTCGGAAAATAATCCTACTAAGATGAATTTTCCGAAATTTTTATTTTTATTCCTTTTGCTAAGTTTTATTTCATGTAAAAATAAAGAATTAAAATCAACAGAATTAGATTTTAATTTGGAAAAAGCAGAACTTTTTAATGCTTCAAAACAATATAATAAGGCTTATGCATATTATAATAATTCATTAGAACATAATAAAAAAAAACAGAATAATAAGCGTGTTGTTTATTGTTTATTAATGATGGCTAATATTGAGTCTACTGAATGTGATTTCGTTAAAAGTGAAACAACTACTACTGAAGCAATTTCTTTATTTGACAAGAATATAGATGACTCCTATCGTGCAGCTGCTTTAAATTTATTAGGCTTAAATTACACCGCACTTAATAATTTTGATGAGGCATTAAAAGTGTATGAAAAGGTTTTTGCTATTACTGATGATGAATTAACTAAAACAATAACCAAAAACAATATTGCTTATGTCTATTCAAAGAAAAGAGAGTTTAAAAAAGCAATTTCAATTTTAACAGAAATAGAAAACAACAAACATATTTTAGACTCTTTACAAGATTATGCTACAAGAGAAAATTACGCAAGAGTACTACATAACAAAGGGTTCTATTTATTCCATTTAAAAGACAAAACGGCGCTAGAATATATGCTAAAAGCATTGGAGTTAAGAGAAAAAGACAAAGACGATTCTCAAATTGTTTCCTCTTACATGCATTTAGCGCAATTTTATTTAGATAAAGACAAGAATGAAGCTTATAAATGGGCAGAAAAAGCATATATATCAGCTTCAACAGCCAACATTCCAGACGATAGATTAGAAGCGTTAAACTTATTATTTAAAAGCTCTGAAAACAACAATTTAAAAGATGAATATTACGACAATTATATACAATTAAACGACAGTTTAATAAAAGCTCGTCAGCAAGCAAAAAACCAATTTGCAAAAATAAAATACGATGCTTCAAAATCTGAAGCAAAAAGTAAAATATTAAATGCGCAAAAAGAAAAATTAATAATTAGTATTGTTGCAATTGTTTTACTTGCCTTTATAAGTTTTATACTTATCCGAATTAAAAACAAACAAAAACAATTAAAAACCATTTACGATACCGAAACGCGTATTTCTAAACAACTACACGACGAATTGGCTAATGATGTTTTTAATACTTTAATTTTTATTGAAAATCAAGACATTTCGGTTTCTGAAAACAAAGAAAAAATAGTGCACGAAATCGATAAAATTTATAAAAGAACACGATCTATTTCACATGAAAACAGTTCCATTGATGTTGGAATAGAATATCCAAAAGAATTACGTTCATTACTTAACAATTTCATTACTTCTGAAATTCATGTTGTAACAAAAGGAATTGATGAAGTTAATTGGAGTAAAATTCTTCCCATTAAAAAAATATCTATTTACAGAGTTTTACAAGAATTAATGGTTAACATGAAAAAGCACAGTAAATGTAGTTTAGTTTTTGTTGCAATTAGTAGCAACAAAGGCACTCTAGAAATAAAATATAGCGATAATGGAATTGGGTTGCAAGAAGAAAAATTTAAAATTGGACTCCAGAATGTGGAAAACCGTATAAAAAGCATAAATGGAACGATTACTTTTGAATCGAACAATGGATTAAAAGTTAAAATCAACATTCCAATTTAAAAAACATGTTTAAAAAAATTTTAATAGCTGAAGATATAGACAGTATCAATTATGGTATAGAAAAAGTCTTAGAAGGAATTCCGGGTGTTGCGACAACGCATGCTAAATATTGTGATGAGGCTTTGTTAAAATATAAAAAAGCCATCTTGGATAACGAACCTTATGATTTATTAATTACCGATTTATCTTTTAAACAAGATTACAAACAAGCTGTTTTAGAAAATGGAGAAGATTTAATTGTTGCCATTAAAGAAATTAATCCAAACTTTCCAATTTTAGTGTATTCTATTGAAGACAAACCCTACCGTATAAAATGCTTATTCGATTTACATAACATTAATGCTTTTGTTTTAAAAGGTAGGTATAGCTCTTTAGAATTAAGAGAAGCTGTGAGTAAATTAAATAAAGGAGAAAAGTATATTTCAAAAGACATTGCACACTATCTTTTTACAAAAGAAACTGAAGAAATAACTGATCACGACATTTCTATATTAGACTTATTAGCAAAAGGTTTTTCGCAAAATGAAATTGCTACAAACTTTGAAGAAAACAGAATAAACCCATCAAGTGTTAGCGCTATTGAAAAGCGCATTAATAAATTAAAAATACAATTGAAGGCAAAAAACACGATACAACTTGTTGCACTTGCAAAAGATATTGGAATGATTTAGTTTTTTTCATAAAAAATAATTTCAACAATTTTTTTTAAAAATAATTTATTTTTCACATCCCCTAAAACATCCCCTTAAAATTAAAAACCCTGTAAAATTAGTACTTTACAGGGTTTTAAGTGGAGTCGGAGAGAATCGAACTCTCGTCCAAACAAGCAATCAAAAAGATTTCTACGCGCTTAGTTTTTAATTAGATTTTCGACAAAAAGCTAGGTTAAAAACAACCACTCTTTGCTTAACTTTACTAATTCAAAACGGATTTAAAGTATCACCGCTTCTAGGTTTACTTTTACGGTTCTCCTGAGTTAAACGCCATAAACCAAGGCTTTTAAGGAGAATCCAGCTTTCCTACCTAGTAGGAACTTGGCACTATCTTACTATAATTCAGATTATGCAGCCAAAGCGTAATTATTATCGCCGTGTAAAGTGTTATACATTTGGATTTACGAGCAAAACATACAATGCTCGACGTGCTTACTAGTTAATTCCACTCGCTGTCAAAACCAGTCGACCCCTTTTATTTAGAATTCAGTTCCCAGTTGGCAGTAAATTCTGCTAGCATAAGTACTAAAACTATGCCAAATTTACTATTATTTTATCAATTAAAAAATCTTTTGTTACTAGTTATTCAAAAGCTATATTTGTAGACTTAAAAATTAAGACATTAATTAAGCAGTTTTATAATTAATATGTTTAACAAAACAATAATAAAAATGAAATTCGGAATCATAAAAGAACGTAAAAACCCACCTGATAGAAGAGTGGTATTTTCTCCATTTAGATTAGAAGATTTTAAAAACGAATTTCCACTGGCCGAAATTAAAGTTGAATCTTCTGATGTAAGAATATTTACGGATGCACAGTACAAAGAAAAAGGTTTTGAAGTTGTAACTGACATGACTGATTGTGATGTGTTAATAGGTGTTAAGGAAGTTCCTTTAGATGCTTTAATTGCTGATAAAAAATATTTTTTCTTTTCTCATACTATAAAAAAACAGCCTTATAATCGTAGTTTACTTTTAGCTGTTTTAGAGAAAAAAATCGAATTATATGATCATGAAACCATAGTGAATGAGAAAAATAATCGTTTAATTGGTTTTGGTCGTTATGCTGGAATTGTAGGAGCTTACAACGGAATTAGAGCTTTCGGAATGAAATACGAATTGTTTAATTTAGCTAAAGCTGAAACCTTACCTGATCAAAAGACACTGATTGAACGTTTAAAAAGAAATCAATTACCAAATATAAAAATTGTCTTAACAGGAAGCGGAAAAGTAGCTCATGGTGCCAAAGAAATGTTGGATGCTATGAAGATGAAACAAGTTTCTGTAGAAGATTACCTAAATAAACGATACGATATTCCTGTTTATACTTTTATTGATGTGTTAGACTACAACAAAAGAAAAGACGGACAAGTTTTAGAAAAAAAAGATTTTTATAAAAATCCATCTGAATACGAATCTGATTTTGAAAAGTTTGCCAATGTGTCAGATATTTTTATGGCTGGACATTTTTACGGAAATGGTGCACCAGTTATTTTAAGTAAAGAAATGTTGAAATCTCCAAAATGTAAACTAAAAGTTGTTGCAGATATTTCATGTGATATTGATGGACCAGTAGCTTGCACAATTAGAGCAAGTACGATTGCGGAACCTCTATATGGTTATTTAGCTAATGAAGATAAAGAAGTGCCCTTTACTCATCCATCTGCTATAGTTGTTATGGCAGTCGATAATTTGCCATGTGAATTGCCAAAAGATGCTAGTGAAGGATTTGGTGAGGTTTTCTTAGAAAAAGTAATTCCAGCGTTTTTTAATGATGATAAAGATGGCGTTTTAGCAAGAGCTAAAGTAACGGAAAACGGAAAGTTAACAGAACGTTTTGCTTATTTGCAAGATTATGTTGACGGGAAATAGTGTTCAGTTTTTAGTTGGCAGTAATAATGCTTAATGAATCTAAATTTCTTAATGGTTCAAAATAATAAAATCAAAAACCACAAATTCAAGATATAAATCTGTGAATCTGTGGTTTTTTTTTATCCGAAAATCTAATATCTGAAAATCTAATTAACTATTCCAATCAATCTTTTTAGAAAAGTACATTACTGCTCCTAAAATGGCAAATAATCCGATACTTCCAACTAATAAAGCATAATCTTCTAATTGAATAATTACAAAAATGAAGGAATATAATGCTGTTAATGAAATTCCGATAAACAATGGGAATTTTTTGTCTTTTAATATCGAAATAGAGTAGAGAACGATCATTATAATAACTCCAATTGCAGCAATTATATAAGCAATTGAAAAAGTGGAGTGTTCTGTAATCGAAATCAATAATGTATAAAACATCACTAAAGCCAAACCAATCATCGTATATTGAAAAATATGAATGTTGATTTTACTAATCGATTGAATCAAAAAGAAAACTAAAAACGTTAAACCAATTACCAAGAAACCATATTTGGAAGCTCTTTCATTTTGTTGGTATTGATCTACGGTTTCTAATAATTTTACACCAAATAAATAGTCATTCAAATTTGGCATTTGTTCTTCATATTGTTGTGAAAATGGTCTGTTGATTTCTAAAACTTTCCATTCTGCATGAAATCCTGTACTGTCAATTTTTTTGTTTTCTTCATTGGCTGCAAAACTTCCTATTAAACTTGGTGAATCCCAATTAGAATCTAATTTTATATTGGTTGTTTTCCCAATCGGAATAAACTGAATACTTTCGCTTCCATTGAATTTCATTTGAAATTTAAAACTGATTTTGCCGTCTTTTTGAAGTTCATTATAATTAAACGAATCTGATTTTAAGGACCCAAATTGTGAAGCTACTTTTGAATTACTAGACTCTATAGCATATTTAGTATTGTTTAAACTGATATTCAAATCACTTTTAATGCTTTTCAAATTCGTTGTGTTTATTATGACAGCTGCTTTTTCCCAAATTATGTTTTCTAGAGTAATGTTAAGTTTTTCAAAATTTGGTTTGGTGAAATTTCCATTAAAATCCATAGTAGAAGTAAACACTACGTTTTCATACAACCCTCGTTTTAAAGGTTTACTTTTTTTAATAACAGAAGAGTTATTTAGCGTTTCCGGAAAGAAATAAGCTGTTTTAATGACTTTTTTTGTCTGAATTGTAATATTATGATTCACATCTTCAACATTATAAGAATCATAGTCATAATAAGGAATACTCAATATTGGTCCATAAAATTTAATATTTGAACCCCAAAGTGTATTAACTTCTTGTGTCATTTCTTTTTTTCGTTGCGAACGCTCAGAAATTAAGCCTTTTACTAGTTCTAAGGGAATTAATAAGAATAAGCAAAGTAAGCCAACCATAATCATTTTGGCTGTGTTAGATTGAAAAAAAGAAGATTTTTGTTGTGGGTTTTGTGTTTGATTTTCCATGATTTTTAATGTTTAAAAGGTTTTGTGTTTAAAGAATTACGTTGAAAACTAGGTAGATGTATAGAATTGTAATTGGAATATTCAGAATTGTAATTCTTAATCGTGTTGCGGTTTCTTCTAAGTTTATTTTGTTTTGATAAGAAATACTGGGTAGATAAATTGAATAGATGGTGTTAATTAAGAATGCGACAAAAATATATATCAATCCAATGTATAAAAGAGTATTAACTCTTTTCATAACTAATAAAATATATAAAAGTGTTCCAAAAGCGAATGAAATAATTGGGATGTTATTTTTGACGTAAAAGGAATTATTAATTAAGTTTTCCATGATAATTTCTTTCATATTATATTGAATTTATTTCAGTATCTTTTGATACTTATTGATTAAAAGTACTTTGAATTTCAAAGTAAATAGATAAAAAAAAGATTTTAGGATTTTGAGATTAATTTTTCAAGGGCTTCAATATGATTTTTGAAGGCAATTCTTCCTTCTTTTGTCGCGATGTAACT
>JBLHNH010000098.1:0-9748 GCA_047622645.1 Flavobacterium sp.
ATTTATAATGAAGAGAATACAGGAGTTGATAATTCATTCTTAGGAGAAGTGGTTCAAAAATGGGAAAATGAAGTTGATGCTTTTAAAAAGCTAAATATATTAGTAACAAAAATTAGAATTGGAATTGTACTTTCTAATAAAGGAGGAGCTTTACCGCAAATGGTTACACCAATTAAATATGGAGTAGGAGCAGCTTTTGGATCAGGAAAACAATATCAATCTTGGATTCATGTAGAAGATTTAGTGAATATTTTTTATTATGCTCAAGTTAGTGAATTAGACGGAATTTATAATGCAGTAGCACCACATCCAGTTACAAATTTAGCTATGACTAAAGAAATTGCAAAAGTTTTGAAAAGACCTTTATGGTTGCCTAATATTCCAAAATTTGTAATGAAAATGATATTAGGAGAAATGTATATTTTGGTTTTTTCAAGTCAAAGCGTGAGTGCTTTAAAAATATTAAATCAAGGCTATCAATTTAAATATGCTACTCTAGAGAAAGCATTAACTAACTTATTAAAATAAAAAAAAACACTCAATTTGAGTGCTTTTAGTTGAATTGAAATAGTATTTATTTTTTTTCTTTTATATTAATTTGAAGTGTTATGTCATCATCAATAAATTTATCACCTAAATCATCAAAAATAGATTTTGAACCATAATTAACACCCCAAAGTGTTCGGTTAATTTTAAATTCTGAAGAAGTCATTGTAACAACGTCATCAACTTTAGCTAATGAAATTGGAAATTTTACTTTGTTAATTTTGTTTTTAATGGTTAAATTTCCTTCAAGCATATCAACACCCTTTTCATTCATAAAGGTTAAAACTTCAAAAGATGCCTCAGGGTACTTTACAACATTAAAAAAATGATCTTCTACATCATCTTGTATGCCTTTTAAATGACCTTCTAGTTTTTCTTTATCTTCTCCTTCTAAATCGTCAACAGAAATAGAATTCATATTAATTACAAATTTTCCTTCAGTAATTTTTCCGTCTTTAACATTAAATTCACCAAATTTAATTTTGATTGTTCCTGAATGTTTTCCTGTTTGTTTTGAACCAACCCAAGTAATAGAAGAAGTTGAATCAACTTCAAACTTCCCTTGAATACTTTCATCAATACTAGTTGTTACTAAATTTTCTGTTTTTTCTTCTTTACAGCTAATAAATAATAAAAGGCCTAATCCCAATAGTGTTAATTTTTTCATGTACTTCTATTTAAGTTTTTAATGTTAATTACTTCAAATATAATGAATTAATAATAAATATTTAAAAATTGAGTTTAAGTACTTAATATTTAGTTATGTGACAATTTGACATTAAATAAGAAATGGCAATACATTTGCTATATTACATCAAAAGCAAAAATGTTTAAAAAAATATTCAAAAATATGAATCAAGAAAGTGCTGAAAACATTGAGAAGGATGAAGTAAACGGAGAAACTGTTTCAGAAATTCAAGAAGAACAACAGCCTGAATTATCGATTGAAGAACAATTGCAGGAAGATTTGGCAAAGGAAAAAGATAAATTTTTACGTCTTTTTGCAGAATATGACAATTTTAAGAAGCGTACAGCCAAAGAGCGTATCGATCTATTTAAATCAGCTAATCAAGAAGTTTTACAGTCGATGTTGCCTGTATTAGACGATTTTGATAGAGCTATGATTGAAATAAAAAAATCGGAAGACGAGACTTTAATAAAAGGAGTTGAATTAATTCACGAAAAGTTAAAATCTACGATGGTTTCTAAAGGATTAGAAATAGTTGAATTAAAAGTTGGTGATGTTTTTGATGCTGATTTTGCAGAAGCTATTACACAAATTCCTTCTCCTGAGATGAAAGGTAAAATTGTAGATGTGATTGAAAAAGGATATAAATTAGGAGACAAAATTATTCGTTTTCCTAAAGTAGTAATTGGTCAATAATAGTAATCCAAAACTATTTCATGAGCCAGTTTTTATTGGAATGTGAAATTTTTTATAGGAATATATATAAAATATGAAGAAAGATTTTTACGAAATATTAGGTGTTAGCAAATCAGTAACAACAGAAGAAATAAAAAAGGCTTACCGAAAAAAAGCTATTTTATATCATCCAGATAAAAATCCTGGTGATATTGAAGCAGAAGAGAATTTTAAAATAGCTGCAGAAGCTTATGAAATTCTTGGTGATGCTGACAAAAGAGCACGTTATGACAGAATGGGTCACGCTGCATTTGATGGTGCTGGTGGATTTGGTGGCGGAGGTCAAAACATGAATATGGATGACATTTTTAGCCAATTTGGAGATATATTTGGAAGTGCCTTTGGAGGAGGTGGTTTCGGTGGTGGATTTAATGGAGGTGGACAGCGAAGAGTAAAAGGAAGTAACCTAAGAATAAAAGTTAAATTAACACTAGAAGAAATAGCAAATGGTGTTGAGAAAAAAGTAAAAGTAAAACGCAAAGTACAAGCTGCTGGTGCTACTTTTAGAACTTGTTCTACATGCAACGGTCAAGGACAAGTTATGCGTGTTTCTAATACTATTTTAGGAAGAATGCAAACAGCTGCAACTTGCCCAACTTGTCAAGGTTCTGGACAAATTTTAGATAAAAAGCCAGAAGGTTCTGATGCATTCGGTATGTTGGTTGACGAGGATACAGTTTCAATCAAAATTCCTGCTGGAGTTGTGGATGGAATGCAATTAAAAGTTTCTGGAAAAGGAAATGAAGCACCAGGAAGCAACAGTATTCCGGGTGATTTAATTGTAGCAATTGAAGAAGTTGAACATGAATTTTTAAAACGTGAAGGTGAAAATCTTCATTATGATTTATATGTAAGTTTTCCAGAAGCTGCTTTGGGAGTTTCTAAAGACATTGACACAGTTTCAGGAAAAGTTAGAATCAAATTAGATGAAGGAATTCAATCTGGAAAGATATTAAGATTAAAAGGAAAAGGTATTCCAAGTATAAATTCATATGGAAACGGAGACTTATTAGTTCATGTTAATGTTTGGACACCAAAAACATTGAATAAAGAACAAAAGAATTTCTTTGAAAGTATGATATCAGAAGAAAACTTTATTCCAAAACCTGAAAAGTCGGATAAATCTTTTTTCGAAAAAGTTAAGGATATGTTTTCTTAATTAAATTTATTTGGTTACATTTGAAAATCACTTTTTTAGGAAAGTGAATTTTTCTTTTTCATAGCAATTTTTCCCATCTTAAAGTTTATTCATTAAGGTGGGTTTTTTTTGTAACAAAAATTAAGTATTACTACTAATAAAATAAATATCTTTTTTAAATGAATTCTATACTAGAAGTAAAAAATGTAGTAAAGCAATTTGGTGATTATAAAGCGCTAAATAATGTCAGTTTTACTATTCCTGAAGGAAGTATTTATGGATTACTTGGGCCAAATGGGGCAGGAAAAACAACTTTAATTCGAATCATCAATCAAATAACTATGCCGGATTCTGGTGAAGTTTTTTTGGATGGAAAAAAATTAAAACCTTCAGATATTCAACATATTGGTTATATGCCAGAAGAACGTGGTTTGTATAAAACCATGAAAGTAGGAGAACAATGTTTATATTTAGCTCAGTTAAAAGGGCTTTCTAAACAAGATGCAATAAAACAACTTAAATATTGGTTTGAAAAACTAGAAATTGAAGGTTGGTGGAACAAAAAAATACAAGAACTTTCAAAAGGAATGGCTCAAAAGATTCAATTTGTTGTTACTGTACTTCATAATCCTAAATTATTAATATTAGACGAACCTTTTTCAGGATTTGATCCAGTAAATGCTAATTTAATTAAGGATGAAATTATCGAATTAAATAAACAAGGTACTTCAATTATTTTTTCAACACACAGAATGGAAAGTGTGGAAGAAATGTGTGATTATATTGCTTTAATTGATAAATCAAATAAGCTTATTGAAGGAAAGTTAGTTGATGTAAAAAAAGAATATAGAACAAATACTTTTGAAGTAGGAATAATTTCTCCTAACGTAGAAGGATTGATGTTTGATTTAACCCAGAAATTCAAAGTAGGTCAAACTAATTTCAAATCGTTGAATGATGATATTAAATTAGATGTTCAATTGGGTGAACATAATTCCAATGAATTGTTGAGTATTTTAACCAAAAACGGTCAAGTAACTCACTTTGTTGAGAAAATTCCAAGTGTAAACGATATATTCATTCAAACTGTAAGTGCATAATAATGAAAACATTAACCTTAATAATAAAAAGAGAATTTATTGCCAAAGTTCGAAACAAATCCTTTATTGTAATGACATTTTTAAGTCCATTACTTTTTGTAGGAATTGCTGTTTTTGTTGGTTTTTTGGCTTCAATGGACAAAGGTGAAGCCACACAAATTGCCATACATGATGAAGCAGGAATGTTTAAAAATAAATTCAAAAATGATAAAAACACACATTATATTGATATTTCGTTTATGCCTTTTCAAACGGCAAAAGACACTGCTATTAACAATTATGATGGTTTGTTGTATATTCCAAAAGTAGATTCTATTCAGCAATTGGCTAAAAAAGTAGAATTCATTTCAGAAGATAGTCCAAGTATAGAGTTTATTTCAGACGTTGAACATATTGTCGATTCGACTTTAACTTCTGATAAATTAAAAATATTAGGTTTTGATTCTAAAAAAATAGAAGAGGCTAAAGTTAATTCAGATTTAAAACTTTCAAAATTTTCTGGAGAAGAAACTGTTAAAGGAATCAATGAAATTAAATTAATTATTGGTGGAGTTTTTGGGTATCTAATCATGATGTTTATCGTTATTTACGGAAACTTCGTAATGCGAAGCGTCATTGAAGAAAAAACAAACCGAATTATAGAAATCATTATTTCATCAGTAAAACCATTTCAATTAATGATGGGAAAAATCATAGGAAACTCACTAGCTGGAATTTTACAATTTTTGATTTGGGCTATAGTTGGTGGAATCTTATTTTTTATATTGTCTTATGTTTTAGGCATGCAAATGGGCGCATCATCACCAACAGATGTTGCAGCAAATGCAGAAGTTTCTAGTTTTGCAGCAAATTTTCCGTTATATATTAATGAATTAAAGAGTTTGCCAATTGCAACTCTATTAATCAGTTTTATAATTTACTTTATTGGAGGTTATTTTCTTTATAGTTCATTTTATGCTGCTATTGGTGCAGCAGTTGACTCTGAAACTGACTCACAACAGTTTTTATTGCCCATAATTTTGCCTTTAGTATTAGGAGTTTATATTGGGTTTTTTACAGTTTTAAATGATCCTCATGGAACTATTGCAACGGTGTTTTCAATTTTCCCACTGACTTCTCCAATTGTTATGTTAATGAGAATACCTTTTGGAGTGCCTTTATGGCAAATATTACTTTCTATGGTTATTTTGTTTGCAACTTTTATATTTGTTGTATGGTTTGCTGCAAAAATATACAGAGTTGGTATACTTATGTATGGAAAAAAACCAACTTGGAAAGAATTATACAAATGGTTAAAATACTAACAAATGCAACAAATATTAGACATATTAAATTACAAAATATTTGATGGAGATAAAATACAATTTACCTTACTAAATCTTATTTTGTTAATAGGAATTATTGTAATTACTACAATTGTACTAAGGTTTGTTAGAAAAGTAGTTACACATAAATTGCCTTTAGAAGACAAAAATAAGTTTATTAGTGTTTTTCAATTTATAAAATACTTGGTCTATATCTTTGCTATAATGTTTACTTTAGACGCGTCTGGAGTAGATATGAAAATATTTTTAACTGCTTCTGCAGCATTATTTGTTGGACTTGGATTTGCTCTTCAAACTTTTTTCTTAGATATTATTTCTGGCGTTTTAATGATTTTAGATCAATCTCTTCATGTTGGAGATATAATAGAAGTCGATGGAAAAGTCGGAATCGTTAAAGAAATTCGACTAAGAACTACTCGTATGGTTACCAGAAATGATAGAGTTATGGTTATTCCAAATAATAAATTTATGACCGATATTTTGTTTAATTGGACGCAGAATACTACTACGAATAGAGAGCAGGTAAAAGTCGGAGTTGCTTATGGAAGTGATGTAAATTTAGTAAAACGTATTTTAGAAGATTGTGCAAAAGACACAAAAGATGTAGTAGAAGAAAATAAAATTTTAGTGCTTTTTGAAGATTTTGCCGATTCATCTCTTAATTTTTCACTATATTTCTATGTAAATGACGGAATGAAAAGTCCGAAAATTCAAAGTGATATTCGTTTCAAAATTGATGCAGCTTTCAAACAAAATAATATTGCAATTCCTTTTCCACAAAGAGATATTCATATTATAAATAAATAAAATTTTTAGAAACAGCAAGTTTGGGCTTTATTTAGTCATGAAATTCCTTCTGTCCATTATATTTTTTTATCTCGTTTTAAAACGAGATAAAAAAGATGCCATTGCCATAAGGGTTAGATAGAGATTTGTCTTTATTTTTTACTAACTTTGCCCATAATTTTTTACCAATCACCTATATCTTAAACTAGATGCCAAAAATACTAATTATAGAAGACGAAGCAACGATTCGTAGAGTTCTAATAAAAATTCTTTCAGAAGAAAATGATAGTTATATAGTAGAAGAAGCAGAAGATGGGCTAAAAGGGGTAGAAATGATAAAAAATGAGGATTATGATTTGGTTTTGTGCGATATTAAAATGCCAAAAATGGATGGTGTTGAGGTTTTAGAAGCCGTAAAAAAGATTAAGCCCGAAACTCCAATGGTAATGATTTCTGGGCATGGAGATTTAGAAACTGCCGTAAACACAATGCGTCTAGGTGCTTTTGACTACATTTCAAAACCACCAGATTTAAATAGGTTGTTAAATACAGTTCGTAATGCTTTAGATAAAAAACAACTAGTAGTCGAAAACAAAAACCTTAAGAAAAAAGTAAGTAAGAACTACCAAATGATAGGTAATAGTGACGAAATTAATCATATCAGAACTATGATTGATAAAGTAGCTCCAACAGATGCAAGAGTTCTAATTACCGGTCCAAACGGAACAGGAAAAGAATTAGTTGCTCATCAATTACACGAAAAAAGTGATCGTTCAGCAGCAGTTATTATCGAAGTAAACTGCGCAGCAATTCCAAGTGAATTGATTGAAAGTGAGTTATTTGGACACGTAAAAGGAGCGTTTACATCAGCCATAAAAGATAGAGCAGGGAAATTTGAAGCTGCTCACAAAGGTACCATTTTCTTAGATGAAATTGGTGATATGAGTTTGCCAGCTCAAGCTAAAGTTTTAAGAGCTTTACAAGAAAACTTAATACAAAGAGTGGGTGCAGACAAAGACATCAAAGTAGATGTTAGAGTTATTGCAGCTACCAACAAAGACTTAAAAAAAGAAATAGCAGAAGGACGTTTTAGAGAAGATTTGTATCATCGTTTAGCTGTTATCATAATTAATGTTCCATCTTTAAATGAGAGAAGAGAAGATATTCCTGAATTAATCGAACATTTCGCTAATAAAATAGCAGAAGAACAAGGTAACTCGGTTAAGAGTTTTTCAAAACAAGCCATCAAATTATTGCAAGAATATGATTGGACTGGAAATATTCGAGAATTAAGAAATGTAGTTGAAAGACTTATTATTTTAGGAGGAACAGAAATTTCTGAAACAGACGTTAAGTTATTCGCAAGCAAATAAATTGGTCAATGCTTATTTATATAACTATTACCAAACACCTTTTACCATAAAAAGAATGAAATTAAAAAAGATAAACGAAGGACTTCAAAACGGGTTAATCCGAAATGGATTAACAGAAGCTAATGAATTGCAAAAAGAAACATTTTCAACTATTAAAAGTGGTGTAGATGCAGTTATCCAATCTAAAAAAGGTTCAGGAAAAACGACAACTATTGTTTTAAATGTAATTCAAAAATTAAATGAACCAAAAGAACAATCTCCAAGAGCTTTGGTCTTTGTTGAAGATAAGCCACAAGTTATCGAAATGGTAGAGTTGTTTAAGCAACTTGGAAAAGATAACGAAATAAGGGTTTACGGAGTTCATGATAAAACAGATTTAGACGAAGATAAAAATCAAATTTCAGACGGAATTGATGTTTTAGTCGGAACAGCAAATAAATTAAATTTTATGTTTTCTTCTGCAGGTTTCAATGTTAATCGTTTAAAAGTAATGGTAGTTGATGATGCTGAAATTTTATTTAAAAGTAGAATGGATTCACCTATATTACGAATGTCTGATAGTATGCCTAGAATTCAAAAAATATTCTTTTGCAATAAAATTACCGAAAGAGTAGAAGCATTAGCAGAGAAAATAATGATAGAACCATTGTTTTTCGAATTTGACGAATAATTACCGTATATTTATTATACAATTTCAATATAAAATTTACTTAATACAACATATAATAAAATGGCACTAGTAAAAATATTTTCAGGAAGCGAAATCATCGCAATGGCTTTGCAAGCTAAGTTACATGAAAAAGATATTGTAACCTTAGCTAAAAATAATTTACAATCAGCAAGAGTAGCTGGTTTTGGTAATACTGATTTAGCAGTAGAAATTTTTATTAATGAAGCAGACAGAGAAAAAGCTGATCCTATCATTGATGACTTTAAAATGAATTTATAACACAAAAAAAAACCACTTTTCTTAAAGAAAAGTGGTTTTTTTAATTTGAACAAGAAGTTATTGAAACAAAACTTCTCCCATTATATCTACAGTTTCCCATGTTTTACTTACTCCATCAGGACCTTTATGTAATTCATAACAAGCTTTGTTGATTGCTGCTAAAGCAGTTTCACCACCAAAATCATTTAAGTTTAAAGTAGTTTTCATGTTTAATAAATTGTTTTCAAAAGTGTATTCTAATGGAATTTGCTTAGTAACATCATTCATAGATAATGTCATAAACAATTGATTATCTCTAAAGTTAAGAATTCCAGAAAGTAATTCCGTATTTTTCAAAGTAGCAAAAAAGATAGTTTTTAATTTGTAATCTCTATCTTCATTATTAGTAAATAAACTACTCACTGGAATTGAAAAGGCTACACCTTCTAGCACTTCTTGTGGAGTATTACCTGTTTTTACATCTTTCAACTCAATTTGAGTAAAACTTCCACCAACTGCAACTTTGTCTGTCGTTTTAAAAGCAGTCCATTTTACTTTTGTAGAATCATTTACAATAGCTAAACCCTTAACTTCTTCTTGAGTTTCAGTTAGAGTTTCTGTTTTTTCTTCATTTTTACAACTTGTAAAAGTCACAAAAGCTAATCCTAAGATTAATACACTTAATTTTTTCATTTTATGTTGAATTTTTTATGCTCTATTAATTTTAGCATATATCTTTATTATTAATTTATTTTATTCAAAGGTAACAAGATTATTAAATTGAATCAAAAGACAAGTGTTAATTATTGAATAAAGTTATATTGTATATTTGATTAGCTAATATAAACTATTCATATTTTAAAAATTTAATTACTTTAATTTCGTGTGTCTTTTTTTTAGTATCTTGTTTAAAAGATAATGATGGTATTCAATCTGTTAGTAGTGCTGAATCTAATACTAGTGCTTTAATTTCATTAATAGGAAATTGGAAAGCTATTGAAGAAAGAGAACTTGTACTGTCTTCAGATATTGATAATTGGGGAAATTGGTTTCCAGTGTATTCTTGGTCAAAGTTAATTATTTTAAATGAAACTGATTGCAGAACAGAATCCTCAATTTCAAATTTAAC
>JBLHNH010000099.1:0-9558 GCA_047622645.1 Flavobacterium sp.
AATAAACTTCTAACTATTGCTGTTTTGTGTTTAAGCCTCACACTTGTTGCTTTTATTTTATAAAGTTCAAAATCTTTAGCACATAAATTATGTTAAAAAGACTACAATTTTACGCCAAACACATCTTTAATGTACATTTAATCGATTTTTTATGCTTTTAATCGATTTTATTACATACATTTATACATATTATCACTTTAAGTATTAGTAGTATGAATGCAAAAAAAATTAATTTGTACAGTTTAGCTTTTATAATGTCAATTTTATTAGGGTTTAGTTCATGTATAAGTCCAGAAGAAGCTAATGTTAATTCAGTTGAAATAATTCAGACTTATGAATATAATGAATTTGAATTGTTAACCTTAAAGTTAATTAATGATTATAGAGTTTCTATTGGCTTAAACACGATAGAGCCAATAAGTCATATTTCTTCATTATGTTCTGATCATAATAATTATATGATTTCATCTAATGTAGTTGGACATGATAATTTTGCACAAAGACAGCAAAATCTCCATCTTACATTAGGAGCATTAAAAGTTGGAGAAAATGTAGCTTTTAATTTTGATGATTGCAGTTTGCTAGTTGAGGCTTGGATAAATAGTCCTCCACATAGAGAAAAAATAGAAGGAGATTTTACTCATTTTGGAATTTCTGTTAGCCAAAATGAATTGAATCAAAAATTTTATACAAATATATTTATTAAGAAATGAAGTAAGCTTTTTGCCCCATTGCTTAACCTCGAGATCAGAGAGTTTCTATTTTAGAAGCTCTCTTTTCTGTTTTTATAAATTAGATATATTTAGAAAGTAAAAAAATAATATTTAAGGATTCAATTTTATTGTCTCTTTTATTCTTAAGGATTATTATTTTAGCCTTACATTTTTAAATAAAAATCCTCAGTCAAATTAATATAATCATCTGTATATTCATGACGATTAATTTCAACAACTAATTCATCAGCTGTTAAAACAGATAATTCATATCTTTTAAAAGCCAATAAACTTCTAACAATGGGTGTTTTTTGAGAACCTCTAACGTGAGTAGCTTTTACAGGGTAAAGTTCAACTTCTGCACATAAATTTAGAAAACGTTCTTCTTCTTTAAAAGGAATAATTACTGCAAAAATTCCATTTTCAGACAACAATAAATCAGCAGCTTCAACCAAATCTTCAAAAGGCATTGCGTCTTGAAAACGTGCTAAATCTCTTTGAGTATTGTCGGTTTTAAAATCTTCAGCATAAAAAGGAGGATTGGAGATAATAATATCATATTCGTCTTCTGGATCTTCAACTATTTC
Source organism: Flavobacterium sp. (assembly GCA_047622645.1). GTDB lineage: Bacteria > Bacteroidota > Bacteroidia > Flavobacteriales > Flavobacteriaceae > Flavobacterium. Next base: position 1,301 of record JBLHNH010000099.1, read on the forward strand.
ATCTAATGCAGCATGAAAACAAAATAATCTATCGCTCCAAGGAGAATTTTCATAATTTGACACACATTGTTCATATGCATCTTCATCAATTTCTATAGAATCGATTTGTTCCGCATTAGTTCGTTGAGCTAACATCAAAGATAAAATACCAGTTCCGGCACCAATATCTAAAACAGAATTAGGATTATTGTCAATTGGACACCAAGCACCAAGCAAAACACTATCTGTTCCTACTTTCATGGCACAACGATCTTGTTCTATGGTAAATTGTTTAAATTTAAACATGATAAAAATTCCAATATTAAAAATTCCAAATTCCAAAAGCGGAACTTAGAATAAATTATGAGCTTTTAGTTATAATTGTAGATAAAATTTTTCTTAATTCTTCAGCTTCTTCAAATAAAGGAATTGAAAATTCATTTAATTCTGGATTTAAATCTTGTAACAAACGTATCCAATATTTTGATTCTTTAGCTTCTTTTCTAGAAATTTTAGCTCTAAACAAAAAATCTTTATCACCCAATTTTTCATTTGCCTCAATATAATTAGCGCCAACAGAACCAGATGAACGAACTAATTGTTTTCCATCTTCAAGGTTTGAAATAGTTTTAGGTAATTTTTTAATATATAACCTACAATCTCTAGCAAATAAATAAGTTCTTTCTTCTAAATCAAAAGGTTTACTCATAGTAAGTTAATTTTTTGGAATTTTATTGTAGTGTTGGAATTTGGAATTTTTAATATTGGAATTTGATTAAAGATACATCTCAACAATTCCTTCAGGAATATCCATTTTAAAAATTTTGTTCTTTCTGTCAACTTCAATAATAAAAGTATCAATTAAAGGAACTAAAATTTCTAATTCACCGTTCATTATTTCTATTAATGGTTGGTAATTACTATCGTTAATTCTTTTGATGTTTCCAATTTTTCCTAAACGAAGATCTTCAACAATAAAATCAGTAATTTCATGATAATAAAATTTATTACCTTCTAATTTAGGTAAAAAAGACATAGGAAGATATACTTCACAATTCATAATTGCATCAGCATCTTCTTCAGATTCTACATCTTCAAAGCGTACACGTAAGAAATTATTTTTATGAATTCCAGATTTTAAAATAAAAAATGGAACCAAGTTTTTGTGTAATTCCACAAAAACTGATTCCAAATTTTCATACAAATAAGGCTCGTCTGTATCTAAATAGATTAAAACTTCACCTTTAAAACTAAATTTTTTAGCGATTTTGCCAAGATAGAAACATTGTTCTTTTTGCATTATCGCACTGAATTAAGCTTGTGTTTCTTCGTTGTTTTCTTCTGCAGCTGGAGTTTCCTCAGTCGTAGCTTCAACTTCTTCAGTTGCTTCTTCAACTACTTCTTCTGCAGGTTGTGCAGCTAGAGCAGCAGCTTTAGCACGTTTCTCATTAGCTTCTTGTTCTAATTTAAAAGCTTTCGCTTTTGCATCTTCTTTCGCTTTTGATAATCCGTCTTTTTTAGCAACTACAGTTCCATCTTTATCTTCTAACCAAGCAGTAAATTTTGCATCTGCTTGCTCTTGAGTTAAAGCACCTTTACGAACTCCTCCATCTAAATGGTGTTTCAATAAAGCTCCTTTGTAAGATAAAATTGCTTTAGCAGTATCAGTTGGTTGTGCACCATTGTGTAACCATTGAACTGCTGCATCTACATTCAAATCAATGATTGCAGGATTTGTAGTTGGATTGTAAGTTCCGATTTTCTCTAAGAATTTACCATCTCTTTTTGATCTAGCATCAGCTGCTACGATCCAGTAAAAAGGTTTCCCTTTTTTACCGTGTCTTTGTAATCTAATTTTTACAGACATAATCTTGTGATTAAATTTTGAGGTTCTCGACCTCTGTTAATTAAGTTTGCAAATATATAAAACTTTTAGAGAACTAAATTTATATTTTAAAAATTATTACTTTTTGTGCGTTTTTTTAATACAAAATTTTACATTTGTCGTCAATATGTTTTAATACCTATTAAAAAAACAGCAAAATGAAAAAAACAATTTTAGTTTTAGCGATATTAATGTCATTTGTTTCTTGTACAGATGATGTTTCTTTTAATGATCCTTCTTTTCAGGGAATTAAAAATGGGGAAAACTGGAGAGCAAATGATGCTAGAGTTATCTTAAATTCTGATGGTTCAATGACTGTTGAAGCATATTCTCAGTTTGAAATAGTAACTTTTGAAGTTTCTTCATCTAATGTAGGAACAAGAACTTTTGGTCTAAACACGGCTAACGTAGCTTCCTATGATGTAACGATTGATGGAGTTACGGATTCATTTGAAACTGGAGTTGATGTTGGAAGTGGTGAGTTAAAAATTACAGAAAGTCCGACTGTTACAGGAAAATTATCAGGTACTTTTAAATTTAGAGCCATTAATGCAAATGGAATTGAAGCAGGTTTCACAAATGGTGTTATTTATAGTGTTCCTGTAAAATAATTTATAGATAAAAATTTATAAAAAAAACCACGCTAGTTGCGTGGTTTTTTTGTTTTTGTTAATAACTAAAATTGATTTCTAAATTTTGAAATAGTATTTTTGAAAAGTAGATTTATAGCTAAAATCTACACACTCAATTCAAAAATCTTCTATCAGATGTATTTAATTTTCGATACCGAAACTACCGGATTACCAAGAAGTTGGTCGGCTCCAATTACGGATACTGACAACTGGCCAAGATGTATTCAAATTGCTTGGCAGTTGCATGACGAAATGGGGAATTTAATAGAGCATGAGGATTATCTAGTAAAACCTGACGGATTTAACATACCTTATGACGCGGAACGAATTCATGGTATTTCAACAGAATTAGCAGTTCAACAAGGAATTCCTTTAATTGAAGTTTTAGAAAAATTTAATATTGCGCTTTCTAAAACCAAATATATTGTTGGTCAAAATTTAGGTTTTGATGTCAACATTATGGGTTGCGAATTTCACCGAATGAGTGTTGGTTCCGATATGTCAAAAATGCCAGTTTTAGATACTTGTACAGAAGTGACGGCCAATTTGATAAAATTACCAGGTGGTCGTGGAGGAAGATTCAAATTACCAACGCTTACCGAGCTTCATCAATATTTATTTAACCAACCTTTTTCAGAAGCTCACAATGCAACAGCCGATGTAGAAGCAACTACGCGTTGTTTTTTAGAATTAATAAAAAGGCAAGTTTTTACTAAAGAAGAATTAGATGTTTCACCGGAATATTTTCACAATTTTAAAGAAAAAAATGTTGGTGAAATTCAATTAATTGGATTAAAACACATCAATTTAAAAGAAGCTTCTGAGTCTATTAGAAATCAGCTTCAGAAAATTGAGAATGAAATTTCAAAACCAACGGTTACAGATTCTGATAAGAAAGATTTAAAAGTTTCAAAATTTGCTCATTTACATAATCACACACAATTTTCGGTCTTACAATCAACTATTGCAATTAATGCTTTAGTTAGCGCAACTGCGAAAGACAATATGCCAGCTGTTGCTATGACAGATACTGGAAACATGATGGGAGCATTTCATTTTGTAAGTGCTGTAATGAATCACAATAAAGCAGCAAAAACCAAAATTGAAGCCGCAATTGAAGCTGGTGAAGAACATTCAGAAGCTGAAATAAAACCAATTGTAGGTTGTGAGTTTAATATATGCGAAGATCACTTAGATAAAACAAAAAAAGACAACGGATACCAAGTAGTTTTGTTGGCAAAAAATAAAAAAGGATATCATAATTTAGCTAAAATGTCTTCCATTGCTTTCACAGAAGGATTTTACTATGTACCAAGAATTGATAAAAAAATTGTTGAAAAATACAAAGATGATATCATGGTTTTATCGGGGAATTTATACGGTGAAATTCCGAGTAAAATTCTAAATATTGGTGAAAATCAAGCAGAGGAAGCTCTAATTTGGTGGAAAAATCAGTTTCAAGATGATTTTTATTTAGAAATTATGCGACATAATCAAGAAGATGAAAATCGTGTAAATAAAACTATAATTGAATTTTCAGAAAAACACAATGTCAAATTAATTGCAACGAACAATACCTATTATATAAATAAAGAAGATGCAAATGCTCACGATATTTTATTGTGTGTAAAAGACGGAGAAAAACAAGCAACACCAATTGGTCGTGGTCGTGGTTATCGTTATGGTTTGCCAAATCAAGAATATTATTACAAATCAGAAGTAGAAATGAAAAAGCTTTTCTCTGATTTGCCAGAAGCGATAATAAACATTCAAGAAATTATAGATAAGGTCGAAATTTACTCTCTTTACAGAGATGTATTACTTCCAAAATATGATATTCCACAAGAATTTATCAATATTGAAGACGCAAAAGACGTAGGAGTTAGAGGAGAAAACGCCTATTTAAAAAGCTTAACTCTTTTAGGTGCTATAAAAAGATACGGAGAAATTACACCAAAAATTCAGGAGCGACTTGATTTTGAATTATTAACGATTTCTAACTCTGGTTATCCTGGTTATTTCTTAATTGTTCAAGATTTTATTGCCGAAGCTCGAAAAATGGATGTTTCTGTTGGTCCAGGTCGTGGTTCTGCAGCAGGTTCTGCAGTAGCTTATTGTTTAGGAATTACCAATATCGACCCTATTAAATACGATTTGCTTTTTGAGCGTTTCTTAAATCCTGATCGTGTATCCATGCCCGATATTGACATCGATTTTGATGATGAAGGAAGAAGTAAAGTAATGGATTATGTAATTAATAAATACGGAAAAAATCAAGTTGCACAAATTATTACTTATGGAAAAATGGCAACAAAATCTGCCATTAGAGATACAGCTCGTGTACTAGATTTACCCCTTTTTGAAGCGGATAGAATCGCCAAGCTAATTCCGGGAATGATGCCTTCAAAATGGAATTTGGCACGATTTATTTCAGAAAAAGAAGAAGATGTTAAAAAGGCACTACGTTCTGATGAATTTGATAAAGTAAAAGAATTAATTGCCATTGCAAACAAAGGAGATTTAGCTGGTGAAACCATTCAACAAGCAAAAGTTTTAGAAGGTTCTTTAAGAAACACAGGTATACACGCTTGTGGAGTTATTATTACGCCTTCAGACATTACTAATTATGTTCCTGTAACAACTGCAAAAGATTCAGATTTATATGTAACGCAATTTGATAACTCGGTCGCGGAAAGTGCTGGATTATTAAAAATGGACTTTTTAGGATTAAAGACATTAACCTTAATTAAAGACACTGTTAAGCTTGTAAAATATAGAACAGGTACAATTTTAGATCCAGATGAGTTTCCAATTGATGATGATAAAACTTATGAATTGTTCCAAAGAGGAGAAACCGTTGGTATTTTTCAATATGAATCTTCGGGAATGCAAAAATATCTTAAGGATTTAAAACCAACTGTTTTTGGAGATTTAATTGCTATGAATGCACTCTATCGTCCTGGTCCATTAGAGTACATTCCTTCTTTCGTAAGAAGAAAAAATGGAGAAGAAGAAATTAAATACGATTTAGATGCTTGCGAAGAATATTTAGGAGAAACATACGGAATTACAGTTTATCAAGAACAGGTGATGCTTTTGTCGCAATCTTTAGCTGATTTTACCAAAGGTGAAGCTGATGTCTTGCGTAAAGCCATGGGTAAAAAACAAAAAGAAGTCTTGGATAAAATGAAACCTAAATTTGTGGAACAAGCTTCTGCAAAAGGTCATAATCCTGCAATTCTCGAAAAAATTTGGAAAGACTGGGAAGCCTTTGCAAGTTATGCTTTCAACAAATCTCACTCTACTTGTTACGCTTGGATTGCCTATCAAACAGCTTATTTAAAGGCTCATTATCCGGCAGAATACATGGCTGCTGTGCTTTCTAATAACATGAATGACATTAAACAAGTTTCGTTTTTTATGGAAGAATGTAAGCGAATGGGATTAGAAGTTCTTGGTCCAGATGTAAATGAATCCTTTTACAAATTCACAGTAAACGAAAATTATGCTGTTCGTTTTGGAATTGGAGCAGTAAAAGGAGTTGGAGCCAACGCGGTTGAAACAATTGTTAAAAACAGAAAAGATGCACCTTATAAATCTATTTTTGATGTAGCAAAGAAGATTGATTTAAGAGCAGCCAATAAAAAAGCATTTGAAAGTTTAGCTTTAGCTGGTGGATTTGATTGTTTTGAAGATACACATAGAGCACAATACTTTCTAGACGAAGGAGACGGAATTACATTTCTAGAAAAAGTTATAAAATATGCTGCAAAATTTCAGGAAAACGAAAATTCTTCTCAAGTAAGTTTGTTTGGTGATGCTTCAGAAGTGCAAATTGCAGAACCAGTTGTTCCACCTTGTGAAGAGTGGAATACTATGCAAAAATTAGCACAAGAAAAAGAAGTAGTCGGAATTTATATTTCAGGCCATCCGCTTGACGATTATAAATACGAAATGAAATATTTTTGCCCTACAAAATTGCAAGAACTTAATGATTTAAATACCCAAGTTGGTAAAAATATTAGTGTTGGGGGAATCATTACAAAAGTGGAACATAGAGTAGCAAAAAACGGAAAAGGTTGGGGAATGTTCTCTTTAGAAGGGTATGATGAAAGTTTTGATTTTAGAATTTTTGGGGAAGAATATTTAAAATTCCGACATTTTTTAATTCAAAATAATTTCACTTTCATTCGGTTTAATGTTAAAGAAGGTTGGACCAATCAAGAAGGGAAAAAAGGAGATCCAAGATTGCAGTTTTTAGAAGTAAAGATGCTGCAAGATGTTTTAACAACATATGCTAAAAAACTAATATTACAATTCAGTATTGTCGAACTTCAAGAAAAAACGATTCAATCTTTATTTGAGTTGTTTTCCAATGCAAAAGGAGATCATCAAGTCACGATTGAAGTGATGGAATTAGAGAAAATAAAAAAAGAAGTAGTTTCAGAAATTCAAGCCTTTGAGCCATCAGGTGACGAAAATGAAGAAGAACTACTACTTAGCGAAGGAACAGACGAAGAAGAAACCGCAACGGTTGTAGAAACCACTATTGAAGAAGAAATTATAGTCGTTACAAAATTAAGTATGCCAAGTAGAAAGTTGAAGATTCAAATTTCTAATGAGCTATTGCAAGAATTAGAAGCTTTGCAAATAAACTTTAAACTGAACTAGTGTTAGCTGCCAAACATGCGGTTAAAACCTTAGGCACTATCTTTGCATTAATAAAAAATAAATAATCATGAAAAAACTAGCAGCAATAGTCCTATTTAGTTTAGCTTTTAATACATACGCGCAAATTGCAGACGCACCAGAAAATGTGAGTCCGTTATTAATTGGAGAAAAAATTCCAAATATAGAACTAGCGAACATTGAGGGAAAGAAAATAGAATCAGACGAAATTCTAAATAAAAAGACCGTTTTAATTGTTTATCGTGGAGGTTGGTGCCCATATTGCAATAGACAATTAGCTGATATGCAGGATATAGAATCACAAATTTTAGATTTAGATTATCAAATCGTTGCGATTAGTCCAGATTCACCAGAATTTCTTAAAGAAACAGAAACTAAAGGCAAATTAAACTACGCCTTATATTCAGATAGTGAAGGAAAATTTGCTCAAGCAATCGGAGTTGCATTTAAAAAAGACAAGCCAAAATTAGATAAATATTCAGAAGGAAAAAATCCAGGTTTTTTACCAGTTCCAACGGTTTATGTTTTAAATGATAAACAAGAAATTGAATTCATGTATATTAATCCAAATTATGCAACACGTTTAAAGGGAGAACTTTTATTAGCGGTTTTAAAGAATTTATAAATAAAACTATAAGTAAAATTTATACTAAACCTATAAAGTTGGTATAATTATTTCTAACTTTGTGGTACAGTTCGTAACAACTAAAAACTAATTAATAACAACATTTAAAATAAAAACAAATGACATTAGCAATAACAGATGCTACTTTTGACGAAGTAGTTTTAAAATCAGATAAACCAGTAGTAGTAGATTTTTGGGCTGCTTGGTGTGGACCGTGTAGAATGGTTGGACCAGTTATAGACGAAGTTTCTTCAGAATATGAAGGAAAAGCAGTAGTTGGTAAAATTGACGTAGATGCAAATCAAGAATTTGCAGCAAAATACGGAGTTCGTAACATTCCAACCGTATTAATTTTCCAAAATGGAGAAGTAGTTGGCCGTCAAGTTGGAGTTGCTCCAAAGAAAACTTATACTGATGCAATTGATGCGTTACTATAATATAAATTGAA
>JBLHNH010000100.1:0-9537 GCA_047622645.1 Flavobacterium sp.
GGTATTATCTATTGCTAAATTGTCTAATAAGTTCTTCAAGTTGTTCTTGTTGTTCTATGTCTTTTCCTGTGACTTTCATGAAGATATAGTAGATTATTGTAAGTATACTTAAGATAAAAGCAACTAAGTTTACAATTTTCCAAGTGTTTACGCCTTTTAAGCTATATGTTTCGGGGTCTTGATTGTATATATCAGTAGCTTTTTTAGCCAAGAACAGCCCTATTCCTGATAATACTAGACCTCCAAATCCACTGGTGCAACAGCATCCAATATAGGACACTATTCCAAGAATCATTATTGCTTGTTCGTTTGGTAATTTTTGTTTTTCCATTGTTTAAATTTAGTTTATTGGTTTTAGTTTATATAAATTTTATAAAAATAACTGACAACCATTATAATACCATTTGCTACTGCAAGAACAGCTATGGATGTTAAATAGTTTCTTTTTTTATCTAGTAAATGTAAGGTTATGGTAAGGCCAAATAGGAGTAACGTATAAATTGCAGGAAACATTTTAAAGGCTTCAATAAACTCACCTTCTAACAATAAAGCTATAGCTCTTTGTGTTCCGCAACCCATACAATCAATTCCAAATATTGATTTGTTCATACAAGGAACCATATATTCTTCCATAAAATTATTTTTATTTGAATACAATTTTACAAATAAAAAATGTAATTGTAGTTAATTCCTTTAATCTTTTTTACTTTTGATACTGAAAAAAATAAAATAAAAAAGCAATGTCAGATTTTCAAATAGGAGATAAGGTTTCGGTTTTAGATGAAGCAATTGATGGAGTTGTTGTTGCTGTTAATTCTAATCAAATTACCATTGAAACTTCGGATGGTTTTCCGATGACATATTTTGTCAATGAGTTAGTTAGGGATAACATTTCCAATGATTTAAAAGGGTTCATTTCATCTTCTGCTATAAGTCAAGTAAAAGTAGAAAAACAAGAAGAAAAAAAGCGAAGTTTTACGAAAGATAAGAAATCTTCAAGAGAAGTTTTTGCATTAGAAGTAGATTTGCACATCGAAAAACTAGTCCCAAATAAAACTGGATTAAGCAATTATGATATTTTAAATATACAAATGGAGACAGCAAAACGACAAATGGATTTTGCTATTAGAAACCGAATTCCAAAGTTGGTTTTAATTCATGGTGTTGGAGAAGGCGTTCTAAAAAGTGAATTAGATTTCCTATTAAGACGATATGAAAATATAACAGTCCAAGAAGCCAATTATCAAAAATATGGTCAAGGTGCTATGGAAGTTTATTTTTTACAGAAAAAGTAAATTAGATTGTTGTTTGATAACTTCCTACCAGATATTCTTCGAAACTAAAACTATTAGTACCATTTGAAAAATTAACATTCAAAAGTTTAATAGAAAAATTATATCCTAGTAAAGTTGTTCCGTCCGTATCATATCGTTCGGTTGTAGTTACATCAATTGTACCACCTGATGCATTCCATTCATTTGTTATAATTGGAGTTGCAGGAACAATAGCACTACATATGGTCGTGCTAGAAGCTGTGTCGTTATATAATCTATATATTACTGAAATTGAAGAAGTATTTATTTCATAAGATTTTGTGTAAGGAAAAGTGGTAAAACTTACATCATACGTATAAGGTTCTGCTGAAATATCTAATATTAATAATTCATCATCATTTATTTTATATAAAAAAGTCTTGTTTTCATCAGAGCATTTTAAAATAGATTGACTCGAAAAATTAAAAGATTCAAGAGTAACGTCACCGTCATCACAAGAATTAAATATAAAAACAATTGATATAAGGAATAAAAGCTTTTTCATTAGGGAATATTTTTAGCAAAAATAACTTTAATCTTTATATTATAAATTTTTTTTGATAAAATTATGATATTAAAATCAATGAAAACCTTTTCAAATTAAAAATTCTACTATATTTGAAAATTAACAAACCAAACTAAAAATTTAGATGAGCTCACCTATAAAAACTAATTACCCAGCACTTTATACTTTAATAACTGTGTTCTTCTTTTGGGGATTTATTGCAGCCGGAAACAGTATTTTTATTCCTTTTTGTAAAAGTTACTTTTCTTTAGACCAATTTCAATCGCAATTAGTTGATTTTGCCTTTTATACAGCCTATTATATTGGTGCTTTATTATTGTTTGCTTTAGGAAATAGTTCGGGTAATGATATTGTTGGAAAATGGGGTTATAAAAAGAGTATTGTTTATGGTTTATTATTTTCAGCAATTGGAGCTGGAGCTATGATTATTGCTGTAGAAGCTAATCTATATGCAGGAATGTTAGTAGGTTTATTCATCGTTGCTTTAGGGTTTTCATTGCAACAAACAGCTGCCAATCCGTTTGCTATTTTATTGGGTGATCCAAAAACTGGAGCAAGTCGTGTAAATCTTGGTGGTGGAATCAACTCATTCGGAACAACTATTGGTCCCATTGTAATTGCTTTAGCATTATTTGGTACAGCTTCTTCCGTAACTGATGAACAAATAAAATTATTAGAATTAAATAAAGTTGTAATCTTATATGTTTGTGTAGGATTACTTTTTGTAGCTGCAGCAGCTTTATTCTATTTTTCAAAGAAAGTACCATCGGGGATTTCTGAAGAACCAATTGAACCTGCAAATAAAGCTCTGAAAACATTAGTTGTAATGACAATTTTGTTAGCAATAATGTTCACACCTGTTTTTCATAGTTATAAAAGTGAAGATGGTTTAAAAATAGAAACACTTCAAAAAGAAATTAAATTCGATAAATCAGATAAAAATATTAATGATTTAAAAGACTATACAGGTGATGAATTAGCTGCTTACAGAAATACTATGGAAGTAAAAAGCAGCGAACTTAAAGTGTTGAAATCTCATATAGAACAATACAGAATGAATTGGCTTTTAGGAGCATTAGCCGTAGTTATAGGAGGAATTTTATTCTCCTACACATCAGCCAAAAAGAAAGCAGAAGGTTGGGGAGCAATGCAATATCCTCAGTTGGTTTTAGGAATGCTTGCAATATTTACCTATGTTGGAGTAGAGGTAGCGATTGGAAGTAATTTAGGTGAATTATTAAAATTAAAAGAATTTGGAGGTTTAGAATCTTCTGATATTGCACCCTATATTTCAATGTATTGGGGAAGTTTAATGATTGGTCGTTGGGCTGGTGCTGTTAGTGTTTTTGATTTAAAAGGTGCTAAGAAAACTATAGCTTTAATCATTGTGCCTTTAGTGGCTTTTGCCGTTATTCTTGGAGTTAATATACTTTCTGGAAAAGATATGAAACCTTTATATTATTATGTGTTCTGTGTATTCATTCAAATTGGTGCTTTCTTTTTGAGTAAAGATAAACCAGCCAGAACTTTAACTATTTTCGGAACTTTCGGAATCATAGCAATGCTAATCGGATTATTCACAACAGGAACAGTAGCTATTTATGCTTTCTTAGCTGGAGGATTAGCTTGTTCAATTATGTGGCCTTCTATTTTTAGTTTGTCTATTATTGGGTTAGGAAAATATACTTCTCAAGGTTCAGCTTTCTTAGTTATGATGATTTTGGGTGGTGGAATTATTCCGCCAATTCAAGGGAAATTGTCTGATATTATTGGAATTCACCAATCGTATATTGTAGCTGTTGTTTGTTTTGCTTACTTGACTTTATTTGCTGTTTTAGTAAAAGGGTTGTTGAAGAAACAAAACATCGATGTTGATGCTATAGAAGTAGAAGGTAGTCACTAATTTCCATGAAAATGGAAATCTCATTATATCAAATTCTAAATTACAATTTTCACTAAGTTGGAATTTGGAATTTCATTTTTGGAATTTCTTATTTGTATCTTTGCCTAAATTATTAAAATCGAATGTCAAAACGTATATATTTAGATAGTGCTGCAACTTCATCAGTACATCCAGAAGTAATTAAAGTAATGGTTGAAGTCTTGCAAAACGATTACGGAAACCCATCTTCAACGCATAGCTATGGAAGAAGCTCTAAGACCATAGTAGAAACTGCTAGAAAAAGTATTGCTAAGCATTTTAATTGTTCTGCTCAAGAGATCATTTTTACGAGTAATGGAACAGAAGCAACCAATTGGATTTTGACTTCTCTAGTAAAAACGCAACAAGTTAAACGTATCATTACTTCTAAGATTGAACATCATGCTACTTTATATACTGTTTTAGCGCTTCAAAAAGAATTTGGTATACAAGTTGACTTTGTTTCAATTTTGCCTTCTGGTGCGATTGATATGAAGCACTTAGAAACATTGCTTCAACAAGATATTCCGACTTTGGTTACGTTAATGCATGTGAATAATGAAATAGGAACTCTTTTAGACTTGGAAAAAGTCTGTGCTTTATGCCAAGAAAATAATGCTTTGTTTCATTGTGATACGGTACAATCTATTGGGAAAGAAGTGTTGGATTTAGCTAAATATCCTATTGATTTTATTATGGCTAGTGCTCATAAATTTCATGGACCAAAAGGAGTTGGGTTTACGTTTATTAGAAAAACGGCTTCCATAACACCTTTTACACATGGTGGTTCTCAAGAAAAAGGATTGCGTTCTGGAACTGAAGCTGTACATCAAATTGCTGGAATGTCTAAGGCTTTGGATTTGTGTATTGAAAACTTAGAAACTGATAAAAAACACATTAGTGCTTTAAAAGCCTATTGTTTAGAGCAATTGAAATCCAATTTTGAAGGATTAAAAGTAAATGGTGAAGCTACTTTCTATAACATAATCAATGTGTTGTTGCCTTTTTCGGAAGAGAAAACAGCTATGATTTTATTTAACTTGGATATGAAAGGAATTGCTGTTTCGAGAGGAAGTGCTTGTCAGAGTGGAAGTATTAAGCCTTCTCATGTGTTGGCTGAGATTTTAGCTGATGCTGATATTAAAAAACCTTCTTTGCGAATTTCTTTTTGTCATGATAATACCAAAGAAGATATTGATGCTTTAATTGATGGGTTGAGTGGGATTTAGAATTTAGAAGGCAGAAGGCAGAAGCCAGAATTTGGAAATTGATATAAAAAAAGCACAGGTGAAATTTTACTTTCTCTGTGCTTTTTCCTTTAAATTCAATTGTTATGGCTAATGCTTATTGAATGCTTTTTATGATGTTTGCTGCGATTTCGTTTTGACCTTCTTCGCTAATTAGATAGTTTCTGTCGTTTTCGTCTGAGATAAAACCTAATTCTAGAAGTACTATTGGACAATTTGATTTTTTTAAAATCATGAAGTTAGCTTGTTTTACACCTCTTGATTGTAGCTTATCATTTGCGATGGTTTCAATAAGTTTTCTAGCTTGTTCTTTAGATGCTTCGTGATGCGAGTTGTTTTCTGACACATAAGCTTCAATTCCAGAAGTGTCTGTTTTTGAGTTTGCATTTATGTGTAATGAAATAACTAAATCAGGGTTTAGTTCGTTGATTTTATTGACTCTGTCTGTTAATGACATGAAGTTGTCTGTGTCTCTTAGTAAAATGATTTCCACTTTTGAAGGATCATTTTGATCGAATATTTTTTTGGCTATTTTTTCTACGATGTCTTTTTCGTACAGTTCGTCTTTTGTAGCACCGTTATCATGACCTCCGTGACCAGCATCAATTATTATTAGTTTTTTGTTGTTTACTAATGTGAAGGAAACTAAGATTACCAATAAACATAAGCTTAAAAGAGAAAGTGCTTTTTTCATGAGATTTGATTTTTACGATTGTGGTCTAATGAATAAAGAAAAATTAGAAAATATATTTTAATTTAATTGCGCACTAATTTTTCTTTGAATCGTTTTTAAAAGAATTAATAATACTCATTTTCGGGTAAAGTGTCTTTTTCATATTTGTTGTGAATTACAATAATTGCTAATCCAAAAAGAACGGCTACAACAATTAATACAGTACTAATCAAACCGGATACACCAAATGACATTCTAATTAAAATCGTTGAAATGATAAAACCTGAATTTCTTATAATTTTATGAAATTCGTCTGTATAAAAGAAAGAAATTAAAAGTAACACAACGTCTACAAGGATTAATATTGTAAAAAATTGATCAAAAAACAAGTTATTTATACTCTCAAGTGTTGGCAAGTTTTTAGACGTAATGGAAATTTCTGTAAACCAATTTATCAGCGTATATAATGCCATCAAGAAAAACAAAGGCACTAAAATTATAGCAATTAACTTTTTCTTTTTAACAAATTTTTCAATAATATGTTTATCGCTTTTTTCTGCATTAAATTTTTGACTGCCTTGTTTTTGAAAAAGAAATATAAAATAAAATAGTAGAATTGAAGCCAATAAATCGTAGGTAAATTGGAGATCACCTTTTATCTCAAACCAATTTGCAGTTAATTCTAAAGCTGATAAATCTTTAAATAACTTACGAATAATAATTAGAGTTATAATCTCATATTGTTTAGTTATATAAGTTGTAAAAGACTTTGGAAGGTAATAAATTAAAAGATAAACTTCGTAGATAAGAATAAAGGAAAATGGAGTATAAACGGCAGAAATAGGATTTTTTAATAATTCTGAATTCGATGCAAAATTAACTATATCTAATTTAATAAAATAGATTATTGCTAAATGTATAAAAAAGCTAACTATTGCGATTTGCAGAATAATTTTTTCAGTTTTCTCTCGGGTTTTCTCCGAAAGAAATTTTTCATGAAGAAAAGTAACAATTTTGTTCATAGTCAATATTTTACAAAAATAAAATTAATACTTTTATGATATAAAAGTATAACTATTATTTTAAAAACCACAAACTAAATTTAAAAAAGAAACTAGGAAGTAGAAAAAAACACAAATGATTTAGTTTTTTATTGAAGGTGTTATTTTCTAATTCTTTAAAAATCATTTACCCTTGTGTTGACCACTTCAATTATTTTGTTGGGTTGTTCTTTTGAATTATATTTATTCCAAATTAGTTTATTGCCATTTTGAACAATACCTTTTATAGCATTAAGCGACTCTTATTTAAGAAGTTTTTTCCAATCCTTATCCAAATTCAATTTATCATTTATTCTGTCTTTCCAAACGAAATAATAGACTTCTATTGTAATAAGTATAAAGAATGCCTAACGAAATATAGAGAAGATTATATCGGTTTTGGTGATTTTTTTCTCTAAATATAGTGTAATCAATATACTTAGGCTGCACTTTAATCATTTGTGTTAGAAATAAATTTAGTATTTTTTTATTTGGGTTGTTTTCTTCAAAACAGTCATTGCCTTTTGAGTCTAAAACTATTAGACAGGCAAAATATTCGTTTATTGTTTCTGTTCCATCAGCTATGATTGTAAAATTTTTTTGTCGTTTTCAAAGAGTTTTATGTTTTTCCAAATGAATTTTTTTATGTTATCTTAGTGCTTTCCTGTGATTTTTTATCCCATTTTCCGTAGTTTTTGTACATTAACTTCATGGCATCTATTGCGGATTTTATTTGATAAAATCTTAATTCGTTTATTGAAACTGTTTCATTTTCTGTTAAAATATTTATGTTGACTATTTTAAATTCGGGGTATTTTTTTTGGGATTTGCTTGATCTGTTTTGCAGGCTGCAACTATTAGGATTAAAAACAGGAAGTACTTTTTCATATTTATTTGAGTTTGAAAATTTATTTTTGTTTGGGGTTTGTAATTTTCAGTAATGACTTCTCGCTACAATTTTATTTCCATTTCATTCCTACAAAACCACTCTAAGTAACGGTTTTGTTGGGCTGTGTTTCTTTTGTTATAATTTAATAGAAGTATAATTTATTTTGTAAAAAGTAGAAACTAATTTGTAAAAAAATAAAATGAAGTTACAAAATTCAGAAAGTTCCTTGTAGTATTTTACAAGTAAGTTGTTAATAACTTTATAGTGCTTTACAACGTAAACGTTGTCGTATCACGTTTTTATTTAATTATAAGCTTCAGATTTTTCCATAAACCATCTTGACTGAATTCTGATGGATGACTTAGGAGTTCACTATTTGGTGATATTAAAACATATCCACTACATTTAGTGGATTCTTTAAACATCTTTTCAATAATATGATTAGGGTCTTTAAACCAAGTCTTAAAGCCATCATTTCTGCCATAAAGCCCAATAGTGTCTTTATAAATATAAAAAATATTTGCTTTGGTTATTTTATATATTCCTTTTTCCAATCTATCATACCAAATTTTTGTTGACTCTCTTGTCGAAGAACCACTGGAGTTACATTTATCCTTTCCAGGATAAAAAACAACAACAATAGGATGATTTGTTTCAATCTTTTTCTTGGAATTAACCGTTAATAATGAATCAAGTATTTTTTTATTTTCTACTTTATCGAATTTCTTATTATTTAATTTTGAACTTGAGCAAGAACTTATAAATAAACCTGCTATAAATACTAAAATGATTTTTTTCATATGTGTTACAACTTTTATTATAAGAGCAGTAGCGGATTAAATACTCTTTCTTTTCATATAGCAAGATACTTAAATAAAAGCAATGAAGGTTCGAGTTTACAGCCAAACCGCTATTGCTTTTATACATCTTAAGTTAGCATTAGTTTTTTGTTTTATTTTACTTGACAATAGTTATAAAGGTAGCTATTAAATCAATCACAAAATTGAGTAAAATTTATTAAAGTTGAAGTTTGTAATTGATTATTAAAGGTATCCAAAGAGCTTTGATTATTGTATAAAGTATATTCTAACCACAGTTTTAAAAAATCAAAAGTTATTTGTTGTTGTTGCTCTCTAGAAATAGAAGGATTTGAACTACAAAAGGACTCACCTAAATCACAATTGAAATTTGAATTTGCAAAATTGCAGTGATTTCCGTCGATGATTTTTATTTGTGTTTTGCATTGAGAAGCTAAATTATTATACATAATATCTTGATTTTCAAGAGTAGGAGCTACACAGTCATTCTTGCCAGAGAAAATAAGGGATGGAATGGTTACATTAAAAGCCGAAGATATTGCAGAAGGCATTGTTTCAGCTGAAGCAAAATTAACCATTGTATTAATCATGGAATTATTTTCTGAAGCTAGAAAAGAAGCACCTCCACCCATGGAATGGCCCATTATAGCAGTTTTCGGCAATATTGAATTATGAAATATTGAATTCTCATCTTCACTTTGATTTTGCATTTGAGCAGCTAAAAATTTTAAATCTTCACCGAAGTCCTCATGACTAGGAGTTAGGCCCATTTCAGTTGTAGGAAAACAGATTATATATCCATTAGGGACTAATTCCTCCCAATAATTTTGATAAGATTCCCAGCCCATTAAAAAACCATGACCAAATATTATTACAGGATAGTTTCCTGGTGAAATATTTGTATTATCACCTAAAGTAGCAGAAGGGTAATAAATTTGTGTTTCAATATTTCTATCTCTAATATTATCATAAAATACAATAGTTGTATGGCCAATATTTAAATTCTCATTTAAAATATTTGTATTCGTGTCATCATTATTGCTACAAGATTGAATTACTATAATTAAAATTATGATTTTGATAATATTAAATATTTTCATAAATAAGGAT
>JBLHNH010000101.1:0-9470 GCA_047622645.1 Flavobacterium sp.
TTGTAATAAAAACAAAAAGCTCCTTGCATTGCAAGGAGCTTTTTGTTTTTATTACAAAATCTTAACTCTACTTTCAGGATTAAAATACATTCAATCTCTTATCGCAATATTCAATGATTTGTATAAAGTATTAATGTTTTTGTAAAGGTTTATAAACTCTAAATTTTCTGAGTGAATGTGGTTTATTTTTTACATAATTTTGATAGTTGTTTTAAATATTAATCGAAAAAAGAAATCTTTTAATTTGTTTTTAATTTTCGTTTACTTTTTTTAATTTAATTAAGGTACTTCTTGTTATAAAGAAAATTATGTTAACTAAAATAAACATTAGAATGTAAAAAAAAGCAGAATTTATAACATTTTAATTATGAAACTTCTTTAAGTAATAGTGTAACTCATTGTTATGATTCTAAGACAACCTTTGTCCAATGAAAATTCTTTCATAAATAAAATTAAAAAAATGAAATTAAAAAAATTATTAACAAGTCTTATATTAGCATCTGTTGTGCTATTTGCTGGCTGCGAAAAAGATGATTTTATAGAAACCGTTGGGGTTTGTCCTGTTGTTATATCAACAACTCCAGAAAATGGCTCTATAAATATACCTTTAGATCAAGTAATTACAGCTACTTTTAATGAAGAGATGAATGCTTCATCTTTTACAAGTGCATCATTTATTTTACAAGGAACTTCTCTTGTAGAAGGAACAGTTTCATTCTCAGGTGAAACAGCTTCTTTTACTCCAAATACTCCCCTTGCACTTAACACAACCTATACTGCAATAATAAAAACATCAGTAGTGGATTTAATGGGTAATGCTTTGCAAGAAGATTATGTTTGGAACTTTAGTACGGGAGCTACCGTTAGTCCTCTTGTAATTAATACCGATCCCGAAGCTGGAGATATAGGTGTATACTTAAATAAAATTGTTGCTGCAACATTTAATATGCCGATGAACAACTCGACTATTAATGCATCAACTTTTATATTAAAACAAGGAACTACAGAAGTTAATGGCGCAGTAACTTATAATGGAAATAACGCTTATTTTGTTCCTGCTTCTTCACTTAATAGTAATACTGAATATACAGCTACAATCACGAGTGGAGCTAAAAATTTACAAGGAACATCCCTTTCTAGCAATTTTGTTTGGAAATTTACAACAGGAACTATAACAGCGCCGAGAGTAATTTCTACAGATCCAACAAATAATGCTACAAACGTAGCATTTGATAAAATAATCACTGCAACGTTTGATATAGCTATGGATCAGGCAACTATTACTAATTTAACTTTTACTTTAAAAGATGGAAATACATCAATATTAGGTGCAGTTTCATATCTTGGTTCAACAGCAACCTTTATTCCTAATGTTGATTTATTAACAAATACTACCTATACTGCGACTATAACAACTGGAGCTAAAAATTTAGCTGGTATTCCATTAGCAAATAATTATGTTTGGAACTTTAGTACAATTACAACTTCAAACGGAACTGGTGTTAACCTTGGATCGGCTGAAAACTTTGGAATTTTTGCTGGTGTTGGTGTTAGTAATAATGCTGGTTTCAGTGAAATTCATGATATGAATGTTGGAATAAGCCCAGGTGTTCGTTCTTCAATTACGGGATTTCCTCCTGCAATTATTGTAAACGGAGCTATGTTTGCTTCTGACGATATCGCACCTACAGGAGTACCCGCAATGTTAACACAAGCGAAACAAGATCTTACAAATGCTTATCTTTTTATTGCAGGAATGCCCTCAACAGCTACAGTTTCAGGTGATCAAGGAGGATTAACTCTTGCTCCAGGAGTTTACAAATCAACGTCTACACTCTTAATACAATCAGGGGATTTAACACTTGATGCACAAGGTGATGCGAACGCTATTTTTGTTTTCCAAGTGGCTTCAGCGTTTACTACTGTAGGTGGTGCAGGTGGAAATATAATTCTAACCAATGGAGCTCAAGCTAAAAATGTTTATTGGCAAACAGGTAGCTCAGCTACAATTGGAGACTATACAGCATTTAAAGGAAATATTTTAGCATTACAATCTATAACTATGGGAGCTTATTCTACCGCAGTTGGTAGAATGCTTGCTAGAAATGGTTCAGTAGTTATGACTCACACAAATATTATCGACAGACCATAATTTAATTCATAAAAAAAATGATTCAAAAAAATAAAATTACAAAGAGATCTCGTAATGCGTGGTCTCTTATCAATCTAGACATTAAAACAGTAGTAATAAGTGCTTTAATTTTGACAGGTATTCAGGCACCACTTCAAGCCCAAGAAACACAATACACTAAACCATCATGGTACTTTGGTGTTGCTGGTGGAGCTAATTTTAACTTCTTTCGTGGTTCTACACAACAGATGAATTCTGCATTTACGTCTCCTGTTGCTTTTCATGACGGAGATGGTGTTGGCCTTTTTGTTGCACCACTTTTGGAATACCGTCCTGCAGATTCACGATGGGGTCTAATGTTGCAAACGAGTTATGATAGCCGAAAAGGCTCTTTTGATCAGGTAACTACACCTTGTAATTGTCCAGCTGACCTAAAAACAAAACTTAGCTATATTACGGTAGAGCCTAGTTTACGTTTTGCTCCGTTCAAATCTGGTTTGTATTTATATGGAGGTCCACGTGTGGGTTTTAACATAAATAAATCATTCACTTATCAATTGGGTACAAATCCTACTTTGCCTAATCAACTAACTAATCCAGAAGTTAAAGGTGATTTTAGTAATGTAAGAGAAACAATTATTTCTATGCAAATTGGTGCAGGGTATGATATTCCTCTTTCATCAGAAAACAATAGAAACCAATTTATTCTTTCTCCATTTATTGCTTTTCAGCCTTATTTTGGTCAGAACCCACGTTCTACAGAAACATGGAATATAACCACTATAAGAGCTGGTGTTGCACTTAAATTTGGTAGAGGGAGTAAAATAGAAGTTGTCGAATTACCAGAAGTTGAGACACAATTCTCTATTAATTCTCCGATAAATAATCCAGAAAACAGTAAAGTTAGTGAAACATTCCCTCTTCGTAATTATGTTTTTTTCGACGCTGGTTCTAACACAATAGCATCTCGATATGAGTTGTTAAAAAAAGAACAAGTAAAAGATTTTAAAGAAGATCAACTAAATTTGTCGAATTCTGAAAACCTTACTGCTCGTTCAAAACGTCAAATGACTGTTTATTATAATGTATTGAATATCTTAGGTATTCGTATGCAACAAAATCCTTCAGCAAGCATCACACTAGTAGGAGCTTCTGATAAAGGAGTGGAAGATGGTCGTGCTATGGCAACATCTATCAAAGTTTATTTGGTTAATGTTTTTGGAATTGAACCTAGTAGAATAAATGTGGAAGGTCGCATAAAACCAGTAAATCCATCTGAAAAAGCAGGGGGAACTCGTGATCTAGAACTTCTTCGTGAAGGAGATAGAAGAGTTTCTATCGAAAGCAATTCACCGGTTTTATTGATGGAATTCCAAACTGGTCCAGATGCTCCATTGAAGCCAGTTGTTATTAAAGCTTTACAAGAAGCTCCGCTTGAAAGTTATGTTACTTTCAATAATGTAGGCGCGAAAGAAGCTTTTACTTCTTGGTCTATGGAAATAAAAGATGAAAAAGGAAAATCACAAAGCTTTGGTCCTTATACAGAAGATATTGTGAGCATTCCTGGAAATTCTATTTTAGGTAATCGCCCAGAAGGAGATTTTAATGTAAAAATGATTGGTCAAACTAAAACTGGTAAATTATCTGAAAAAGAAATGTCTGTACACGTTACACTTTGGACTCCTGCAAAAGTAGAACAAGGAATTCGTTACAGCATAATTTATGAATTTAATGAATCGAAAGCAATCAGTATTTATGAAAAATATCTTACTGAAATTGTAACACCTAATATTCCCGTTGGAGCAACAGTTCTAATTAAAGGGCATACTGATGTTATTGGAGAAGAAGTTTATAACCAAGATTTATCGTTAGCGCGTGCAAATAATGTTAAGAGCATTCTTCAAAATAGTTTAGCAAAATTAGGGAGAACAGATGTTAAATATGTAGTAAACGGATTTGGTGAAGAACAAAATTCAGCTCCATTTGAAAATAAATATCCAGAAGAACGTTCTTATAACCGTACGGTTATTATTGACATAGTTCCGGCTAATTAAATATTCAAAAAGAACAGTGACTCAAAATTGAGATTATTAATAAAGGCCTATAAAAAAAGGAGTGAAAAACGTAATGTTTTCACTCCTTTTTATTTTTTAATTAACCTTTAAATGCGGAAAATTTTTATTACCAAATCTTAACTCTGTTTTCTGGAGCTATATACATTCCATCTCCTACTTCAATTTTGAATGCTTCGTAGAAAGAGTCAACATTTTGCAAAGGTACATATGCTCTGTATTGTGCTGGTGAATGTGGATCAGTTTTTACTTGATTTTTGATAGCTTCATCACGCATTTTACTTCTCCAAATTGTTGACCAAGAAATAAAGAAACGTTGTTCTGGAGAAAAGCCATCAATTAAACCGGGATTACCATTTTTATTTAAATAAATTTGTAGACCATCATAAGCTGCGTTTACACCACCTAAATCGCCAATATTTTCTCCTAAAGTAAATTTACCATCTACAAAAATTCCTGGTAAAGGTTCTAAGTTAGAATATTGTTCTGCCAAAGCCGTTCCTAAACCTGTAAATTGATTTAGATCTTCGTCACTCCACCAGTTTACTAAATTTCCATCTGCATTATATCTTGAACCAGAGTCATCAAAACCATGAGAAATCTCGTGACCAATAACTGCTCCAATTCCACCATAATTTACTGCTTCATCTGCTCTGTAATCATAAAAAGGAGGTTGTAAAATTGCTGCTGGAAAAACAATTTCGTTATTTGAAGGGTTAAAATAAGCATTCACGGTTTGTGGACTCATTCCCCATTCTGTCTTGTCAACTGGTTCGTTTAGTTTTTCAATGTTTTTTTTGTGTGACCATTTAGCATACAGCCTAGAATTTTCAAAATAAGTTCCCCCTTTTTCTGGGCTCACTACTTCTAAAGCCGAATAATCTTTCCACTTATCAGGATAACCAATTTTTATGGTTAATTTATTTAATTTTTCTTTCCCTTTTTCTTTAGTTCCCTTTGACATCCAAGGTAATCCATCAATCCTATTTTCATAAGCTTTCATTACATTAGCGATCATAGCTTCTGCTTTAGCTTTAGCTTCTGGCGGAAATTTTTTGGCAACATATAATTTCCCTAAAGCTTCTCCTAATCTTCCATTTACTGTTTGTAAAGCGCTTTCATCTGCTGGTCTTTGTTTTACTGCACCAGTTAATGTTTTTCCATAAAATTCCCAGTTAGCATTTTCAATTTCTGTTGAAAGTGAACCAGCAGAACCTCTTAATAAAGTCCATTTCATGTAAGCTTTCCAATCGGCTAATTGATTTTCTTTAAAAATAGTTTCTAAAGTTTCTAAATATTTTGGTTGTGATACTACAATAGAGTCTAATTTACCAATTCCGATAGTTTCAAGATAACTATTCCAATTTACTGTAGGCACCATTTTTTGGAGTTCTACAACTGTCATTGGATTATAAGTCTTTCTTCTATCTCTTCTTTCAACTCTATCTAAAGTAGCTGTTGACATTTTTGTCTCTAATGCTACTATTTTTATAGCATCAGATTTTGCTGAGCTTTCAGATTGCCCTAAATATTGCAACATTCTAGCTGTATGCTCTTGGTATTTTTGACGTTTTTCTAAGTTGTCAGGTGCATCTGAGACATAATAATCTCTGTCTGGTAAACCCAAACTTCCTGTACCAACATATACTACGTTTTTTTTGCTGTCTTTTGCATCTGTACTTACATAAACACCAAAGAAACCTAAGTTAATTTCATCATCAAACTCTGCAATTAAATTTACAACTTCGTTTGCGTTTTTAACAGCATCAATTTTTGCTAAATATGGTTTTAAAGGTTCAATTCCTTGTTTGTTTCTTGTTAGCGTATCTAAAACAGATTTGTATAAATTTATAGCTTTAGCTTGATCTGAATTTGGGTCAATACTTTTGTCGTTAATAGCTTCTTTAAGAATAGCCATAACGTCTTCGTCTGTGTTTTTACGAAGTTCATCAAAACTTCCCCAGCGAGTTCTGTCAGCCGGAATTTCGGTGTTATCCATCCAATTTCCATTAACGTATCTAAAAAAGTCATCTGAAGGTTTCACAGATTTATCCATAAAAGAGGTGTTAATTCCAACTGGATTTTCTTTTTTAATTGTTTCTTGACTTGTTTTACAAGAATAAAATGCTGCTGTTAAAAAAAGGAAGCTGATGCTTCCTTTTAAAATTTTATTATTCATAGTTTATTGTTTAATGATTCTTTTGACTATCTGCTGATTATCTGCAACAATTTTTATAAAATAAACACCTTGTGATGCAGATGATAAATCAATTGTTGTTAAATCTGAGGGTATAATATTTTTTTTAGATAAAATTATTTTACCTGTTAAATCATATACTTCAATTAATGTTGGATTAGTTTCTCCTAAGTTAATATTGAAAATTCCATTTGAAGGATTTGGATAAATTGAAATAGTGTTTAATTCGAAACTTTCATTTGCTAAAACGCCACTAATAACAAAATTATCAATATTAACACCTAATTGATTTACAGCTTCATCAGAATGAAATACAATTCTAAAAATCACATTTGATTGTCCAACTAATGAACTTAAAGGGTAAGAATATGTTTTTAGTGTTGTATCTGTACCAGTCCATTGTGCTCCTACACAATTATTACAGTCGTTTCCTGTCGTCTGAGGAGTTCTGTTGCTGTTGTACCAATTAGTTCCCATTTGACCCAGCACAGACCAGTTTTGCCCCATATCTGTAGTATATTGTACATAAACAATGTCCCAATCTTGCTCTAAATCAAATTTCATTGCAAAACTTATTTGTGGACTAGAAATATTAGTAAGATTATAACATTGAGAAATGATATATGCTTTTTTCTGATCTACGTGATTTCCAGTTAAATTTGTAGTATATACCGTATTTCCTGCTGAGGTCATTGGTCCAAAACCTTTAACACCTCTTACCCAAATAGAAGTAGTTTCGTTTTGGTTATACGTAATTAATGCGTCTGAAGTGTTAGTAAAAGGATTAACTGTTCCTACAACTCCAGGGTCATTTACCAATAGCAAAACAGATTTTGTATTGTTTTCTGGTCTTCCGTCATTTACTATTGTTGATGTAACATTCATTATATGTGCACCTCTAGACAATCCTGAAACAGATAATGGAAAAGTTGTTTCACTACAAGGAGCTAAATTTCCATTCCATGTTTGATTTATTGCCGTTCCACCATCAATTGTGTAAGAAATTGAAATAGTAGTTATAGCATTCAACCCTTGATTTTTAAGTTTTAAAATTGGAGCTAAACTTGTTCCACAAGAAATTGTACTTACACCAGTAACTGTTTGTAAAGCTACATCATTTGAAACCGAGACATACTGTTCGCCAACATTTACCGCATACCAAGCATTTGTTACAGCAATTACCTCAGGACTATTAGCACAATAAATTGTACTTGCTGCCTCAATTGTTGCATTTCTTGCATCAGCATAAGTAGCGTTTGGAGTTAAATAATCTCTTTCTGCAATGTATGCTATTTCAGATGCTTTTGTCATTCCAATTCCAGTTACATTATAAACATCAGGTGTTGGAGCATTGTTTGTTCCTGATTTACCTGCTGTTAAAATATAGAACCAATGATTCAAAACACCAGAATTTGTGTGTACTCCACCGCTATCTGCAGTTCCACTATACCAAAAAGATCCTAAATAAGTATCTGGATCTCCTTTAGAGTTTGGATTACTCATTGATCTAAAAGCATTTCCTAAATCTTCACCAATTAGCCATATTGAATTTGGAATTGTAGCCGTTAAACCTCCTGTTCTTCCGTATTGTTCAATACAAGCACCCCAAATATCAGAAAAGCCCTCATTCATAGCGCCTGATTGATTTTGATACACTAAACCCGCAGTGTAAGTACAAATAGCGTGTCCGATTTCGTGACCACAAACATCAATTGAAGTTAATATGCCTGAAGAGCCACTTCCATCACCATAGGTCATAGCTGAGCCATTCCAAAAAGCATTATTATAATTGACATCATAATGCACATAACTTTTAATTATAGCCCCATTATTGTCATAACTATTTCTATTAAATAGATTGTTCCAAAAGTCATATGTTTTTTCTGCACCCCAATGCGCATCTAATGCACCATCATCTTTATTTGCATTATTATATTCAGCGGCAGTCCAATCGTTATTGTTATCAGTAAAATCTACATCTTGATAGACCGTACCTTTTAGACAATTGAATGTTTTTATACCGTTTCCTCTAGTTGCATCTTGTAAAATATAATTTGAACCAGATAAGGTAGTTTCAATTTGTCTGCTACCGCTATATCTAGTTGCTGCTGTTCCTTGGATTAATAGTTCAGAAACATTTAACTTCGAAAAAGGTTTTTTAACTTCATTACTTACATTTATTTTATCAGCATGTTTAATAATAGGATTTGAAAACAGGATTTCACCAGAATGTGCATCTACATAAACTTCGTTTCTGGCAATAGGGTTTATAGAATAAATATCGTATTTGAAAGCTAAGTGACTTTCTTGTGATAAGATATTTGGATAAATAACTAATTCCCCTTCAGGTTTCTTGTAATCCATTAAGCGAGATTGCTCAGTGTCTTCCCACATGTACTTTGTGGCATTAATATTTTGTAGTACGTTATTAAATGCTTGTTGTTTAGTTACTGTTGGAGTTATGTTTAAGGTATTTGTATTATAAAGCTCTCCATTAACGAAATATATTCCTTCATTATTAGCATGCGTAATAACTGTTCCGAATTCTATCTTTATGTTGTTGTAAAATTGTTGAAACTTATCGTGCTGAAACCCTCTTTCATCAATTGTTGAGTACAATTTAGCATATGAATAATTTTCATTTAAGCTATATTCTTTTGAAAACAATTTAATTGCTCCATCTGAATTTGTATTTACTGTGTTTATTTTTAATGTTTTTTGATGTGCTTTTGCTTCTTGGAGATTATCTTTTTGTCCAAAAAACACTCCTGAACTTAACAACACCAAGAGACATATTATTTTTGTTTTCATATTTTTATTTTTACTTGAAATGGGGTTTATTTTTTAATAATTCTTTTAACAACATTTTGGTTATTGGCATTTATCTTAACAAAATAAATTCCTTGTGAAGCACCTGATAAATTTATTGAAGTTTCAAAATTTCTAATTGAAAGATCTTTTCTAGATAAAATTATTTTACCTGTTAAATCATATACTTCAATAGAAGTTGGTTCTATGTCACCTAATGATATGTTAAAAACTCCTTCTGAAGGATTTGGGTAAACAGAAA
>JBLHNH010000102.1:0-9213 GCA_047622645.1 Flavobacterium sp.
CTAATTATTCCTGAAGATTGTGATTAATATTAAAAACCTAAAATAGCTTTTGCAATTGTAAAAAAGATTATAATACCCATTATATCATTACTTGTTGTAATAAATGGTCCAGTTGCAAGTGCTGGATCTACACCATATTTATCGAGAATAATAGGTATAAAAGTCCCAATCAAAGAAGCCATAATAATAACTGAAAGCAGAGCTAACGAAACTGTAATCCCTGTTATTACATCAATGTCTAGAAAGAAATAGCTACCTACAATTAAAAAAACTGCTAATATAAGTCCGTTTAATAAACCTAATGATAATTCTTTTAAAAATCGTTTAAACAATGAACCAGACAAAGCATTATTTGCTAAACCTTGAACAATAATCGCAGACGATTGAACACCAACATTTCCTGCCATTGCAGCAATTAATGGTGTAAAAAAGAACAATTCTGGATGAACATCCATAGCTGGTCCATATAAACCTAATACTTTAACCGATATAAATCCACCAAAAAGAGCTAAAACCAACCAAGGCAATCGCGCTTTTGTTAATTCAAAAATACTATCATCTGCTTCAACATCTTGTGAGATACCTGCTGCTAATTGATAATCTTTATCGGCTTCTTCTTTAATTACATCGACAATATCATCAATAGTAATTCGACCAACTAATCGTCCTAATTCATCTACAACCGGAATAGCTTCCAAGTCATATTTTTGCATAATTCGGGCAACCTCAACATTCTCTGTATCAACCTTTACATAGTCGACTTTTGCAATATATATATCGCCAATTGGCGTTTTTGTAGAAGTGGTTAATAAATCCTTAAGTGACAATCTTCCTTTTAATCGATTATCATCATCGACTACATAAATAGAATGAACTCTTGTAACATTTTCGGCTTGAGCACGCATTTCTTTTACACAAGTAAGTACGTTCCAATTTTCATTGACTTTTACCAACTCTTTTGCCATCAAACCACCAGCAGAATCTTCATCATAACGAAGTAAGTCAACAATATCTTTGGCGTGTTCAACGTCTTCTAGTTCAGAAATTACTTGTTCTTTTCTTTCTTTGGAAAGTTCTCCAATAATGTCAGCGGCATCATTTGTGCTTAACTCATCTAACTCTTCTGCAATTTCTTTTGGTGAAAGATTTCGAAGGATTTTCTCACGAACATCTTCATCTAATTCTAAAAGAATTTCTGCCGTTTTTTCTGAATCTAAGGCGTTGAAAATATAACTAGCTTCGTGACTATCAAGCTCGTCCATAATTTCGGCAATATCAGCAAAGTGAAGATCAAGAAGCAAGTCGTGTAATTCTTGTTCTTTATTTTCACTAATAAGTTGCTCTATTTGAGCAATAAATTCTTTGCTGATTTTAAACTCCATCGGCTGCTAATTTTTGGGTAATTTCTACAAATTGTTCAACCGAAAGTTGCTCTGGTCGAAGGTCAAAGATAATATCTTCTTTTAAACTATCTGAAAGCGCAAAGGTTTTTAAACTATTTCTTAATGTTTTTCGTCTTTGTTGAAATGCTGTTTTTACAACTCTAAAAAATAATTTTTCATCACAAGGCAAAGTAAAATTTTCTTTTCGTGTTAAACGCAAAACACCAGAATCTACTTTTGGTGGTGGATTAAAAACTTCTGGTGGAACGGTAAATAAATATTCCGTATCAAAAAATGCTTGCGTTAAAACGGATAAAATTCCGTACACTTTACTTCCTTTTTTTTCACAAATACGTAGCGCTACTTCTTTTTGAAACATTCCAGCAAATTCTGGAACTTGGGTTCTCATTTCTATAGCTTTAAAAAGAATTTGAGATGAAATATTATAAGGAAAATTTCCAATGATGGCAAATTGTTCTCCTTTAAAAACTTCATTTAAATCATACTTTAAAAAATCTTTAGAAATTATATTATTTGCTAAATTTAGATAATGCGTTTGTAAATATTCTACAGATTCTTTGTCAATTTCTACTACAAAAGTTTCTGTGGGTTTTTCTAAAATATATTTTGTCAAAACACCCATTCCTGGACCAACTTCTATTGTTTTTGAATAACCAGAATACGTTAAGGCATCCGCTATTTTTTGAGCGATGGATTCATCTGTTAGGAAATGTTGACCTAAGTGCTTTTTTGCTTTTACAAACATATTATTCGTGGTAAAGGGTTTTGAGTAATTAATGTTGGGTTAGTTTTCTGAATGGAAATGTTCGCTCAAAACTTCTAACTCAGTTCTAAAAGCTAGCATTTTATCTCCAAAAAGATCTAAGCTTTCTTTTCGTAATCTTGGTGCATGATTTTGGTAATAGTCGTTTAGTTTTTCTTTTGAATCCGAAAAGAACTGAACAGAATAGGTTGCTCCTTCATCTTCTTGAACAAGCACTTTTACAAGTCTTGCATTATTGAATAATCCTGTTGATAAAACATCTGAAATATGCTTGTTTTGCATCCATTGCAACCATTTATTATGAATTGAATGGTCGACATTTACTGTAACGTTGTATATAATCATTTAAATTGTGTTTTTTTAAATAGCATCGCCACGAAGCAAACGGAATTGCTTTCTGGCTTCTGTGAAATGAATACTATCTGCGTGTTCAAAAATCATTTTTTCGTATAATGGTTTGGCTTTTGCATTATCATTTAGATGTTTTCTATAAATTTCGGCAGAATAAAACAAGGCTTCATCTGCATAAATTCCGTCTGAATGTTTGTCTAAAATATTTTTATAATATGCTAAAGCATTTGTGTAATCTTTCTTCTTTTGGTAAATCTTTGCAATTTTAAAAAGAGTATTATCTTCAATTGTGTCTCCTTTATATTTTTCAAGAATTTCTAAAAATTGAGCCAAAGCTAATTCATTCTTGTTTTGATAAGTAAGCAGATCTGCTTTTGAAAATGCTTTTAAGGCAACTCTTGTACTATCTTCTGCTGAATTATCGCTAATTAATAAAAACAATTCGATTGCATCATTAGCAATCAATAAGCTTGAAGATTGCTTTAAAATTTTTACTTGTTGTAAAGCCCAATCAAAATCTTGTTTATAATAACTAGTTTCTGCCATTTTCATACTTGCCTCATGTGATTTTTCGTCATTTTTTAGGCTTTCCGAAATTTGAGCATAATACAAAATCGCTTGGTTAAATTTTTCGTCCAAAACTAAAATATTAGCCAATTCCATTTTTACTTCACTTTCTTGTCTTGGTGAAAGACTAATAGACAATGCTTTTTCTAAAGTAGATTTGGCTTTTTCAAATTGCTTCATATAAAAAGCATCAAAATGTGCCGATAATATTTGCAAATCTAGTGTAAAAGGAGAAATTCCGTATTGTTTAACTAAACCTTCTATTGTTTGTTGAATGGCTAAATACTCTTTATCGGAAGACTCTTCAATTTGCATTGAAAGTAAGAAATCGTGAGCCATAATTTGCAATCCATAATCTTGTGTGTTTTCTAAAATGAATTGAAAAATAATTTTTGCGGTTTCATTTTCTTTTTCTTCCATCGCAAATTTGGCTAAATTCACAATGTTATAAAAACCTTCTGGATTTCGTTTATAGATTGCTTTTTCTTGCGTAAATGCTTTTCCGTATTCTTTTTGTTGCACAAAATACCAACTCAAAAATTGATTCCAATAA
The DNA here is from genome assembly GCA_047622645.1 of Flavobacterium sp. Classification (GTDB taxonomy): domain Bacteria; phylum Bacteroidota; class Bacteroidia; order Flavobacteriales; family Flavobacteriaceae; genus Flavobacterium. Next base: position 3,638 of record JBLHNH010000102.1, read on the forward strand.
ATATCCTGATTTTTCTGTACTCTAATTAAAAGGGCTTTTTTAATATATTCTGTAAAATTTCCTTCAGTGTCTTCGCTAATAAACCTAGTCAATTGATTTTGAACAAGTGGCGTGTTATTTTGATTTGAAAAAGAATAATCTAACAGTTTTTCAACCATTAAATCTAAATTTCCCATTTGTCCATTTAGCAACGCAATTTGATAATCAAAGTTTAAATTTGGATTTCCTAACCTTCCAACTTCATAAGCTTTAATTGCCCAATCTAACAATGTTTTTTGTTCAAATACTGAGGCAACAGAATAAGCGTAATTGGATTGTAAAACGACTTGTTCTATGGCTAAATTATAGTTTTGAATTGTTTTAGCTTCATTTTTTTGCAATTGAAAATTATAGCCTAATTCTACGTATAAGTTAGGTATTTTAGAAATTTTCAATTTATATAAAATGGCAGTTTCTGCTTTATCGTATTGTTTTAACTGTTGGTAACACTCAACCATTTTTTGAAAAAAGGCATAATTTCCGGGTTGTTTGACAACAATTTCTTCAAGAATTGTAATGGCTTTATCGAATTCACCTCTATCAAAATAATTATAGGCTAACTGCTCAGATTGAGCATTAACAAATCCTGATAGTAGTAAGCAAAAAAGAATAAAAAGTTTTCTCATACAATTTCTTAGAAACAAATAATGTACTAAAGTTACATTTTTTATGCCAATTTAGTACATTGTTTTTATAAAGATTAACGTTTATTAGTCAATGATATCAAATCCTGTGTACCTTCTTAATACTTCTGGAATTACAATTCCTTCTGGTGTTTGATAGTTTTCTAAAATTCCGGCTAAAACTCTAGGCAATGCTAATGAGCTTCCATTTAAAGTATGAGCCAATTGGTTTTTTCCGTCTTTATCTTTGAATCTTAATTTTAAACGATTAGCTTGAAAAGTTTCAAAATTTGACACTGAACTGATTTCTAACCAACGTTCTTGAGCTGTTGAATATAGTTCAAAATCATAAGTTAATGCAGAAGCAAAACTCATGTCTCCGCCACATAAACGCAAAATTCTATAAGGTAATTTTAATTCGTTTAATATTTCTTTTACATGTTCCACCATCCTATCTAAAGCTTTGTATGAATTCTCTGGATGTTCAATTCGTACAATTTCTACTTTGTCAAATTGATGTAAACGATTTAATCCTCTAACATGTGCTCCCCAAGAACCTGCTTCTCTTCTGAAACAAGGTGTATAACTTGTTGCTAAAACCGGCAATTCACTTTCTTGGAGAATTACGTCTCTAAATATATTTGTTACAGGAACTTCTGCTGTTGGAATTAAATATAAATTATCTTTTGCATCATGATACATTTGTCCTTCTTTGTCAGGCAACTGTCCTGTTCCATAAGCTGATGCTTCATTTACCAAAAGTGGCACTTGGTATTCTTGATACCCTGCATCAATATTTTTATCTAAGAAATAAGAAATTAAAGCACGTTGTAATTTTGCCCCTTTTCCTTTATAAACAGGAAAACCTGGTGCTGTAATTTTTGTGCCCAATTCAAAATCTACAATGTCGTATTTTTTTATTAATTCCCAATGAGGTAATGCTCCTTCATGAAGTGTTGGTATTTTTCCTTCTTCAAAGACGTTTTCATTATCTTCAGGCGTTTTTCCGTTTGGAACTATTTCTGCGGGTAAATTTGGTAATTTATATAATTCCTCTTCTAATTGAGCTGAAAAGGCATTTAAAGTTTCGGTCAATTCTTTCGTTTGATCTTTAAACTGTGTTGTTTTGCTTTTTAGTATTTCTGCTTTCGCTTTTTCACCATTGCGCATTAAATCACCAATGTCTTTGGACACTTTATTAGATTCTGCAAGAATTGTATCAAGAGCAACTTGTGTTGATCTTCTTTTTTCATCAAAGTTAATTATGTCTTCCACAATCGATTTAGCATCCATGTTTTTCTTTGCTAATCGAGCGATAACTTCTTCCTTATTTTCTCTAATAAATTGTATTTGTAACATAGTAAATAATTTAAGATTGCAAATGTATAAAATAGAAAGTTTAGATGCTAAAAATAGCACAAAACAGTTGTTATATTTCTTTTTATTTGCTTAATATTGAAAAGGATGAAAATAATTTTGAAAAAAAAACTTTACATTTGAGTAAAATTTAAAAAAATGAAAAGAATCATACTCTTATTTGTACTGATTTTAAGCTCAGTAACATATGCTCAAACAGATAATTCTGAATTTGAAAAAATGGTTGAAGCTGAAATGAAATCGGCTGCAAAAATCCAAAATTTAACGGTTAATCCAAACACTCAAAACTACGATATAACTTATCATGAATTGCGTTTTACAGTTAACCCAGCAACTTATAATATTAGTGGAATTGTAACTACAACTTTTACTTCATTAGCAAACATGTCAACTATAACATTTGACATGAGTGATTCAATGACTGTTAGTTCTGTTACTAGAAATGCACAACCATTAACTTTTACACAAAACACAAATAAAGAATTAGTTATTAATTTTCCAACTGCAATGGCAACAGGAACAAGCGCAACAGTTGTAATTACTTATGCTGGACCACCAGAAAGTAATGGCTTTGGTTCTTTTACAACAACAACTCATAATGGAACACCCGTTTTGTGGACTCTATCAGAACCTTTTGGAGCAAGAGATTGGTGGCCATGTAAGCAAGATTTGAATGATAAGGTAAATAGTATAGATGTATACATTACTGCACCCTCACAGTATACAAGTGTGTCAAATGGACTAGAAGTTTCTCAAAGTATAGTTGGTACAAGTAAAACAACTCACTTTCATCATGGGTATGCTATTCCTGCTTATTTAATTGCTATTGCAGTAACTAATTATCAAATACATAATCAACAAGCTGGTTTAGGCACAACGGCTAGCCCTTTTTTTCCTATTGTAAATTATATGTATCCAGAAACGGCTACAAACAATATAAATAGTGTCGCAATTACTCCAACCATAATGAATTTCTATGAGGCTACTTTTACACCTTATCCTTTTAGAAATGAAAAATATGGCCATGCTCAATTTGGCTGGGGTGGCGGAATGGAACACACAACTGTTTCATTTATGACAGCAAATAGCCTTGGTTCTTATAGTAGAAGTTTAATTGCCCACGAATTAGGTCATCAATGGTTTGGTGATAAAATTACTTGTGGTTCTTGGAGAGATATTTGGTTAAATGAAGGTTTTGCAACCTACTTGGCTTCATTGGTAATCGAAAATTTAGATGGAAATACCGCTTTTGTTTCTGATAAAAACAATATGATAAACAATATTACTTCTCAAACTAATGGAGCCGTTTATTTAACAGAAGCTGAAGCTGAAAATGTTAATCGAATTTTTAGCAGCAGATTATCCTATAACAAAGGTGCAATGTTTTTAGAAATGTTGCGCTGGAAAATGGGAGAAACCATGTTTTTTCAAGCATTGAAAAATTATTTAAACGATTCTAATTTAGCTTACGCTTATGCTTTAACTCCTAATTTACAAGCTCATTTAGAAGCAGTTTATGGAAGTTCACTTACAGAATTTTTTAATGATTGGATATATAAACAAGGATATCCAACATATACAATTACAGCAAATAACATTAGTAACAATCAAGTACAAATAACAGTAAATCAAACACAATCTCATTTTAGTGTTTCTTATTTTGAAATGCCAATTGAAGTTCGTTTAACGGGTTCTGGAAGTCAAGTTTTTGATGTTAGATTAGAAAATAGTTCAAATGGGCAACAATTTATAGTAAATGTACCGTTTGCTGTAACTGGTGTAACTTTTGATCCTAACAAACATATTATTTCCAAAAACAACACAGCTGCTTTAGCTAATTTGACATTTGAATTGCAAGAATCTATTATATTATCTCCTAATCCTGCAAATTCATTTGTAGAATTAATAGTTCCAAATACTATATTGCTTGAAAAAGTAGAAATATATAATACTTTAGGTCAATTAATTTCAACAAAAACAACTTCAAAATTTAATATAGAAGATTTGTCAACTGGACTATTCATTGCTAGAATTTATACAAATGAAGGGGTCGTAGTTAAAAATCTATTAAAAAAATAAATCCTTTTAAAAAATAATTGTCAGAAGTAAGGTGAAAACCTTACTTTTGTCGCTTATAAAAATTAAGTACAACAATGATTCAAGTAGCACAAATTCTATTTATATTATCCGTATTAGTTATTCTTCATGAGTTTGGTCATTATTTGGCGGCCAAAATATTTAAAGTAAGAGTAGAAAAATTCTATCTTTTTATGGATGCAGGTTTTTCTTTAGTTAAGAAAAAAATTGGAGAAACTGAATGGGGAATTGGTTGGTTGCCAATTGGTGGTTATGTCAAACTTTCAGGAATGATTGATGAAAGTATGGACGTTGAACAAATGAACAGCGAGCCAGAAGATTGGGAATTTAGAGCAAAACCAGCATGGCAACGTTTAATAATTATGCTTGGTGGAATTATTGTAAATATTCTTTTAGCTTGGTTTATTTATTTAATTATGTTTTCTACAGTTGGACAAAAGTATGTTTCAACAGAAGCAATCCAAAAAAATGGTCTATCATTTGGAGAAGTTGGAAAAAGTGTTGGATTTAAAGATGGTGATAGAATTTTATCTGTTGATGGCAAATTACAACCAAAGTTTAATTGGATGATTATCGATGTTCTTTTAAGTGATAAAATTGAAATAGAACGAGATGGAAAAAAATTAGAATTAGATTTAACCGAAGAACAAAAAGGTGAAATTATAAGTAGAGAAGGTAAAGGTTTTGCGTATCCTAGAGTTACAAATGCAATTGTAGATTCTTTGTCAAGTCCAAATAGTATAAACTCTGGATTTAAAAAAGATGACTTAATAGTAGGAGTAAATGGGGAAAAAGTTCCATTTTATGATCAACTTTCTTTAGAGTTAGAAAAGAACAAAAATGATAGTATTACAATTGATATATTGAGAAATGGAAATCCGTTGTCAATAAAAACATTAGTTGATAAAGAGGGTAAAATTGGCTTTAAACCAACTTTTAAAGATTCAGCAAACTATCTTATAAATAACAAATTAAGTGTTGGACAAGCAGTTCCTGCAGCAGCAAAAGAAGCTTGGCAATTACTAGTTTATAATGTAAAACAGTTTAAGTTAATTTTAAGCCCTAAAACAGAAGCCTACAAACAAGTAAAAAGTCCAGTTGGAATTGCTAGAATTTTACCTGATGAGTGGAACTGGGAGTTTATTTGGAATTTTACAGCCTTATTCTCAATAGGATTAGCTTTCATTAATTTGCTGCCTATTCCTGGTTTAGATGGTGGACATGCTCTTTTTACTATAGTAGAAATGATAACTGGAAAAACTTTAAGCATAAAAGCAGCAGAAAGAGTTCAAACTTTTGGAATGATTATCTTATTGACTTTGATGGCTTTAACCTTTGGTAAAGATATCTATCAATTAATAATAGATAAATTATTTTAAATTTTATTGAAAAAAGTTTGTAAGAAGAAAAATGTGTCCTATATTTGCACTCGCAAAAAGG
>JBLHNH010000103.1:0-9127 GCA_047622645.1 Flavobacterium sp.
ATGTACTCTATCTCGATCTTGATCTTTGTCTCTATCTTGATCTTTGTCTCTATCCTGAGCAATTAAGGAAGTAGTACTTAAAACTACAAGTGCAAATAATAAAAATAACTTTTTCATGTGATAAATAATTAAAATTAATAATACACAAATTTAAGTATCAAAAAGTAATTACAAAATGACAATTATCAGTAAAACAAAGAGTTAATGGACAAAGTGATCTTATGGAAAGAAGATAAAAAAAGCATTAAACATTTTTTTAAATTTGAAACATTGATGTAAACCCAAAAAAAAAGTGCCTTAAAAAAGACACTTTTGAAATTTAATAGCTGGTATCATCTAGTTTAACTTTACCGTAAAATGTTCTGTAGAGAAATATGAAATAACCTGCTAATAAAGGAGTTCCAATTACTACTATTGTAAGCATGATTCCTAAAGATTTTTGAGAAGATGCAGCGTTATATATAGTTACACTATGTTCTGGATGTATTGTTGAGGGCAATAAAACAGGATATAATTGAAAAGCAACTAACATCAATAAAAAAGCCATCGTTAAGGATGAAAATATTAATGCTTGTCCATATTTTTTCTTAGATACTAATCTAGGCACATTTGCAACTGCTAAAAATGATAATAAAGGTAATATGAAAAATGCTGGTGTTTCTTTAAAATTATCTGTTACACCTGGAATAAAGATTAAAGTATATAAAGATGTAATTGAAAAACTTACAATAAAAAAAATCATTCCTTTTTTTAATAAGAATGTTAATCTAGCATGTAATCTTCCTTCTGTTTTTAACAATAAGAAAATAGCTCCTTGTGTCATAAAAATCGATAACGTCGTAAATCCTGTCATGATTGCATAAGGACTTAAAAATGAAAAGAAAACGCCCCCTTGATAACTGAAATTCGGACCAATTTCGAGACCTTGTAGCACGTTTCCTAAAACGACTCCTAATAAAAAAGCGATGGATACATTAGATACAAAATAGGTAATATCCCACATTTTTCTCCACCAAGGCATTTCTTCTGCACTTCTAAATTTTATGGATGTAGAACGAAGCACCAAAAACATTAAAAACAACATAAAAGGAACATACATCGAAGATAACATAGTAGCATACATTACCGGAAACCCTGCAAACAAAGCTCCACCACCAATAATTAACCATACTTGATTGGCATCCCAAATTGGACCAATAGCGTTTATGGCGATTCTTCTACTAATATCTTTTTTAAAAAACAAATGCCAAGCTCCAGCACCATAATCAAAACCTTCTAAAATTGCGTATCCTGAAAATAGCAATCCGACTACTAAAAACCAAAGTGTTGGATAATCTATACCTAAAAATGTTTCCATATTTTTTTTATTTAAATAATTTCTAAAGGATTTGCAGCTTCATCATAAGGACCATGTTTTATCTTTTTATTTATAGAATATAAAAACAAAATCAACAATAAACTATAAACAACCGTAAACATGACTAATGAAAACACTATTTGATTAGCCGAAACTTCTTGTGAAAATCCTTGACTCGTTCTTAAATGTCCGTAAACAATCCAAGGTTGTCTTCCCATTTCAGCCGCAAACCAACCCGCTTGATTAGCAATTTGTGGTAAAATAACCGAAAATGAAAAAATCCACATCAACCATTTGTTTTCAAATAATTTACCTCTCCACCATAAAAAACTAGCATAAAAAGTAAGTGCTATTAAAAACATTCCAATAGAAATCATAATGTGATAAAACTGAAAAACTGCATTAACTTGCCCTGGTCTATCTTCTTCAGGAAATGCATTTAAACCTGTTATTGGTGCTTGAAAGTCTTGATGAACTAAAAACGATAATCCTCCAGGCAGTCCTAAACCAATTACATTTTGATTTTCATTATCCACCCATCCCAAAAGATATAAATCAGCTGGAGCTGACTTTTCATAATGACCTTCCATAGCAGCTAATTTTGCAGGTTGATTTACAGCAACTCCATCTGCAGAACTATGACCTGAAAGCAATTGAGTGAACGAAACTACTGTAGCTACTACTAAAGCAATTTTAAAAGCTCTTTTAGACAATTCAACGTATCTTCCTTTTCTAATGTAATATGCATGAACACTCAAAACTAAAAAGGCACCTGCTAAAAAAGCTCCTTGCCAAACATGAATAATTCTATCTACACTTGACGGATTAAAAACCATTGCCCAAAAATCGGTTACTTCTGCTCTAGCACTTATACCTTCACCAACTATGTGATAACCTGCAGGTGTTTGTTGCCAACTATTTGCTACTACAATCCAAACCGCAGAAAACATCGAGCCTAAAAACACTCCTATTGTTGAAATAAAGTGAACTTTAGGTGAAACCCTATTCCATCCAAAAATTAGAACTCCCAAAAAGGTACTTTCTAACCCGAAAGCAAATAAACCTTCAGCTGCTAATGCACTTCCAAAAATATCTCCTACATATTTTGAATATACAGCCCAGTTGGTACCAAATTCAAATTCCATAATAATTCCTGTTGCAACACCTATTCCAAAAGTTATTGCGAAAATTTTTAACCAAAAACGAGTTAAAACTTCATACTCTTTATTTCCAGTTTTTAAATACAAACCTTCCATAATAACCATAATTAAACCAATACCAATGCTTAGAGGTGGATAGATATAATGAAAGGCAATTGTGAAAGCAAACTGAATTCTTGCTAATATTTCAACATCCATAACGTGTTATTTTTTATTGAGTACAAAAATATCTAAATTTAACATGGCTATAAGTAACAAGCGTTACATATTTTAAACTTTAACTAATGTTCATTAAGATAGTATTAATTTGACTTCTTGTAACTCCAAACAGCCAAACCATTTATGGCAAAAGCAAAAAGAGCTATAATGCCTAATTGCATTTTTATTTCTTGAAAACCAGCACCTTTTAGCATAACCATTCTAATTACTTCTACAAAGTAACGAATCGGATTGAGCAACGTTATTTTTTGAGCCCAAGTTGGCATACTTTCTATTGGGGTAAAAAGGCCGCTCATTAAAATAAAAATTACTGTAAAAAACCAAGCAATAAACATAGCTTGTTGTTGGGTTTCAGTATGATTAGAAATAAACAAACCAATACCTAAAATTAAAATTAAGTAAATAGAAGTAAAACCGTAAATCAAGAAAATATTCCCAAGAATTGGCACATTGAATATTAGTTTTGCAATGGTTAATCCAACCGTTAAAACCATTAAACCAATTACCCAAAAAGGAAATAATTTTCCGATTATAAATTGGTGTTTTTTGATTGGTGTTACGTTTATTTGCTCTAAAGTTCCCATTTCTTTTTCGCGAACAATATTCATTGAGGACAAAAACAAAGACAACATAGTAACTAATAAAACCAAAATTCCTGGAACCATAAAAGTTTTATAATTTAGGGTTTTGTTGTACCAAAATGATGGAATGGTTTCTATATTTTGAGGTTGTACAAACATTGCATCGTTATATTGAAATAATTCGGTTTGAATTTTTTGATTAAAACCAGCAATAATTTGCATAATGTAAACATTAGTCACACCTGCAGCTGCTCCATCAATAGCATTAATGCTCACTAATAAATTAGATTTTTTATCTTTTAATAGATTTTTTTCAAAATGAATTGGAATTTCTAAAATGACATCTACTGTTCCTTTTTGCATTTCTAAATTGGCTTCTTTTTTGGAAGGAAATTCATTTATGATTTTGAAATAGTGTGAAGTTTCAAATTTACTAATCAATTCGCGTGAAGCTGCTGAATGATCTTTATCTACATAAGAAAATTTGATGTTTCTTACTTCAAAACTGGCTGCATTAGATAATACGATTAGTTGCACCAAAGGCAAAATAAAAATAATAGGTAGCATTCCTTTATTTCTAAAAATTTGCTTGAATTCTTTTTGTATGATGAATAATATTGTTTTCATTAATAGAGCGCGGATGACGCGGATTTAACAGATTATCGCGGGTTTTATATTTATTACTGTTGTTTTCTGATTGCCTAGCCCTGATTGTAGCGGCATCCTTTTTTTCTCGTTCTTAAAACGAGACAAAAAGATATAGCGGAAAGCAGGAAGTAGCTTCTAAAAAAAAATCATTCTAATCGTATTTTATATTTTTTGATGCTTACTACTATGAAAAACAAAGTCATAGCTACCAAAATTAGTGTTTCTTTCCAAATTAAAGCTAGGCTTGATCCTTTTAGCATGATGGCTTTGATGATGATGATAAACCATTTAGCTGGAATAATATTGCTGATAATTTGCAAAGGTAACGGCATGCTTGAAATCGGAAAAATAAATCCGGATAACAAGATTACGGGTAACATTAGTCCAAATAACGAAATCATCATGGCTGTTTGTTGCGAATTAGAAACGGTTGAAATTAAAATTCCCAATGACAAGGCACAGATAATAAACAATACACTTTCAAAAGCGAGTAAAAACAGACTTCCTTCTATCGGCATTCCAAAGACAAAAAAGCCTAATAACACAATAACTGTTGCGTTAATAATGGATAAAAAGATGTACGGAAACACTTTGCCAATAATAACTTGAATGGGTTTTAATGGTGAAACGAGTAAAATTTCCATCGTACCTAATTCTTTTTCACGTGTGATAGAAATTGAAGTCATCATAGCCGAAACCAACATTAAAATGACTGTCATTACTCCAGGAACAAAGGTAAAAACACTTTTCATTTCTGGGTTGTAATACAACTGTGTTTGCGTTTGAATTTGATAAACTGGTTTTATATTGGCATTTTTTTCGGTTGCATAATTCTGTAAAATTGAATTAATATAATTGGAAATAGTGTTTGCCATATTGGGATCAGTTGCATCGGTAATGACTTGTACTTTAGCTGCTTTTTTAGTTTCTAAATGTTTGATAAAATCTTTTTCGAAAACTAAAACGGCTTTGACTTTTCCTTTTTTAAATATAGACTCAATTTGATTTTCGGATTGAATTTCTTGCTCTATACTAAAGTAACTTGAAGCTGAAATTTTATTGATTATTTGTTGTGTTTCTGTATCTTTTGATTGATCTAAAACGGCAATTTTTACGTTATTAATTTCGTTGGTAATGGCAAAACCAAACAACATAATTTGCGCAATTGGCATTCCGAAAAGGATGAACATGGAACGTTTGTCACGAAAAATGTGATAGAATTCTTTTTTTACAAAACCGATGAATCTTTTCATTGTATTATTTTTTAACCGCGAAGTCCGCAAAGGATTATGCAAAGTTCGCAAGGTTTTAATTTTTGGAACACAGATTTACTTCGTCAGTTCGCACTTTCAGGCTCGGGTAAGAAATTAGAGAAATCTGTTATTGCAACTGATTTTACGGATTAGCCCATCTTTTTTTGACTTTGCTCTTTCATCTTTGTTCTTTGTGCTATTCAATATTTCTCGCTAATTTCAAAAACACTTCGTTCATGGAATCCACTTTAAATTGTTCTTTGAGCTTTTTTGGTGAATCCAAAGCTTCAATTTTACCTTCAACCATTATAGAAACTCGGTCGCAATATTCAGCTTCATCCATATAATGTGTTGTAACAAATATTGTCGTTCCTTTATTGGCTTGTGTGTAAATCATTTCCCAAAACTGTCGTCTTGTAATGGGATCAACACCTCCAGTTGGCTCATCTAGAAACACAATTTTTGGCTCGTGCAATAAAGCAACTGAAAAGGATAATTTTTGTTTCCAACCTAAAGGCAAAGAACCAACTAAATGATTCGCAACTTCTTGTAATTGCAATTCTTCTACTAGTTCGGCTATTTTTTCTTTTATTCTTTTTCTTGACAAACCATAAATTCCTCCAAAAAAGGTAATATTTTCTTTGATGGTTAAATCATCGTACAACGAGAATTTTTGACTCATGTAACCAATACTTTTCTTAACCATTTCGGCTTGTGAAAAAACATCGTATCCAGCAACAATTGCTTTTCCTGAAGTTGGATTAGAAATTCCGATTAGCATTTTCATAGCCGTTGTTTTTCCTGCTCCATTTGCTCCAAGAAAACCAAAAATTTCTCCTTTGTAAACATCAAAAGAAATACTATCCACTGCTGTGAAATCGCCAAATTCTTTGGTTAGGTTTTCGACTTGTATGATTTTTTCTCGGTTCATATTTTATAAATCCATAAAAACATCTTCAATAGTTGTTTTTGCTGGTTGAATGATGATTTCTGAATGCTTTTTATGTTCTAAATATTCATTTAAATCGTTTGGATTAAAGTCTTTTTTTCTATCAATGTAATGAATAAATTCGCCAAAAGCATAAACACTATATTGACTTGGATAATTTTTTAAATCGTGAATTAAACCATGTGTATTTTTGGAACTTATATCGTAAATTAATTTATCATAATTTGAAATGATATTTTGTGGTGAATCGATCTTTAATATTTTTCCCTTTTGGATTAATGCTATTCTATCACAAAGTGAAGCTTCATCCATATAAGGCGTTGACACTAAAATGGTGATTCCTTTTTGTTGTAATCGCTTTAGCATTTGCCAAAATTCTTTTCTAGAAACTGGATCAACTCCAGTTGTTGGCTCGTCTAAAAACAAGACTTTTGGTGCGTGAATTAAAGCACAACATAAAGCCAATTTTTGTTTCATTCCACCAGATAATGCTCCAGCTCTACGATTTTTAAAAGGTTCTATTTGAACGTAAATATCTTCAATTAAGTCGTAGTTTTCTTCAATGGTTGTTCCAAAAATAGTAGCAAAAAAGGTTAGGTTTTCTTCGACTGTTAAATCTTGGTATAATGAAAATTTTCCAGGCATATAACCCACAGAGTTTCTGATGGATTTATAATCTTTAACAACATCATATTCTAAAACTTTGGCTTTTCCTTCATCAGCTAATAAAAGTGTTGTTAGAATTCTAAAAATCGTTGTTTTACCTGCTCCATCTGGTCCAATTAATCCAAATAACTCTCCTTCATTTACTTCAAAAGAAATGGCATCAACAGCTTTGAGTTGTTGATAGGATTTGGAAATATTTTGGACTTTAATACTCATTTATATAATTATTAATGATGAGTTATGAATTATTTTATTAACAAAAAATTACTTTCTTCTTCTGCATCAACCCAATGTTTTACGTTTGGTTCTATATTTACATAATCGCCCGATTTTAAGCTCAATTTTCTACCACTTTCATCTCCATAACTTGCACTTCCAGATACGCAAACCAATAAGGCTGGAACTTTTGTAATGTGTTCTGCTAATTGTTTGTTTTTAGCAATTTGTAATGAAATTACTTTTCCATCTTTAGGCTCAAACATAACATTAGTTTGAACGGCTTTAGTTTCTGTATGAAGACTTTTTAAATTCATTGTTGTTGATTTAGAGTTAATTTGAGTTGTTTTACATCCAATCATTATAAATATAGATGCAATTGCGATAATTCTTTTCATTTTATTGATTTTTGAAATTGTTATTCTTTTATTTGGAACACAGATTTAAGAAATTAGAGAAATTTTAATAATTTTTTTGAATTTGAAATTGATTATAATTTAATTTCTGCTGGCATTCCTATTTTTAAACTGCCATCATTTTTAACCATTACTTTTACTGCATAGACCAAATTGACTCTTTCTTCTTTAGTTTGAATCACTTTTGGAGTAAACTCAGCTGAAGATGAAATCCAAGAAATAATTCCTTTATAAGATTTTGTTCCATCATTATTATCAATTGAAACCGTAACTTCTTGTCCCATTTTTATGGATGCTAATTGGGTTTCGCTAAAATAAACACGTAATGTCATATCAGATAAATCGGCAATTTTATATAAGGGTTTTCCAAAAGCTGTAATTTCATTTGGTTCTGCATATTTGGCTAAAACAGTTCCTTTAATCGGATTAATGATTTTAGCTTTTTTGAGTTGGTCGTTGATTTTTTCAATCTGCACTTCAATTGAATGTACTTCATTAATGATTGGTGCATTTTGTGTTGCTACGCTTTTTATTTGTTGTTGTAAAACACTTACTTTTCCATTTACTTCATCCAATTGTCGTTTAGTTGCAGCACTTTCATCAAACATATTTTTAATTCGTTTTTGTTCTATCAAAGTCGTTTTTAATTGTTCGTTTAAAACACTTCGTTGTGATAAAACATTAGCTGATTTTGAATAGATTGTATTTATTGAAGCCGTTAATTGTTGCTTGTTTAAATACAATTGAATCGTATCAATCTGCCCTACAACGACGTCTTTATCTATCACATTTCCTTCTTCTGCTTTTAGAAATTCAATTTTTCCATTAGCTTCTGAAGAAATAGTAACTTCTGTTGCTTCAAAATTTCCATACGCATCTGCATCGTTATTATCGTTGTTGCAAGAAATAAAACCTAGTGTTATAAGAAATAGTATTATGTTTTTCATTTTATAAACCTTTAATAATTTGGTAATTTACTTTTGCTAATTCGAGCTGTGTTTGATGCACCTTTTGGTTGGTTTTTGCATCGTATAATTGAGTTAGTTCAACTAAATAATCAGCTGTTGTAATAACTCCATTTTTTAATTGTGAATCAGAAACTTTTAGAATTTTTTCTCGTAAAGTGATACTGTTTTCGTCAATTTCGATAATTTTTTCTATTTTATTTATTTGTGTTTCTATTTCCTTTACTTGCATCGAGTAATTTAATTCAAATGTTTCTTTTTCAGAATTTACAACCTCTTTTGCAACATCTAAGGCTTGCTTTTCAGCTTTAGTTTTATTCCAATCAAACACATTCCAATTCATTTTTAATCCAACCATATAAAAACTTTGAAAAGAATTTTCAAGCATATTTAAACCTGGATTTCCATAACCTGCTTGCCCAAAAGCGTTCAATTTAGGTAAATTACTTTTAGAAATAATTGTTTTAGATTGATCAATTTGTTGTTGTTGCAAATCAAAAAGTGCTAATTCTGGACGATTTCCGTTTTTGATATTATCAACAATTGGTCTTGTTAATTCAACATTATTTAAAATTGAAGTTGAAGTCAGACTAGCTAAATTTTGAATGTTTTCAATATGTTGAAAGTCATTTTCGATTAGTTGTTGATCAATTTTTAGTAATTCAGCTTCTAAAGTTTGTTCAGATGAAGGTAATAA
>JBLHNH010000104.1:0-9116 GCA_047622645.1 Flavobacterium sp.
AATTTACAGCACTATAATATATATTATAAAACAAAACGTAATCCCAACCGTCAGTTCGAGTGGTTTTTGGAGTATTTGTTTTATTTAGTTTAGAATAGCTATTAACTTCAAAAATTGTATCGAGAACTGTTTTTTTTTTAAATAAAACACAATACCAACCTTCAGTTCGAGTAGTTTTTGGAGTAGTTGTTTCATGTAGTTTAGAATAGCCATTAACTTCAAAAATTGTATCGAGAACCGTCATTATAAAAACAAACTACAATACCAACCGTCAGTTCGAGTGGTTTTTGGAGTAGTTATTTTATGTAGTTTAGAATAGCCATCAACTTCAAAAATTGTATCGAGAACCGTTGTTTTAAAAAACAACTTTATTATTAATTATCAAAGTTGATATAAATCATTAAATAGTTGTAAATAAATACTTAACTTTATAGAATCAGTTAAGATGTCTTAAATCCAATTAATTTATTTATGATGCAATCTTCTCATATAGGAATAAGAATAAAAGACTTTTTTATAGAAATAGGCGAATTAACCTATTTTTCGAATCGTTTTTTTAAAGAACTATTTAGCAAACCTTTTGAGTTTAAAGAGCTATTGAGACAATGTTACAATATGGGTAATAAGTCACTGGGTTTGGTATTGATCACAGGTTTTATTATTGGATTGGTTTTAACGATACAATCACGTCCAACCTTAGAACAGTTTGGAGCAGAATCATGGATGCCTTCTATGGTTAGTATTTCAATTGTTAGAGAAATCGGACCCATAATTACAGCTTTAATTTGTGCCGGTAGAATAGGCTCAGGAATAGGAGCAGAGCTCGGTTCCATGCGGGTTACAGAACAAATTGATGCCATGGAAGTTTCAGGAACTAACCCTTTTAAATATTTAGTAGTTACTAGAATTTTAGCCACAACACTAATGATTCCCATATTAGTTATTTTTGGGGATGCAATGGGTTTATATGGCTCCTTTCTTGTGGAGAATTTAAAAGGAGATGTTTCTTTTTCTCTTTATTTTAATAAAGTGTTTCATGCCATAGAATATAGCGATATAGTACCAGCAACGATTAAAACTTTTTTCTTTGGATATGCCATTGGATTAGTAGGGTGTTATAAAGGATATTATTGCGAAAAAGGAACAGTAGGAGTAGGAATAGCAGCAAATTCTGCCGTAGTATTTACTTCTATGTTGTTATTTATTATTGATTTTATAGCTGTTTTTATAACGGATATTTTTATCTAATCTTTATAAAATGGAACAAACAAATACGAATACAAAAGAAAATGACAAAGCAGAAAAAAAACTTATTTTAGAAATAAAAAATCTAAAAAAACAGTTTGGTGATAATCATGTGCTAAATGGTTTTAATTTAAAATTGTATGAAGGGGAAAATCTAGTCATTATGGGCAAATCGGGTTCTGGTAAATCAGTTATGATTAAATGCATAATAGGATTAATAGAACCAGACTCGGGAAGTATAAAAGTAATGGGGCAAGAATTAACAGAATTGAGTCAAACTGAATTTGATGCCATACGAAACGAGATTGGTTTTTTATTTCAGGGTAGTGCTTTATATGATTCTATGACTGTTAGAGAAAACTTAGAGTTTCCTTTAAGACACCACAGAAAGCGATTTGGATCTAATATGGATATTACAGGCCTAGTAGAAGAAGCACTAACAGATGTAGGTTTATTGGACGCTATCGATTTAATGCCTTCTGAACTTTCTGGAGGAATGAAACGTAGAGTAGCTATTGCAAGAACCTTAATTCTAAAACCTAAGATAATTCTATACGATGAGCCTACAAGCGGATTAGATCCTATTACATCTAAAGAAATCATTCAATTAATGAAAAACATACAAAATCAATATAAAACGTCTTCTTTAATAATTACGCACGATGTTGATTGCGCGCGGGTAGTGGCCAACCGAATGATTTTGTTAATTAATGGCACAAATTATATTGAAGGAGATTACGCAGTATTAAATCAATCAACGGATGAGAATATAAAAGCATTCTTTAAATAAAAAAGGAAGTAAATTAACATATTATGAGAAAAACTTCAAAAGAAAAACTAAAACTAGGCCTCTTTGTAATAACAGGACTACTTTTATTTACGGTTGGAATTTACCTAATAGGAGAACGTCAAAATATATTTGGAACTAACATTCTAATTAGTGTTGAGTTCTCAAATGTTAATGGTTTACAAAAAGGGAGTAATGTTCGCTATTCAGGTATTAATGTGGGAACAGTTGAAGATATTTATATGGTAAATGATTCCGTTATTAAAGTAGATTTGTTAATAGAGAAAAAAATGATTTCACATATCAAAAAAGATGCTATAGCCACTATTGGAACAGATGGTTTAGTAGGAAATATGATTGTTAGTATCATTCCGGGTAAAGGTAAGGAAGCTAATGTTGAAGCTGGAGACTTTATAAAGTCCTACACAAAAATAGGAGCAGATGACATGCTAAACACATTAAGTGTAACCAATGAAAATGCTGCTTTATTAACTGTTGACTTATTAAAAATTACAAATGCTATTAATAATGAAAAAGGAACAATAGGCATGCTTATAAATGATAGTGTTGTTTCAAATAACTTTAAGAAAACTATTCTCAACCTGCAACAAACTAGTTATAATGCTTCAAAAACAATGGATGCTTTAACAACAAAAATTGAGTCCATAAATCTAGATGAAAGTGTCGCTGGAATTCTAGTAAATGATAAAGCTCAAGCCCAAAAAGTTAAAAATATTATTGCCAATTTAGAAGTCTCTAGTCAAATGATTAATACCACTCTTGATAGTATAAATAAAACAATTAGCCAAATTAAAAATGGAAAAGGAGCTGTAAACTATCTTTCTACTGATGAAGAGTTTGTGAAAAATTTAGACCAAACCATTAAGAACCTAAACGAGGGTACAGATAAATTCAACCAAAGCATGGATGCTTTAAAACATAACTTTTTACTTAGAGGTTATTTCAAGAAGTTAGCAAAAGAACAAGAAAAAACTAAAAAGTAATGGTTATGAAAATAGAACATCTTGAAGAGCGCGTTAATGATTATAAAAATTCTATTGAAACGGTAATCCAAAAAAAAATATTTTGGAATGAAAAAACAAAAACCATTTTGATAAATACATTAAAGGATGTTACAAGTAAATATGCTATCGGTTGGACCGTGCAAGAATTAAATTGGATACAAAGTAATGAAGCCATAAACATTACATTTGATGCTTTTCCTGCAGAGTTTATGGAGCAAACCAACAAAATTCCATCCTATCAATTTATACAAGGAGGGACATTGGTTTTTACACAATCCTATAATGGTGATGTTCAAGTTATCCTTTTATTCCCTATTGTAGAAAATACAACACCAGAAACCAGCTCTATGGAACTTGGAATTTATAACCCAAAAGAGATTAATGAAAAACTTATCATAGAAAAAGTAGACGAGTTTCTAAAAGAAATGATACTATGGGAAGTACCCAATATTAAAAATAAATTAGGTTTTCAAAATTAACTAATTACCCTTCCATCTTCCATTTGAATAATACGATCGGTGCGTTTGGCAAAATCTTCATCATGTGTAACGATTAATAAGGATAAATGCTGTTTATCGCATAATTCTCTAAAAATAGTAAAAACGTTGTCTGCATTATGACTATCAAGGTTTCCAGTAGGTTCATCACCCATAATAATAGATGGATTATTGATAAGTGCTCTTGCAATGGCGACACGTTGCTTTTCTCCTCCAGAAATCTGAGACGCTTTCTTAAGTGCCAAATGTTCAATCTTTAAAAGCTTCAATTTTGCATAAGCATCTTGTTCAATTTCTTGTAATGATTTTTCGGCTAGTTTTTTAGCAGGAAGCATAATATTCTCTAAAACCGAAAAGTCTGCTAATAGATAATGAAACTGAAATACAAAACCAATGTGTTTATTTCTTATGTAGGATAACTTATTACTACTTTGACCACTGATTATTTGATTGTTTAGTAATAAAGTACCTTCATATTCAGTATCCATAGTAGAAAGAATATACAGTAGCGTAGATTTACCACAACCCGATTTTCCCATAATAGACACAAACTCTCCTTTTTCAATTTTAAAGTTAATGTCTTTTAATACTTGAAAACGAACTGGCTTTTCAAAATACTTTTGTATGTTTTTTGCTTCTAAAACTGTACTCATTTTATTGTCCTCTTATGATTTTTACAGGATCTATTTTCTTAGCCTTTTGAGCTGGTAAATACCCTGCAAAAAACGTTGATATTAATGCGAATACTATTCCAATACCATAAAACCAAGGATTGAAATTAATAGGATAAGTTTCAACAGTAGGTAAAGCTTCTGTTTCAAACGGAATGTTATTTATTACGCTTGATAACCCAAAGCCTAATAGCAAGCCTAAAACACCTCCTACAAAACCAATTATCATAGCTTGACTCATAAATATCATTTGCACATCTTTACCCGAAAAACCTGTCGCTTTTAGTATAGCAATATCATTCATCTTCTCATAAATCAACATGTTTAAGATATTATAAATTCCAAAACCAGCTACGATTAACAAGGTAATGGAAACCGCATAGGTAATTAAGTTTCTAACTGTAGTTCCAGTTTCAAACTGAGCATTTGCTGTATTAATATCTATGGCTTTCAATTCAAATTGATGCTCTATTTTCTTAGCCATAGGCAAAGCCATCTCTATGTTGTTTAGCTTTATATTGATATCCGTTATATAGTTTTCAGCTTCTCCTAAAATGCGTTGTACGGTTATAAGATTAGAAAAACTTTGAATAGCATCTATATCCTTAATGCCACTTTGATAGAGTCCCACAATTCTAAGCGGAAATACATCTCCTTTTATCGTGCTTATTTGTACTCTATCTCCAACACGAAGCGACATCTTTTTGGCAATGCCCACACCCAACAAAATACCATTTTCATTATTGTTTAAAGCTTCAGCAGAACCTTCTATGATATAATCCTTTAAATTGAATAATCGAGCTTCTTCTAAAGCATTTATCCCAGTAAGGTTTCCTGCAATTTCTATCGAACCTGCTATATAAAAGATTTGTGCTTTAATTTGCGGAATAGCACCTTTAACATTCTCATCTTTATTCAAATAGTTAATTAATGGCAAAGCATTGTGGATTTTTTTCTGACTTAATTTAGGTTTAATAGAATGAACCACATGAGTAGCAGTAGTCAATTTATCATATATAGCAATAGGCTGTTCTTTGGAAGGTTCTATTTCGTTATAAATATGAACATGTGGTGTTTGATTCAACATCAAATTGTCTAACATAGTATTTAAACCCGTCATAAAACTTACTAATGTAATATAAGCACCAATACCAAACGTTACACCAAGGGCAGCAACAGAAGTCTGTTTAATCTTCGTAATTAAATGCGTTTTAGCAATAGTCAGTATAACAGTCCAATTTATCATTTGTCAGTTTTGTAAAGTAGTGTTGTTTCAGTAATCCCAGATATTACTTCTATATACTCCATATTTCGCATTCCTGTTTTTACAGTTACTAGACCGTTTGCCGTTTTTACTTTGTTATCATCCATTAGATAATCTAAAGGAATAGTCAATACATTTTCTCGTTTTCCAATTACTATATTAGCTTCACCAGATAATCCTGGATATAAAACGTTGGGTTGGGAATCAAAAACAGCTTCTACTTTAAAGGTCTGATTTCGTTCCTCTTTTTTAGGTAATATTTTAGTTACAGTGGCTGTAAAGACTTCATCTTTATAAGCATCTAAATTTAGGAGGACTTGTTGCCCTTTTACAATCTTAACAATATCTACTTCATCCACTAACATTTCAACTATAAATTGAGAGGCATTTCCTAAAGTAGCGATAGGTGCAGTGGTATTAATTAGTTCTCCTCTGTTTTTATATATAGCATACACTTTTCCTGTAATACTGCTTTTAACCGTATAGTCTTTTGTAGACACTAATGAAGTATTATAATTATTTTTTGCTTGTTTGACAGTGATGAATAATTCATTTTTAGTACGGTTTAACTTGCTTTTAAGCATTGTTAAGTTGTTTTTGGCTAAATCATAATTCAGTTTTTTAGTGTCATACTCAATTTTGGAGCCTATCTTTTGATCCCAAAGGTTTTTTTGTCTAAAATAATTGATAGAATCATTCCTATATTTCAATTGTGCGGCATTGATTTCGTCTTTAATGCTTTGAAGTACTGTAATGCCACCACTATAATTGTCATTTGCCAAATCTAAGGCTAACTTTGCATTCTTTGCATTCAACTCTGGTGCTGTATTTGTCACCTGAAACAAAGGTTGATACTTTTGTACTAAATCACCTTCTTCCACATAACTCTTTTCAAGTATTCCTGATATTACAGCATATACTTGATACAAGCTATCGGGTTGAATTATAACCGAACTATATACAGATTCGGTCATGCTTAAGCGTTGAGGTGTAATGTGTTCCTCTTGCGTACAAGAGTATAATAATAAAATAGGTAAAAGATATAAAATTAGTTTTTGCATTAGCATATAATTTAAATACAAGTATAAAGATAAGAGTTATAATGCATAAAATTACTGATATTTATCATGCTGTTTTTTGGGTTTTACGTTTTAGTTAGTCTGTTTTTATTAAACAAAAAAAGGGATAGTTTTACTTGACTTAACATCACTTCATTTTACAACAAAATTTATATAATGTTAGTTTTTTTTTATTGAGGGTTGTGAGCAATCGTTGCTGTGAAAACCTTTTTCAGTTTTCTGAGTCTCGATACTATTTTTAAGAATAAAAACTAACGCTTTTCTTTCCAAAAATTACTTCTTTAGATTTGTTTTAATAAATTTAGATAAATCTAGAAAAGTGGTAGTTGCAAATGGTGTCGAAATATTTTATACTGCAACAGTATAAGATGTCAAAGGATCAATATGGTCTAAACAAGAAAACATTGATGATTGGAGTCAATTTATCATTAAGCATACAAAAGTTACTACCTAATGCATGTCACAAGCACCAAAATCTGGTATTTGGAAAATTGAAGCCAATAATCAAATTAATTTTGATAGATTAGATAAGTAAAGAGGAGCCGTTGAAACAGAAAAAGAATCACTTTTCCTTCACATTTAAAAAGAAAGAGATCATCTTTACGAAGGAGCATATAGGGGAATATTGGTGACTAGAGGAAGAATGATGACTTATAATTTTAAACTAAACAAACGTGCAAAAACATGGATAAATGTTGTCCGTGAAAATATGTATTGCAAGTAATTGATAATAAAGAAAACACAGTAGAACTTATTGGAAGTTTAACAAAAGAAAAGTAGTACTGAAACAGGTAAAAAAGACTTTCTATTATATTAAGCCTTTTCTGTTTTTAGTATAAGTTTCAATAGTGAGGTTTATTATTAATGATTAATAAAATATATGCATGTTCAATTTTCGAACTAGATTTTATAGGTCTTAAATTTCAAAGATTATTTATACCTATTGGCTTGCCTATAAATTTAGGATAACTGCAGACAGTAAGATTGACGCACCAGATTTAGCTTTTTCTTTAGCTGCATTAGAATATTATATATCCGAAATCATACCAACTTACTTTAGACTTTCTACTTTAGTAAGTGCTGATGAAGTATTAATGATGTCTTAGAACGGTAAAAAGGTAATTGGAATGAATGATTGTATAATAAGTGTTTTAGATGGAAGATGGTTTAACGGTTTCTTTAACTTTTGAAGGAAGAAATGATGTAGGTGTTGGTTTTGGATTTCCTTTTATTATGCGGTATATATTAGAATTTTGTAGTACTTTAGTAGAAGTAGTTTCGGCATTAATTGGCATTCTTTGTCACATGTCCTATAACGTAACGGTTATCGACAGAAGCGATAACTTTAAAAACAATTCTTTTATCATCATATCGATTTCCATTTGAAACAGATGCTGTCTTTGCGACCAATCACTAGGGTTTTGTATATTGGCCAAAAAATGCTTTTAGTAATAATACCATAAATCGTTCTGAATATTTACAAGATTTATTAAGAAATTGAAGGTTAGACACTACTTCTTTATCGGATGTGTTTTTGATAAAATAACTATATAACATTCTTTTTAAAGAAGGATCTAAAATTATTACATTTGATCAATTAGATGATACAACGATTTTGTCAACCAATTTTGAAAAGTATCCTCTTTGGTAAATTTTTTAAGACAAAGAGAATAGAGCACTCCACTGAAATAAAATATAAAAATAAAATCAATTATGAAATTCAAAAGTATCAATCCATATAACAATCAAGAAGTAGGAGAGTACACAGCTCTTACTGAAGAAGAATTAAAAATGAAACTCGATAAAAGTCAAGCTGCTTTTACTTCTTGGAGTAACGTACCTTTGGCTAAACGTTGTCAATTAATTAAAAAAGCAGGTCAAGTACTTCGTGATAATACCGAAGAATATGCTACAATGATTACATTGGAAATGGGAAAACCTATAAAAGAATCAAGAGCAGAAATTAGCAAATGTGCATTAGTGTGTGATTATTATGCAGAAAACTCAGAAGCTTTTTTAGCAGATGAAGTTATAATTTCAGATGCTTCAAACAGTTTTGTTCGTCATAACCCAATAGGAAGCGTTTTAGCCATTATGCCATGGAATTTTCCTTTTTGGCAAGTTTTCCGTTATGCTGCACCAACATTAACAGCCGGAAATGTAGGTTTGTTAAAACATGCTGCCAATGTTTTTGGTTGTGGTCAACTTATAGAAGACGTTTTTACCAAAGCAGGTTATCCAGATGGTGTTTTTCAAAATTTATTTATACATCATGATGTAATAGAAACCATTATTGCACACGAAACTGTAAAAGCAGTTACTTTAACAGGAAGTGAAAAAGCAGGTTCAGCGGTTGCAGCTATTGCTGGAAAACATCTTAAGAAAACAGTTTTAGAGCTAGGAGGGAGCAACGCATTCATCGTTTGGGATGATGCAGATATTGACAAAAGTGTACAAATAGCTTTAACGGCACGAATGCTTAATTGTGGTCAAAGTTGTATTGCTGCCAAACGCTTTATTCTTGTCGAAAGCATTCACGATGAATTTG
>JBLHNH010000105.1:0-9040 GCA_047622645.1 Flavobacterium sp.
AGGCAGAAAAGTTAATAACAGATCTAAGTCCAATTCATTCTTTAGCGATTATTCATGCAGCAATTGCTGGTATTTACTTGTTCTTGTCAGGAATAATATCCGGAAATATTTCAAACAGAAACAAACATTATCAAGTTGTTTATCGAATTCAGGAAAATCCTTTTCTAAAGCAAACTTTTGGTATTCAAAAAACAAAAAACATTTCTAACTGGGTTAATGACAATTGGGCAGGTGTAATTTCGAATATGTGGTTTGGTGTTTTCTTAGGAAGTACAGCTTCTTTAGGTATTTTCTTCGGGATTAACTTAGACATTCGTCACATCACATTTGCTAGTGGAAACTTTGCTTTAGGTTTGTATGGAAATCATTTTTCTATTGATTTTTGGACTTTCTTTTGGTCTATTATCGGAATAGGATTAATTGGCTTTATCAATTTTATAGTTAGTTTTACTTTATCTATGCTTTTGGCTTTTCGTTCTAGAGATATTCCTTTGTCCGAATTACATTTGCTAAATAAATCGATTTTCAATTACTTTAAAAAAGCACCTTTAAACTTTTTTTTCCCCTTAAAAGACAAAGTAATTTAATAATTTTACAGAAAGCTTAATTAATGTCAAGTCCTCTACGAAAAATTATTCATGTTGATATGGATGCCTTTTATGCATCGGTAGAACAAATGGATTTTCCTGACCTACAAGGAAAACCATTAGCTGTTGGCGGAAGTGAAAATAGAGGTGTAGTTAGTGCTGCAAGTTATGAAGCTAGAAAATTTGGCGTAAGAAGTGCAATGAGTGGTATTCAAGCTAAAAGAAATTGCCCCGAATTAATTTTTGTGCCGCCTAGATTTGATCGATATAAAGAAATTTCAAAAAAAATCAGAAAGATTTTCTTCGATTACACAGATTTAGTTGAACCACTTTCATTAGATGAAGCCTATTTGGATGTAACAGTAAATAAAAAAGATAATCCAAGTGCATCATTAATTGCTCAAGAAATTAGAAAACGAATTTTTGATGAAGTTGGCTTAACAGCTTCAGCTGGAATATCAGTTAATAAATTTGTTGCAAAAATTGCATCAGATTACAATAAACCAAATGGACAAAAAACTGTTAATCCTGATGAAGTTGAGTCTTTTCTTGAAGTTTTAGATATTAAAAAATTCTATGGAATTGGTAAAGTCACAGCCGAAAAATTTTATCAATTAGGCATTTTTACAGGCTACGATTTAAAACAAAAATCTATTGAATATTTAGCAAAAAACTTTAAAAACAGTGCTCAATATTATTTCAATATTTCAAGAGGAATTCACAATACTGCTGTAAAACCTAATAGAACTGTTAAATCATTTGGTGCAGAAAGGACTTTTAATGAAAATCTTTCCTCTGAAATTTATATGGAAGAACGTTTGTTAAATATTGCTATAGAATTAGAAAAGCGATTGCAAAAAAGTAAAATTTCTGGCAAAACCTTAACCTTAAAAATAAAATATTCCGATTTTTCACTTCAAACAAGAAGTAAGACTTTACCCTATTATATAAGCGATAAACATTTATTGTTTGATGTTGCTAAAGGATTATTATATCAAGAAAGGTTAAAGAATTCTGTTAGATTACTTGGAATTTCTGTAAATAACCTTAATAATGAAGAAAAGAAAGCAAAAGATATTCCAAAAAGTATTTCTGTTCAGCTGCAATTTGATTTTAAATAAGGTTTAACAAGAGTTAAAGTTCTAATTTGTTTTTTGATAGTTCAATATTTATACTAATTTTATTCTTTATTTTAAATTTAGTATTACAATGGATTTTTCAGCTTACGACAAAGCAGCAGCAAAATATTATTCAGGATTAGACATTAAGACGATGCCTTTAATCTCTTGGGATTTCTTTTCACAAAGTTTTTCAAATAAGCAGTTAACTATTTTGGATAACTCAGTATTATCTAAATTAGAAACTAAAAATAATTGGGAAACTACTTGGGACTTTACTAACATGTTGCAAAATGAAACGGTAATAGTTGTAACAGATTCAAAATTAAAAATAGTTTTTGCTTCAGAAAATATCAATAAAATGAATGGTTACAATCCTAAAGAAGTAATAGGGCAAACGCCAAAAATGTTTCAAGGAAAAGATACTGATGCAGCAATTTCAAACGAAATTAGATTAGCTATTGAAAATCAAAAACCATTTGATAAAGTTGTTTTAAATTATCGAAAAGACGGCTCTGTATATAAATGTCATATTAAAGGACATCCTATTTTTAACCATAATGGTAAGCTAATAAACTTTATTGCATTCGAAAAAATTGCGGCTTAAAAAAACAAATCATATAAAAAAAGGCATTCAATTGAATGCCTTTTTTTATATAATTGTATTAATTTGCTAATCTTTACTTGAAAGTTTGGCGAATAATCTTAAAAATTCAACATATAACCAAACTAGCGTAATCATTATTCCCATTGCGGCAAACCATTCCATATATTTAGGCGCTCTGGACTGTGACCCTTTTTCAATCATGTCGAAATCTAAAAATAAATTTAGAGCAGCAACTATGATTACAAAAACACTAATTCCAATACTCATTAATGAGTTTCCTTGATGAATTGGTTGAAAATCAATAAACATTGATGCTATCCAAGAAATTAAATAGAAAGCAAAAATTGCCATAGTTGCACCAATAACAACAGATTTAAAAGTTTCAGTAACTTTTACTATATTGTATTTATACAAACCAAAACAAACCAGAAAAGTTATAAACGTAGCACTAACGGCTTTAATTACTAATCCTGGATACATTGATTCAAAAACAGCAGATAAACCACCAATAAATAAACCTTCGAATAAAGCATAGGCCGGAGCAGTGAAAGGAGATGTTGTTGGTTTAAATGATGCAACCAAAACTAATATTAGTCCAATAACTCCTCCACCAATTGTAAAAACCATTGGATTGTAACCGTTTCCTACTAACCACCAACTAATTAATGCAGTTGATAACAGCATTAATAACATGGTGAAACCCTTGTTAATTGTTCCACTTACTGTCATCGTTTCTAAATGAACAGCAAGAACATCATCATTACTTCTACTAGTGTTTTCGAAATTTTTTCCTTTTAAAAACGGATTACTAGATTTAAATTCCATATAATTTTATTTTTTATAATATCAAATATATAAAAATTATTCAATTTCAGAAACACGTAATGTATTTACCATTCCTTTATTAGCAATTGGCATTGCAGCTAGATTGACTAACATATCACCTTTTTTAACATATCCTTTTTCTAGAGCAATCTTGTTAATGTCTTCTACAGTATCATCAGTACTTAAGAATTTGTCATAAAAGAAAGCTTTAACACCCCAAAGTAAATTTAATTGTGTTAAAATACGTTCGTTTGATGTAAATACTAAAATTTGTGATTTTGGTCTCCAAGCTGAAATCTGAAAAGCTGTATAACCACTATTTGTTAATGTTGAAATTACTTTTGCATTAATATCATTAGCTATAACAGCAGCATGATAACAAATAGATTTAGTAATAAAACGTTTAGTTCTTACATGTGGAGCATTTAAAGGTACTTGTATAAGTGGAGAATCTTCAACAGCTTCAATAATATTTGTCATTGTTTGAATAACTTGAACAGGGTAACTACCTACTGAAGTTTCTCCAGAAAGCATTACTGCATCTGCACCATCCATAACTGAATTTGCAACATCATTAACTTCTGCACGTGTTGGTGTTAAGCTAGTGATCATCGTTTCCATCATTTGAGTAGCTACAATTACTGGAATTCTAGCTGTTTTTGCTCTATGAATTAGTTGTTTTTGAATTAAAGGTACTTCGTGAGCTGGAATCTCAACACCTAAATCACCACGAGCTACCATCAAACCATCACAATATGCAACAATTTTATCAATGTTTTCTACGGCTTCTGGTTTTTCAATTTTAGCTATAATTGGAATTTTATGGTCAGAATGCTTTGAAATTAAGTCTCGTAACAACATCAAATCTTCTGGTGTTCGTACAAAAGATAAAGCTAACCAATCTACTTTATTTTCAATAGCAAATATGGCGTCTTTAATGTCTTTTTTAGTTAACGCTGGCAAAGATACCTTTGTGTTAGGAAGGTTTACCCCTTTTTTAGACTTCAAAGGACCACCCTGAATAACTATTGCTTCAACTTCTGTTTTTTTATCTGTTTTAAGAACTTCAAAAATTAATTTTCCATCATCTAATAAAATACGCTCACCTACATTTACATCTTTAGGAAAATCTTTATAGTTCATGTACACTTTCGTAGCTGTTCCTAAAATGTCTTCAGCGGTTGTAAACGTAATTTTGTCTCCTGTAGCAACAACAACATCTTCTTTCATGACACCAACTCGTAGTTTTGGTCCTTGTAAATCGGCCAAAATTGAAGTTGTATATCCGTTTTCTTTGTTCAATTCTCGAATCATTGCAATACGTTCACTAACATCAGTGTAATCTGCGTGAGAAAAATTTATTCTAAACACGTTTACACCTGCTTCTATCATGTCCTTTAGCACTTCTTTAGTACTTGTAGCTGGTCCTAAAGTAGCAACTATTTTAGTCTTTTTGTTCGTTGGCATTGTTAAAAAATTAAATTACTTTTTGTTTTTATTGTATTTTTATCTATTGTATAAGACATTGAAATTGATTCTATTTTTGAAATAGTATGATTTATTTCTTTAATTTTTAAAAAATTATCATCAGTATCTACTTTTAGTATAAAATCTACCTTTTTATATTCAGGAACCATAAACATATATTGTTCATAATTTTCGAATAAAGAATTGGAAATATTTTCTACTTTAATAATTGATTTATTTTCTATTAAATTCCAAGAAGTTTGGTTTTCTGAATCAAAAAATATAAAACGATCAAATGATCCTTTCAATTTTTTTTCGGTTTTATCAATTGAATCAAAAAAATGAAATCTTGTGCTCAAGCTTTTATTTAATAAAAAGGCAAGTTTTGTAACTTCAATAGAAGTATGAATTGCAATTAACTCATATTCAGTAGTTGAAAAATCTTCTAATTGTAATTTAAAGACTGCCATTTATGCATATATAAAGTGTAAATATACAGTATATTAAAGTTAATTAGTAGTTAAAATATATAAGAAATTGTTATTTTTTAACGAAAACGATATAGCTAATTGTTAAATTCATTTATTTTCCTGTGATTATTTCCTGAAATGCAAAATAAGCTCTTTGAGATGCTTTCTCTTCTGCTTTTTTCTTAGAAGTAGCTCTTGCTTTTGCAACTACCTTGCTGTCAATGAATAATTTGACACTAAAAAATTTTTGCCCTTCAATGCCATTGTCTTCAATAAAATCAAAATGAAAAGTTTTTTTCTCTTTCTGACACCACTCTATTAACAAACTTTTATAACTAGTAATTTTGCCCTCTAATTTATCTAAATCTACATAAGGTATGATAATTTTTTTCTCAATAAATCTTTCACACGTATCAAAACCTCTGTCTAAATAGATTGCACCTATAAAGGCTTCAAACAAATTTCCATGAATGTTTTCACCAAAATTTGTGTGAGAAACTTTACTCTCAACAAATTGAATTAAATTAAAATCTCTGCCCAATTCATTTAAATGTTCTCTGCTAACTATTTTAGAGCGCGTTTTTGTTAAATAACCTTCATCTCCAGCTGGAGCAGTTTTGTATAAAAAGGCCGAAATTACGCTGCCTAAAATGGCGTCACCGAGAAACTCTAAACGTTCATAGTTAAACGGATTTCCATCTGCACCGATAATATTTGCAGAACGATGTGTAAAGGCTTTTTTATAATACTTTAATGTAACAGGTTTAAAACCTAAGATTTTGCTTATTTTTTCAAAAAAAATCCCGTCTTCTTTAGAACGGGATTTTGATATTATTTTTTTTATGAAGTTCATATATAAGGTTAGTCTTCTAATTTTTTAAACAATACACAAGCATTGTGACCACCAAAACCAAAAGTATTACTCATGGCAACTTTTATCTCTCTTTTTTGTGCTTTATTTAAAGTTAAATTTAAAGAAGGATCTATATTTTCATCAATTGTAGTATGATTTATTGTTGGAGGAACAATTCCGTGTTTCATTGCTAAAATAGATGCAATGGCTTCAATTCCACCTGCAGCACCTAATAAGTGACCTGTCATAGATTTCGTTGAATTAATGTTGATATTCTTAGCATGATCGCCAAAAACAGCCCTAATTGCTTTTAGTTCAGCAACATCACCTAACGGAGTAGAAGTACCATGCGTATTGATATGATCAACTTGTTCTGGCTTCATTCCTGCATCACGTAAAGTGTTTTCCATAACAGCAATTACACCAATTCCTTCTGGATGTGGAGCGGTTAAATGATATGCATCTGATGACATTCCACCACCACCAACTTCACAATATATTTTTGCACCACGTGCTTTTGCGTGCTCATACTCTTCTAAAACTAATGCGCCAGCACCTTCTCCAAGAACAAATCCATCTCTTGTAGCATCAAAAGGTCTTGAAGCTGTTTCTGGACTTTCATTTCTTGTTGACAGAGCTTGCATTGAGTTAAATCCACCCATTCCAGCAATAGTTACAGCTGCTTCAGAACCACCTGTAATAATTACATCACACATTCCTAAACGAATGTAGTTGAATGCATCAATCATAGCGTTAGCAGATGACGCACAAGCTGAAACAGTTGTGTAATTCGGTCCCATAAAACCATTACGCATCGATATATGAGCAGGAGCAATATCAGCAATCATTTTTGGAATAAAGAAAGGGTTAAAACGCGGTGTACCGTCGCCAGCCGCATAACTCATGACTTCATCTTGAAACGTTTGTAATCCTCCAATACCTGCGCCCCAAATAACCCCAACTCTTTGTTTGTTTACATTTTCTGAAGTGATTTTAGCATCCTTTATGGCTTCTTCACTTGCTGCAACAGCATATTGTGCAAACTTATCCATTCTACGAGCTTCTTTGCGATCCATAAAATCTTCAATATTGAAGTTTTTAATTTCGCAAGCAAACTTGGTTTTGTGCTTTTCTGTATCGTAATAAGTAATTGGTGCAGCACCACTTTTACCACTAATAAGTGCTTCCCAATATTCTTGAATGTTATTTCCAATTGGAGTCAATGCTCCTAATCCAGTAACTACTACACGCTTTAATTGCATATGTAAAATTTTTGGTTTATAAAAAAAACCCAAAGTACTTTTAATACTAAACTAAAAGAAACAATGGGTATTACATAGTTTTTATTGTAATGATTGTAATACAATCAATGTTTTCAAACCGATAAAATCAACTAAGATTTAAATTAACTAGCGAAAGCTAAAAATAATAGCACCCACAAAGTATAAACCTTGTGGATGCCTTTTATATTATTTTTTAGCCTCTTCGATGTAAGAAACTGCTTGACCTACAGTAGCAATGTTTTCTGCTTGGTCGTCTGGAATTTGAATGTCAAATTCTTTTTCGAACTCCATAATTAGCTCAACAGTGTCTAATGAATCTGCTCCTAAATCGTTTGTGAAGCTAGCTTCTGTTACAACTTCGTTTTCGTCAACACCTAATTTGTCTACGATAATCGCTTTTACTCTTGATGCAATGTCTGACATAATCTTTTAATTTTTAATTTAATTTGTTGGCAAAAATAAAAAACTTTATTTTAAAACAACATATTTTTGTTATTATAATAAGTTACGAATTTAAAAAAAAAATTTCATAAAGACCGTTTTTTTTTATTTTTTACCAATTATTATTCTTTTTTTTGTGCTAGAAATATATGTTCAATGAAAAAAATTGTGCTTTTTGCTTCAGGAAACGGTACCAATGCCGAGCAAATTATAAGGTGTTTTAATAAAAGTAGTTTTGCTATTGTAACCAATGTGCTTACAAATAACTCTGATGCCAAAGTTATAGAAAAGGCAAAAAAACTTGAAGTTAATACGTTAATATTCAATAAATCAGAACTAAATGATGGGCTTGTTTTAGATGAATTATATAAAATCAAACCTGATTTAATTGTTCTTGCTGGCTTTTTGTTAAAGTTTCCAGAACATATTATAAAGGCTTATCCAAACAAAATAATAAATATTCATCCTGCTTTATTGCCAAATTATGGTGGAAAAGGAATGTATGGAATGAATGTTCACAAAGCAATTTTCGATAAAAAAGAGGAAGAAACCGGAATTACAATTCATTATGTTACTCCAAATTATGATGAAGGAGCTATAATTTTTCAGAAAAGTGTTACAATTTCAGATTGCAAATCACCTGAGGAGATTGCCCAAAAAGTCCATCAATTAGAACATAAACATTTTTCAAAAGTTATCTCAGATCTTCTAAATCCTAAATTCTAAATCCAAACTTTGTCACACCAAGTACACATATATACAGATGGAGCAGCCAAAGGCAATCCTGGCCCAGCCGGTTATGGTGTTGTTATGGAATTAGTCGGAACTCCTCATAAAAAAGAATTTTATGAAGGTTTTAGAATTTCTACTAATAATAGGATGGAACTTTTAGCCGTAATTGTAGGTTTAGAAAAGCTAAAAAACCCAAATATGACCGTTTTAGTAGTTTCTGATTCGAAATATGTTGTTGATGCTGTAGAAAAAAAGTGGGTTTTAGGTTGGGAAAAAAAAGGTTTCAAAGACAGAAAAAACCCTGATTTATGGAAGCGATTCTTAAAAGCGTATCGAAAACATAAAGTGGATTTTAAATGGGTAAAAGGACACAATAATCATCCTCAAAACGAACGTTGTGATGAATTAGCCGTTATGGCTTCGCAACAAAAGAATTTGTCTGTTGATGTTTTTTATGAAAATATTGATGGGAAGTTGTTGTAATAAAAAGTTAAACTACAAATGCATTTTATACTTTTAAACTAAAAATGTATCTTTGCGCCTTATTTCAAATTATAAACAATGAATAAATTATTAATTGTAGGAACCGTAGCTTTTGATGCTATTGAAACTCCTTTTGGAAAAACCGATAAAATACTTGGTGGAGCAGCAACTTAT
>JBLHNH010000106.1:0-9015 GCA_047622645.1 Flavobacterium sp.
TATAAGTAATAACGTCTGGGCCACCAATATCAAAGGAATCATCGTAACATTTTTCATTTAGCATTACGCCAATTAAATACTGGATGACATCGCGAATAGCAATAGGTTGACATTTCGTCAAAACCCACTTTGGAGTTATCATTAAAGGAAGTTTTTCGCATAAATCTCTAATAATTTCAAAAGATGAACTTCCAGAGCCTACTATAATTGCTGCTCTTAAAACAGTAGTTTTGAAATTTCCTTCATATAAAATTTCCTCAACGTTTAGCCTAGATTGTAAGTGTTTTGATAGCGTATCTTGGTTAACAATTCCACTAAGATAAACGACTTGCTTAACGCCAATTTCATTTAAATATATGTTGAAATTTTTAGCTGCTTTACTTTCTAATTCATCAAATTTGTCTGTAGAAGAGGACATGGAATGAATTAGGTAAAAAGCAACATCAAACTTAGCAGGAAGATTTTCAAGAGATGGTTCTTCCAAAAAATCAAGTTCCCAAATGGTTATTTTTGCTAATGTTGCTGCATCAAGCCCAAGCCTGTTCTTGTTTCTGACACAACAAACTACTTCATGACCATTGTTTAGTAATTCGGGTAAAAGTCTTTTCCCAACATAACCGTTTGCACCAGTAAGTAGAATTCGCATTTTTTTTAAATTTTCTTAAAGTTAAGAAAAAAAAGAAAGAATATCGTTTAATTTGTTAAAAATCAACAAATATTTAAACACCTCTTACAATGCTCAAAATAGCACTGATGATGTATTGAATTCCAATAGCAATTGTTAAGAAACCTACAATTCTTGAGATAGCCACAATTCCAGATGAACCAAGAATTCTAGATAAAAAATAAGCACTTCTTAATATTAAATAGATACTTAATGCAACGGCTAAAATAGCAAAACAAGAACTTACTATTTCATAAGTAGTAATTATTTTGTCTGATTCTTTTAATTGTTGATAATAAGCAATTAATAAAGACATTGAACCCGGACCAGCTAACATTGGCATTGCTAGAGGAGTTAAAGCAATATCACTTCTTTCTTGAGCCTCTTCTTCTGTTTTTTTATTGATTCCTTTGTTTTTACTGAATTTACCATTCAACAAACCAAAACCAGAATTAGTGATAATAATTCCACCAGCAATTTTTAAGGCAGTTATAGTAATTCCAAAAAAGGACAAAACATATTGCCCTACAAAAAAAGCAATAATTAATATAATAAATACATTAATGGCTGTCCATAGAGATGTTTTAGAAAGTTCTGCTTTGTTGTAACCTTCAGTTAATCCTACGAAAATTGGAACTGTTCCGATAGGATTTAAAATTGAAAATAATGCAGCAAATAATAGTAAGAATACTTCCATTTATTTTTTTTACAAATGTAGTATAAATAGTTTTTTGTTTCGTTTTATTAAAACATTAATTTATGAATTCATAAGGCTGTTTCATTCTTTGATTTTCAATTTTTTCCATGAACTCCTTTATTTTTTTGACATTTTTTGAAGTATCAATGCTTATGAAATGGTGGTCAATATGAAATGTAATTAAATTACCTGGTTTAAAAACAACTAATTTATAAAAAGGAATAACTAAGGCATAAACTTCTAGTTGTGATTGAAAGCCAATTATAATTCCATTAGGTCTTATTTCTACGTTAGCGTGTTTAGTAGCGTTGTTTTTGTTTAAAATCAATCCGATTTCTTGACTAGCTTTTGTGATAAGTAACCTTGGTGAACCAACACCTTTCAGTTTTATGTTTTCTAGAATTCCAAAAGGTTTTCCCACTAAATCATTAATGGTTTTCTTGATTTTTTTGTCGTTGTGTGAAATGTTAAAAAGCATTTTTATTTAAATGTAATGATAAATTTAAAGTTAAATACAACAGTTAGGAAATGTTTATAGGTTGTTTATTCGTATTTTTGCAAAATTAAAAAAAAACAGACATGAAAAAGACGTTAGTAATAGGAGCATCGACAAATCCAGAAAGATATAGTTTTAAAGCTATTGATAGTTTAGTTAACCACAATCATACGGTAGTAGCTATTGGTCAAAAAATTGGAGAAGTTGCCGGAGTTAAGATTCAAGCAAAAGCAATTCCTGCAACAAAAATCCACACAGTTTCTTTGTATCTTAATGCAGTTTCACAAAGAGATTACTACAATTATATTATTGGTTTAACGCCAAAAAGAGTCTTGTTTAATCCAGGGACAGAAAACCCAGAGTTTTATCAATTGCTAAAAGCTAACAGCATTAAATATGAAGAAGCTTGTACGCTAGTTTTACTTTCTACGAATCAATACTAATCCAAGGAAAGTTAAAAAGCCATTTACCATTAAGATTTCAAACCCAAAGGCGTAATTAAACCAAACTTCCCCGTAAGCGTTTAGTAAAAGAGAGATTAGTACAGAAAGTATAGCTACAATTGGTACTAATTTGTCTTTCACATTCCATTTGGTAAATAATCCAAAACTGTATAGGCCTAATAAAGGACCGTAGGTAAAACCTGCAAATTTTAATACTTTGTCAATGATACTTACATCATTAAAACCATATTTAAAAATCATGATAACAAATATGGAAATCACGACAAACATCAAGTGAATTTTCTTTCTAACAGCAACTTGTTTTGAAGCTTCATAGCGTTTTTCAATATTTAATATATCAATACTAAAAGATGTAGTTAATGAAGTTAAAGCGCTATCCGCAGAAGAAAAAGCAGCCGCAATTAAACCTAAAATAAAACTAAAAGCAACAACAACACCAAGGTAATTATTAGCTAATACAGCAAATAATTGATCTTTGTGAGCGTCAATTCCGTTTTTAAGTGCGTATTCAGTAAATAATAGCCCTAAAACTAAGAAAAGAAAGTTAACAAATGTCAAGACAATGGTAAACCAAAACATATTCTTTTGTGCATCTTTTAAGCTCTTACAGGTCAAATTTTTCTGCATCATATCTTGGTCTAAACCAGTCATTACGATAGCTATAAAAGCACCAGAGAAAAATTGTTTCCAAAAATATTTTGGCGAACTCAAGTCATCAAAGAAAAAGGTTTTAGAAAAATCACTATCAGCTACATAAGAAGAAATTGACGAAATATTTAAACCTAAATCCTGAGAAACAACTACAATACAAATCACAACCGAAACTAACATGAATAAGGTTTGCAAGGTGTCTGTCCAAATAATTGTTTTGATTCCAGATTTATTAGTGTAAACCCAAATTAAGAAAATAATTGAGGTAACGGTTATCCAATACGGAATCCCAAGAGGTTCAAAAACTAGAGTTTGTAAAACATCAGCTACTAATAAAAGCCTTAAATTAGAACCAACAGTTCTTGAAACGATAAAAAACCAAGCTCCAGTTTTGTATGAATAATTTCCAAAACGCTCTTCTAAATAAGAATATATAGAGGTTAATTGCAGTTTGTAATACAAAGGGAGAAGTACAGTTGCAATAATAAAATAACCTAAGATATACCCAATCACAATTTGAAAATAGGCAAATTGTGCCGCTTCAACTTTTCCAGGAACTGAAATAAATGTTACGCCAGAAAGAGATGCTCCAATCATTCCAAAGGCTACCAAATACCAAGGAGATTGTCTGTTTGCTTTAAAAAAAGTATCGTTACTTGAGTCTGACTTTTTTCCAGTAAAGTAAGAAAATAAGATAAGTACAGTAAAATAAGCAAGTACAAGAATTAAAATGGATATGGGTTGCATTGAGTTAGTTTTTTTGCACAAAAATAATAGAATAAAATTAAGTACAAATTTTTTAGTGAAATAACTATATTTGTGGCGTATGGAATTATCATCAAAGAAATTAGAAAAAGCCGTAAATGAGATGGCTCAATTGCCCGGAATAGGTAAACGAACAGCCTTGAGGTTAGTACTTCATTTACTAAAACAACCAAAAGAACAAACGCAGTTTTTAACCGAAGCCTTGCAACACATGCGTTTAGAAATAAAGTTTTGCAACAATTGCAATACCTTGTCGGATAATGATGTTTGTGATATTTGTTTAAATCCAAAAAGAGATAAAACTATAATTTGCGTTGTGGAAGATATAAGAGATGTAATGGCAATAGAAAACACAGGCTTGTATAAAGGGTTATATCATGTTTTAGGAGGAAGAATTTCACCAATTGATGGTATTGGTCCCTCACAATTAAGCATTTTTCCAATTGTAGAAAAAGTAAAATTAGGACAAGTAAAAGAGTTGATTTTTGCTTTAAGTTCAACTATGGAAGGAGATACTACAAATTTTTACATTTACAAGCAAATTCAAGAGTATGATATTAATGTTTCTACAATTGCAAGAGGAATAGCTATTGGAGATGAACTAGAATACACAGATGAGGTAACGCTAGGAAGAAGTTTGTTACACAGAATTCCATTTGAAGCGTCTATAAAAAACGTTTAACAGTTTAATAGTGTTATATTTATTACCTCTTTTAAAGTTTTGTTTATATTTGCCAACTAATTTGTGTGGAATGAGAATTTTAAATTTTTTTATACTATTTATTGTTGCAACATCCTTGTTTTCGTGTATTCCGAATAAAGATCTAATTTATCTCCAAGATTATGGAAATAAACCTAAGGGAATCACAATAAATGAGTTTGATGCTAAACCCTATAGAGTTCAAGTGAACGATATTTTGAGTATAAACATAAAAGCACTTGATCAAAAATTAGTGGAAATGTTTACTGTTTCAACTCAACAAGGCCTCCAGCCTAGTGCACAAACTATTTATTTTTCTGGGTATAATGTGAACCAACACGGAAATATTAGAATTCCAGTTTTAGGAGAAATCAATGTTTTAGGGTTTACTTTAGAAGAGATAAGGGTTGCTGTAGAAAAGAAATTAGCAGATGAATATTTCACTGCAGAAGCAAGAATTTTTGTTACCGTAAAATTAGCCGGTTTTAATTACACAATAAACGGAGAAGTAGCTAAGTCAGGAAGTCAAATCTTGTTTCAGGAAAAAGTTACAATTTTAGAGGCTATTGCAAATGCGGGTGATATTAATACAACAGGGAATAGAAAAGAGGTTCAAATATTGAGAAAACAACCTCATGGTTTTGAAATGTATTCTTTAGATTTAACAGACGCTACAATCGTAAATTCGCCTAATTTTTACATTCAACCTAATGATTATATAATAATAAAACCCTTAAGACAAAAATCATGGGGAACAGGAGTTACTGGTATACAGACACTTGGAACAATAATTACGGCTTTGTCTTTAGTTACAACTACAATTTTATTGATTAGAAACTAAATATGTTAGACATAAAAGATTTTAATATTCTAGAAACACAAAATACGTTTGATTTTAAAGGTTTTTTGTCAAAATTAATAAGCTATTGGAAATGGTTTATATTGTGTTTGATTTTAACTTTTACTATTGCATACCAAGTAAATATTCGTAAAGAAAAGATTTACGGTATGGAAACGCTTGTGGTTGTAAAAGATGAAAACAACCAACTTTTTTCTTCAAGCACAAGTTTAGTGTTTAATTGGGGTGGTACATCCGATAAAGTACAAACAGTAATTACAACGTTAAAATCAAGATCACATAATGAAGTAGTTGTAAGCAATCTTCAATTTTATATAGATTATCTTAAACAAGGAGAATTTAACCTTCAAGATGCCTATGGTGAAACACCATTTAAAGTTGTCATTGATGAAAATAAAGGACAAGTTGCCAATCAATTAATTAAGATAAAGTTTTTAAATCAAAATCAAATTGAATTTTCAACCACTTTTGATAATCCTATAGCGAACCTAAATCATTATGCAGACAACACCAAGAGTACTACTAGAGTTCCTATTGGTGATTTTATAAAAACGTTTAATATAAATGAAAAAATTGAACTGCCTTTTATAAGTTTTAAATTAACACAAGATTTGATGAATCTTAATAATTTAAAAAAAGAATACTTTATTAAATTTTCAGATTTTAATGGAACGGTTGCCAATTATAAGAATGTGGATGTTGAAGCTGACATAAAAGGAGGTTCGATAATTAAAATTGCAAAAGCAGGGACAAACAAAGCAAGATTGGTTGATTTTCTTAATTCAACGGTTAAGACATTAAAAAGAAGTCAATTAGATAGTAAAAATCAATTTGCAACCAATACAATTAGGTTTATTGATAGCACATTAATTGATGTTGAAAAACAAATGAATCAAGCTGAAGGAGATCTTAAAAACTTTAGGAGAGGTAAAAATGTATATATGCTTGAAGGAGGTGGAGAAGCGTTAACTACAAAATTATCTGAATATGATGTTGAAAAAGATATTGTTAATAGAAAAATAGCTTATTATAATTTATTAAAAAACTACCTAGAAAAAAATAACGATTATTCGAAATTACCAGCACCATCAGTAGCCGGAATTGAAGATCCAAATATTATCGGAAACGTTTCCAAATTAATTCAGCTTTCTGCAGAACGATCAGAATTAGCTTATTCGGTTAAGAATGATAAGATGTTTGCAGAATTTGATGTTCATATGGAATCGGTTAAGAAGGTGTTGTTAAATAATATTACCAGTTCAAAAAGCGCTTTACAAATTGATTTATCGTTACTTTCTAGAAATATTAATACGGCAGAAAGCACCATAGGTGAATTGCCAGATCAACAACAAGACTTAATAAATTTTACCAGAAAGTTTAATCTTAAAGATAATGTATATACTACTTTTCTTGAAAAAAGAGCAGAAGCAAATATTATAAAAGCCTCAAATTTATCGGATATTGAATTTATTGATCCTGCTAAAGATATTGGTGATGGCCTAATAGGACCAAAAACAGGTGTAAATTATATCTTAGCCTTATTGCTGGGTTTAGGAATTCCTTTTATTATAATCTTTATTAAAACGTTGTTAGATAATTCAATAAATACAACAGAAGATATTGAAAAACTGACAAAAATTCCAATAATTGGAGTTATTGGGAATAATAAGGATAATGGCAATTTAGCCGTTTTTGAAAAATCTAATTCTACATTATCAGAATCATTTAGAGGAATACGTTCGTCCCTTCAATTTATATATAAAAAGCAACAAATAGAGGGTTCTAAAATAGTAATGTTGACCTCTTCAGTTAGTGGGGAAGGAAAGACTTTCTGTACCATGAATTTGGCAACTATTTTTGCCATGAGTAACAAAAAAACAGTGATAGTTGGTTTAGATTTAAGAAAACCAAAATTATTTGATGACTTTAAAATAGATAATATTATTGGTTCAGTAAATTATCTAATCGGACAAAAATCATTAGATCAAATTATTCAGAAAACTCATATCCCTAATCTTGATTTAATTACTTCAGGACCAGTCCCTCCGAATCCAGCAGAGCTTATTATAAGCGAATCTATGAAAGAAATGATTGAAGAACTTAAACTAAAATACGATTACATAATTTTAGATACACCACCTGTTGGACTAGTAGCAGATGCTCTTGAGTTAGCTCAGTATTGCGATGCAACTCTTTATGTAGTTCGTCAAGGTGTAACTAAGAAAGGAATGTTGTCCGTAGTTAATGAAAAGCACAAGAGAGGAGAATTACACAACATAAGTATAATTCTTAATGATTTTCTTAATAAGTCAAAATACGGTTATAATTATGGGTATGGATATGGAACTTATAGTACTGATTACGAAGAATCAAAACAGAACAATAAAATTATTAATTGGTTTAGAAAAAAATAATAAATGGAAGTTTTAACAAACAAAAAAATCCTTATTACAGGTGGAGCCGGATTTATAGGTTCTAATTTATGTGAGTATTTTTTAAGCAACAACAATAAAGTTGTTTGTTTAGATAATTTTGCAACTGGACATAGACATAATATCGAAAAATTTATTTCTAACTCTAATTTCACACTTATAGAAGGAGATATTAGAGATTTGGAAACGTGTAAAAAAGCGGTTGACGGAGTAGACTATGTATTACATCAAGCAGCTTTGGGTAGTGTGCCTCGTTCTTTAAGTGATCCTATAACTTCAAATGACGTTAATGTTTCAGGATTTTTAAATATGTTAGTCGCTGCAAGAGATGGAAATGTAAAACGGTTCATTTATGCAGCAAGTTCATCAACTTATGGAGATTCTAAAGGATTGCCAAAAGTAGAAGATGTTATTGGAAAACCATTATCTCCTTATGCGATTACTAAATATGTGAACGAATTATATGCTACTATTTTTAGTAATACATATGGTTTAGAGACAATTGGATTGCGTTATTTTAATGTTTTTGGAAGAAATCAAGATCCAAATGGCGCGTATGCAGCAGTTATTCCTAAATTTGTATCCCAATTTATAAACCATGAAAGTCCAGTGATTAATGGAGA
Organism: Flavobacterium sp.; assembly: GCA_047622645.1. Taxonomy (GTDB): domain Bacteria; phylum Bacteroidota; class Bacteroidia; order Flavobacteriales; family Flavobacteriaceae; genus Flavobacterium. The sequence continues at coordinate 8,352 of JBLHNH010000106.1, forward strand.
TGGAATGTTTTCAAGAGACTTTACCTATATTGACAATGTGGTTCAAATGAATGAAAAAGCCTTATTGACAGAAAATCCTTTAGCAATTAATACAGTTTATAATACTGCTTTTGGAGATAGAACTACTCTAAATGATTTAATAAATTATCTAAAAGAGTTTTTAACTGAATTTGATGCTGAGATTGCAAATGTTGAGGTTATATATGGTCCTAATAGAGCCGGAGATATACCTCATTCATTAGCAAGTATAGATAAAGCGAAAAGCCTATTAGGATATAGCCCAAAGTACTCCATGAGAGAAGGTTTAAAAGAAGCGGTTGCTTGGTATTGGCAGAATTTGAAGTAGAAGGTTGGCAGATTTTAAAAATGAGTAAAGAGTTGTTAAAGGTTATAAGTTGAATGAAAATATTATTAGAATATTTGTAATTGTAACCGTCAGTTCGAGTGGTTCCGATGCTATTCGGAATTGCATCGAGAAAGGTTGTTTAGGAAATAGAACTTAATCCCATTGATTCAGGTAAGTTTTAGAGTAATATTTTGTCATTTGTCTTTGAAATTGATAATGTCATTGAAATTATAAAATTATTAAAATGATTAAAAATATATGTTGTATTGGTGCAGGTTATGTTGGAGGTCCAACCATGGCTATTATTGCACAGAAATG
>JBLHNH010000107.1:0-8867 GCA_047622645.1 Flavobacterium sp.
AACAGTTAGTAATACTTATTTACCAACACAAGTAAATAATGATAGAGACTGGGTTAGAATTGAAGGTGGAAAAAATCATGTTATTGCTCAAAAGTCAGACGGAACAATTTGGGCTTGGGGAGAATCTAGTATGGGACAATTAGGTAGTGGTAAATTAGTTTCTTATACAAACAATCCGCAATTAGTTTCTGTGGATAAATGGGTTGATTTTTCTGCTGGATTTGCTGTTTCTTTTGCAGTAAAAGTTGATGGAACATTATGGGCTTGGGGAAGAAATAACTTTGGACAACTAGGTGATGGAACTAACGAAAACCAATATATTCCTGTACAAATAGGAACCGATAAAAATTGGAAAACAGTTCAAGCAAAAGGGTTTCAAGCTACTATGTTAACAAAATCTGACGGAAGTATTTGGTATATGGGATGGAATACATTTGGTTCATTTGGAAACGGAACTTATACGAATGCAATGGTTCCAACTAAAAATGAAACTCTTAATTTATTAAATACACCACAATATAATCATAAAGATATTTTAGCAGCTAACAAAAAAGCTAAAGAAAGATTTCAAGAAAAATATTTAGAAGCTAAGTTAGACGTTGCAATTAAAAGTAAAAATGAAGTTACAGTCCTAGAAAAAAATTAATTAATTGTTTGTTTTGATAAAAAACCCAAATTCTATATTTTGAATTTGGGTTTTTGTTTTTTATTAATTTAATATGTAAGTTATTTTTTTTAGAAAGAAATAGAAGAATTTTCTTAAAAAAATATAATGCTGGAAATCAAAATCTAGGATTATAATTGTCTGGTTTTTAATTAAAAACACAAGTAATACAAGGTTGTAAGAATGTGCTTAAAGCTTGTTTTTTACAATTTTAAAAAAAATAATAATGTGAAAAATTTTGTTCTATTTTTGTTTAAACTTAAAATATAATTTATGAAAAAAACTACTCAATTTAAAATTTTGTTCTACTTAATTTTATGCTTTAGTACAACGTTTACTGTTTCAGCTCAAAATGATTATTATCCTATAATAAGTGGTGTCAGTACATCTGGACTCGGAAGAGCGCCACAAGGAAGCAGGAATGTAACAAGAAGTGTTTGGTTACTTACAGCTGCTGAATTGACTGCAGGAGGATTTGCTACTGGAGATTTAATTAGTGGATTAGGATTTACTTATCAAACAGCACAAGATATTCCTACAACAGGAACATTTGTGGTTTATTTGCAAAATACTGCAGATGCAACTAATTTAAAAAGTACTACATGGAATACTGCTATTACTGGTATGACAACTGCATCAAATGGTTCAGCTACAATTCCAAACTCAATTGGTGAATTTAATTATGTTTTCAATGGCGGAACTTCATTTACTTATACTGGTGGAGCCTTATATGTTGCATTTGATTATCAAAATTTAGGAACACTTTCGACTACAGGTAATGTTGCTTATTGTAATACAAGTTTAACTAGTGGTTTAAAAGGTGCACTTTCTGCGGTCGGTTCTACTACTCCTCCTGCAACTGTAGCTGCATCAAATTTTAGACCTGAAACTAGATTAGCAAAGCCTGTTGGTTGCTCTAGACCAGTTAATTTATCTCATAATTCAAGTTCTACTACATTAAGTAGTGCAGTTTTGTCATGGAATCCTGTTGGTGGTTCAAATGTTGAGCTACAATATGGTGCATATGATTTTACAATTGGTAGTGGTACATTCGTTTCTTCTGTAACTAGTCCATATACAGTTGGTGGTTTAACAGACAGTAGTGTTTATGATTTTTATGTCAGAACTGTTTGTGGAACAGGAAGCAATAGTCTTTGGAATGGTCCATATGCTTTTAATACGCAATTTGTACCTGCAACTTTGCCTTATAACACTAGTTTTGAGCAAGATAAAAATGAATTTATTGGGTGGGCTACTCCAAATGCAATTCCTTTAGCAGGGGATTGGAGCATTAACAATTTTGGAGCAGGAACATTGGTTCAAAATGGGGTTTCATCACTTGTTTCTGTAACACCTTCTACTGCAGCTGCGAATAATTGGATATTTACTAGAGGTTTAAATTTAACTGCTGGAAATTTAGTTACAATTACTTACTATATTAGTAATTATCAAGCGACATCAACAGCAACGGGTAATTATCAATTAACAGTAGGAAATGCACAATCAATTGCAGCTCAAACGCAAGTAATAGCAACTGAAACAGGCTTAAATTCTGCGGCATTTACATTAAAAACTTTTAGTTTTACTCCTTCAACTTCTGGAGTATATTACTTAGGATTGCAAAATACTACACCATTAAATGCTTCTGGTACTCATGCTTTAATTGTAGATAATTTTTCAGTTTCTCAAGTTTTATCAAATGATAAGTTTGTTGAGTCTAGCTTTTCAATTTATCCAAATCCAGTTAAAAACATTTTAAATATTCAAAGTGAATTGCTTAATGAAAAATTCAATGTTCAAATTACTGACATAAATGGTAGAACAATAAAAGTTTTAAATTCTTATGATTCTAATTTATCTGTTGATATGTCGGATTTACAAAACGGAATTTATTTTGTATCAATTAATACGAATAAAGGAAAATTTGTAAAGAAAATTATCAAACAATAAATTAATTAAAAAAAACAAAAACCCAAATTCTAAATTTGGGTTTTGTTTTTTTAATTAATAAAAGAAACTTCTTATTATAACAAGACTGCATCTTACTAATAACAAAAGAGAAATTATATTTAGTTTCTATACATTCTGTTCTTCATTTTCTTTATCCAAATAATCTTGAACGATATCAATTGCATTAGCAACAACATCACTTAAAGCTGTAATAAAAGCACCATCTTCAACGGTGTCTATTGCATGTTTTATAGCTTCGGTTTCTAATGGAATTATTTCATAAGTTGTATTGCTGTTAGCGTCACTAATTCCTTCTAAAATTAAATCAATAATTTCTTGTTCAGTTCTACCTCTTAAATATTTCTCTTGTCTTATGATGATGTGATCAAACATTCTTCCTGCAATTAAACCACACTCTTTAATGTCTTCATCACGTCTATCTCCAACACCAGCAATAATTCCAATTTTTTTGACAGATTCTATATTATTTAAATAATCTTCAATTCCACGGTATCCTGCAGGGTTGTGAGCAAAATCAATCAAAACTTTAAATTTTCTAAACTCAAAAATATTCATTCGTCCAGGAGTTTGAGCTACACTTGGAATAAATGTTTTTAAAGATAAACTAATATCGTCTGTTTTAAATCCCCATAAATAACTCGCAAGAGTTGCTGCTAAAACATTAGCAATCATAAAACGAGCTTTTCCATTTAAAGTTAAAGGAACATGAGTTGCTCTTTCAACTCTAATTTTCCATTCTCCTTTTTTGATGGTAATATATCCATTTTCGTAAACAGCTACAGTTTTACCTTCTTTGCTTAATTTTTTTATAAACGGGTTTTCTTCATCTAAACTAAAGTAAGCAACGTTGCAATCTAAACTTTCTCCAATTTTTACACATTGTTCATCTTCACCATTTAAAATAGCCCAACCATCTTTTTTTACACTTCTAACAACAACACTTTTTACTTTTGCTAAATCTTCTAATGTGTGAATGTCAGCCAAACCTAAGTGATCAGCAGCAACATTTGTCATTACGGCAATATCACAACGACCAAATCCTAAACCAGAACGTAAAATTCCTCCACGAGCTGTTTCTAAAATGGCAAATTCTACTGTTGGATCTTTTAAAATATATTCAGCAGAAAGAGGACCAGTGGTGTCTCCTTTTTCCATCATGTGGTTTTGAATGTAAATACCGTCTGATGTTGTGAAACCAACTTTGTACCCATTATTTTTTACAATATGCGCAATTAAACGAGTTGTAGTTGTTTTTCCGTTTGTTCCAGTTACTGCTATAATTGGAATACGACTTTCTTTTCCTGGTGGGTATAACATGTCGATAACTGGAGCAGCTACGTTTCTTGGCAATCCTTCAGATGGAGCCAAGTGCATTCTAAATCCAGGAGCTGCATTAACTTCTAAAACACAACCACCATTTTCTTTAAGAGGTTGCGTTAAGTTTTCTGCCATAATATCTACACCACAAATATCTAATCCAATAACTCTTGAAATTCTTTCGCAAAGAAAAATGTTTTCTGGATGCATCATATCAGTAACATCTACTGAAGTTCCACCCGTACTTAAATTAGCGGTTGATTTTAAATAAACAATCTCTTCTTTTTCAGGAACTGTATCAACTGAATAACCATATTTATTTAATAAATCTTCTGAGTCTCTGTCGATTTCTATTTGAGTTAATACATTTTCGTGGCCATAACCACGCCTTGGATCTTTATTAGTAATATCAATTAATTGTTGGATTGTGTTTTTTCCGTCACCTACAACATTGGCTGGAACTCTTTTAGCAGCAGCAACTAATTTATTATCAATGATTAAAACCCTGAAATCAAAACCAGTTACGAATTTCTCTACAATAACTCTTCTGCTATATTTTTTCGCATACGTTAAACCTTCAACAGCTTCTTCCCAAGTTTTTACATTAATAGAAGCACCTTTTCCGTGATTTCCATCTAAAGGCTTTAGAACAATTGGATAACCTATTTTTTTGATTGTTTCTTCTAAATCTTCTTCATCTACACAAATATCTCCATCGGCAACAGGTATTGAAGCCATGTTTAACATTCGTTTAGTTTGTTCTTTATCACAAGCAATATCTACCGCAATGTTGCTAGTTTTGCAAGTAATTGTTGCCTGAAAGCGCATTTGATTAATTCCATACCCTAATTGTACTAATGAATTTGTTCCTAAACGAATCCAAGGAATGTCTCTTGCAACAGCTTCTTCAACAATACTTCCTGTACTTGGCCCAAGTCTTACACGTTCCCGAATTTCACGCATTTTTTGTAAGTCACCTTCTAAATCATAATCACCTCCAGAAATTAGAGCTTCGGCAATTCGCACAGATGATTCGGCTGCATAAACTCCAACATTTTCTTCTGTATAACTAAAGACTACATTGTAAATTCCGGGTGTTTTTGTTTCTCTGGTTCGACCAAAACCAGTATCCATTCCGGCAAGTGTCTGAATTTCTAATGCGATATGTTCAATAACATGACCCATCCAAGTACCTCGTTTTACTCGCATAAAAAAACCACCTTTACAACCTTCTGAACATCTGTGTTCTATCATGGTTGGAAACATAGCTTCAATACGCTCACTAAAACCTTTAATCTTATCGGTTGGATATTGTTCCATTTCCTCTAAATCTAATCGCATTTGGATTAGTTTTTTTCTTTTTACACTCCAAAGGTTTGGTCCACGTAAGGCTTGAATTTTTAGTATTTTCATTATTGGTCTTTGTTTTTTGTTGTAATAGTTACGAATCTGTTAAATTTAGGGATTTTTTGTTTTAATATTTTGATTTTTTTGAAAGAAATTTAAAAATATTTTCAATATTTAAAACTGATGTTGATTTTCAGACTTTTAGAAGCATTAATAAACAGAAAAGGCGATTATCTTCAAGCCCTGATAGGAATGGTATCCTTTTTTGTAATGTGTTTTTCTTTTTAACGCGTAATTTGACAATAAAGATATAATGGATAGCAGGAAAATGGTCTATTAGTATGCCAAGTGTTTTGCTCAAAAATAAAAAAATAAAATTGAAGGTTGATGTTTTGAATTTGTTACTTTTACCAAATGAATTCGATTAATAGAATTTATACTAATTGGGGGAAATATAACACTATATGAACTGTAAGGGTAAATTAATAATTATTGGTGGAGCTGTGGATAAAGGCAGTTTTACGGAAAATAAATTCGATAAAGACGTAGCAAAAAATATTAATTTCTTTGAAAAAGGAATTTTGAAACGTATTATTGATGAATCGAAGCATAAAGAAAAATCAAGAATTGAAATTATACCAACTGCATCAAGTATTCCTAAAGAAGTTGGGGCAGAATATGTAAAAGCTTTACATTATTTAGAAGCAGAAAATACAGATGTTTTAAATATCGAAAATCGTGAACAAGCCAATAGTGAGCAGACTTTAGCTCGTTTAAAAGCAGCTGATGTTGTTATGTTTACTGGTGGAGATCAATTGCGTTTGACATCTATTTTAGGTGGAACAAAGTTTCATGATATGTTGTTAGATAAATATGAAAATGAAGAATTTGTTTACGCAGGAACTTCTGCTGGTGCAGCTGCTGCATCTAATCACATGATTTATCAAGGTAGTAGTAGTGAAGCTTTATTGAAAGGTGAAGTAAAAATCACAAGTGGTCTTTCTTTAATTGACAATGTGATTATTGATACGCATTTTGTGAAACGTGGACGAATTGGTCGTTTGTTTCAAGCAGTTGTTAGTAATCCAAGATTGTTAGGAATTGGACTTGGTGAAGATACTGGACTTTTAATTAAGAATAACAATCAAATGGAAGCTATTGGTTCTGGTTTGGTAATTTTAGTGGATGGAAAAGAAATAAAAGAAACTAATTTAACTGAAATTTCATTAGGGGAACCAATTTCTATAAATCATCTTGTAACACATGTAATGAGTATGCACGATCTTTTTGATTTGAGTACTTATAAAATGAAAATTCATACTTCTCAACACGTCTAAAAAAAACATTATAGAAGATAGAAAGCAGATTCTACATCTGCTTTCTATTTTCTATATTCTAAAATCATATTTCTATGAAATTAATTATTCACGGTGGATTTTTTTCGGAATCATCGACATCAGATACGACTAAAGCTGCGAAACAAAATGCTTTATTGAGAATTGTAAAAGATTCTTATGCTTATATGGAAACGCATTCTGCTTTAGAAACAGTAGTTTTTGCAGTTTCTTTGTTGGAAGATGATGCCTTGTTTAATGCTGGAATTGGTTCTCAAATTCAGAGTGATGGAAAAATTAGAATGAGTGCTTCTTTAATGGATGGTGTGACTAATAAATTTAGTGGTGTTATTAATATTGAAGAAGTTAAAAATCCGATCCAGGTTACTCAGATTTTATTGAATGTTGATGATAGAGTTTTAAGTGGTGAAGGAGCAACTCAATTTGCAAGAAATCATGGTTTTGAAAAATTCTCTACTGAAATTTCGCAACGAAAAGCGGAATATGAAGCAAAAGCAAAATCAAACGGTCAAGGAACTGTTGGTTGTGTAGCTTTTGATAAAAACGGAAATATTGCAGTAGCCACTTCTACAGGTGGAAAAGGTTTCGAAATTGTAGGAAGAGTTTCTGATTCGGCAACTGTCGCAGGAAATTATGCAAATGCTTACTGTGGCGTTAGTCTAACTGGTGTTGGAGAAGATATTACTAGTAATGCAACTGCAGCAAAAATTGTAACTAGAGTTACAGACGGATTTACTTTAGAACAAGCTTTTGAAAAAACGTTTGAAGAATTAAAACCTTATGATGGTTTTGCAGGTGCAATTGCTATAGATAAAAATGGAAATATGTTTCATCAAGATTCGCATCCAAGTATGGTTTTTGCTAGTTTTGATGGGAAGAACGAAGAGGTTTTTGGGTAATTTTATAAATTTAAATTATTTAAAGTATAATATAAAGCGTTATTTATTGTATTTTAGTTATAATGAATCAACCTTTTATTATCTAACTGATAAGTTTGATAATAAAAGGTTGATTATTCTTTTTACTTAATTTTACTAGTATATTTGCTTAACCTTCAAATCCTTAAAAGTCCAAAAAACCAAGCGACTTGTTTTGTTTCCTTGACTCAAATCAATAGTTTTTACATCAACCGTTCCCACTTTTTTAAGCAATTTGTAAATAGATTTTAGATTTTCTTTCTTAGAAACTAATGTTGAAAACCATAAAGACTGTGTTTTGAAATGTACACTTTCATAAATCATGTTAGTTATAAAAGCAATTTCACCACCATCGCACCATAATTCATTATTCACACCACCAAAGTTTAGAGTTGGTTTTACTGTAACTTCGTTTTTTAGATTTTTGACTTTTCGAATAGTTCCTTTTGTTGCTTCTTCTTTTGAACTATGAAAAGGAGGATTACATAAAGTCATATCGAAAATTTCACCTTCATTAATAATCCCTTTGAATATATTTCGCTTTGAAGATTGCATTCTAAGTTCTACAGAATCCTTTAAAATCGAATTTGATTTTACAATTTTATCAGCCCATTTTATAGCTTGACCATCAATTTCAGAACCTACAAATTGCCAACCATATTCATTAATTCCGATTATTGGATAAATACAATTAGAACCAATTCCGATATCTAAAACGTTAATTTTTTTTCCTGTTGGAATTTCTCCATAAACTTCGCTCAATACATCTGCTATATGATGAATGTATTCAGCTCTTCCTGGAATTGGTGGACAAAGAAAACCTTCAGGAATATCCCAATATTCAATGTTGTAATAAGTTTTTAATAGAGCAGCATTTAAAGTTTTTACCGCTTTTGGATTTGAAAAATCGATACTTTCATTTCCGAACTTATTGATAGCAACAAATTCTTTTAAAGATGGAGTAGTGCTAATTAACTTTTCAAAATCGTAAGCAACATTATGTTTGTTTCTTGGGTGAAAGCCCTTTTTTTCTGGAGTTGTATTCAAAATAGTATTTTTTTTGGTAAAGATAAAGCTAATAAATAAAAAAATCCCAACCTTTCGATTGGGATTTAATTTATAAGTAAGATAAACGGTTAGACGTTTTATTTAATTTTATTTATAACAGCTCCAAAAGCTTCTGGGTGATTCATAGCTAAATCTGCAAGAACTTTACGGTTCAATTCGATGTTATTAGCTTTTACTTTTCCCATAAACTGAGAATAACTCATTCCGTGTAAACGAGCTCCTGCGTTA
>JBLHNH010000108.1:0-8845 GCA_047622645.1 Flavobacterium sp.
AAAACAAATGCATCAACAAGATAAAATAATAATGAGAACATATAAAAGAAAAAACACTTGCAAAAACGTTTTTGCAAGTGTTTAATTAATTATTTTTGTTCAATAATCTGTATCGATTATTTAGGACAAAAAAAAGAGTTCAATTTTTATAAATTGAAATCTTTTTAATTATTATGTTGTTCAAATTAATTTGTTAATCCTCTTGAAATAACTATTCGTTGAATTTCAGATGTTCCTTCATATATCTGAGTGATTTTTGCATCACGCATCATTCTCTCTACATGATATTCACTAACATAACCATTTCCACCGTGAATTTGAACGGCTTCAATAGTTGTATTCATTGCAGTTTCAGAAGCAAATAATTTTGCCATTGCACCTGAGTGTGAAATATCTTCACCATTATCTTTTTCAAAACCCGCTTTAAAACATAACATTCTAGCAGCAGTAATCTGAACATGCATATCTGCTAATTTAAATGCAATTGCTTGATGTTGGATAATAGGTTTCTTAAATGTTACTCTTTCTTGAGCATATTTTAAAGCCAATTCATAAGCACCTTGTGCAATTCCTAATGCTTGAGAAGCAATTCCAATTCTACCACCATTTAATACGTTCATTGCGAAAGCAAATCCGAATCCATCTTCACCAATTCTATTTTCTTTTGGAACTTTTACGTCAGAAAACATTAAAGAATGTGTGTCTGAACCTCTAATGCCCATTTTCTTTTCTTTTGGTCCAATTGAGAAGCCTTCCCAACCTTTTTCTATAAGAAAAGCATTTATCCCTTTATGTCCTTTCTCTATGTCAGTTTGTGCGATTACAATATACGTAGATGCTGATTTACCATTTGTAATCCAGTTTTTTGTTCCGTTTAATAAATAGTAGTCTCCTTTATCTATAGCAGTTGTTTTTTGTGAAGTTGCATCAGATCCAGCTTCTGGTTCTGACAAACAAAAAGCACCTATGACTTCACCTTTTGCAAGGGGTAAAAGGTACTTTTGTTTTTGTGCTTCGTTACAATATTTTTCGATTCCGGCGCAAACTAAACTGTTGTTTACAGACATTATAACAGCTGCCGAAGCATCTATTTTTGCAATTTCTTCTATTGCACATATATAGGATATACTATCTAAACCAGCACCACCATATTTAGGATCAACCATCATTCCCATAAAACCTAATTCAGCCATTTTCTTGACCTGCTCTTCAGGAAATCTTGAATGTTCATCTCTTTCAATTACACCTGGTAATAATTCTGTTTGAGCAAAATCTCTCGCAGCCTGCTGAATCATCAATTGCTCTTCGTTTAATTTGAAATCCATAATCTAAAATATAATGTTTTGAATTTATGATAAAATAAGTTGTCAAATGTACTTATTTATTAGCACTTTTTCAATAACTATTTGTAATTTTAACCCATGTTTAATAAGAACTATAACGTTATCGGTTTGATGTCAGGAACTTCATTGGATGGAGTTGATTTGGTTCATGTTAAATTTTCAAAAAATGATGACTGGACTTATGAGATTTTTGAAACAGAAACTATTTCATATTCTGAAGAATGGCTATTAATTTTGAAATCTGCTGTTAATTTTTCTACAGATAAATTAAATCAAATAGATGCCGATTACACTCATCAACTAGCTAAAATTATTAATGATTTTATTTTTAAAAATAAGATCAAAGATATTGATGCTGTTTGTAGCCATGGTCATACTATTCTGCATAAACCAAATCTTGGCTATACTTTGCAAATTGGAAATTTGTCGATTATTTCAGAACTAACGAACCAAAATATTGTTTGTGACTTTAGAGTTCAGGATGTCGAATTTGGAGGACAAGGAGCACCTTTAGTTCCGATTGGAGATCAATTACTTTTTTCTGAGTTTGATTATTGCTTAAATCTAGGAGGTTTTTCAAATATTTCATTCGAAGAAAATGGACAAAGAATTGCTTTTGATATTTCTCCCGTTAATACGGTTTTAAATTTTTATTCGAACTCTTTAGGATTTAATTATGACGATAAAGGAGAACTAGCTAAATCTGGAAACTTAAATTTGGATTTACTTAAGAGGCTTAATGATTTGGATTTTTATAGTTCAAATTATCCTAAATCATTAGGTATTGAATTCGTTAACGAGTTTGTTTTTCCATTGATTGAATTATTTAAAATTCCTACAAAGGACAAATTGAATACTTTTGTAGAACATATTGCCATTCAAATAAGCAGAATTGTTACAAAAAAAAACGCATCTTTATTGATAACAGGTGGTGGAGTTTATAATAATTTTCTAATTCAAAGAATAAACTTTTATTTACCTAAAAATAAGATAGTTATTCCAGATAATAAAACAATTGAATTTAAAGAGGCTTTGATTTTTGCTTTTTTAGGTGTTTTAAAATTAAGAAATGAAACTAATGTTTTAAGTAGTGTTACTGGTGCAAAACAAAATCATAGTTCGGGTAAAATTTATTTAACTTAACCTAAAGCGTTGATGTTTAAGGCTCTAATTGATATACGTGTTTTTAAAACGCTAAAATAATGTGAATATTTTATGTAATCATACAGATTATGTATATTTGTTGCACACAATTTAAAAGAATTAATGAAAGATTTATTACAAAAATTTGAAAATAAAGAGCCAGAAATAGTTTTTAATTGGAAAGATCCAGAAACGGAAGCAGAAGGTTGGACGGTTATCAACTCTTTAAGAGGTGGTGCTGCCGGTGGTGGAACTAGAATGAGAAAAGGTTTAGATATGAATGAAGTTCTTTCATTAGCAAAAACAATGGAAGTTAAATTCTCTGTTTCTGGTCCAGCTATTGGTGGTGCTAAATCAGGAATTAATTTTGATCCAAGTGATCCAAGAAAAAAAGGTGTTTTAGAGCGTTGGTATAAGGCTGTTTCTCCTTTGTTAAAAAATTATTATGGAACTGGTGGCGATTTAAATGTTGATGAAATTCACGAAGTAATTCCAATGACAGAAGAATGTGGCGTTTGGCATCCGCAAGAAGGTGTTTTTAATGGTCATTTTAAACCAAGTGAAGCCGATAAAATTAATAGAATAGGACAATTACGTCAAGGTGTAATAAAGGTTATTGAAAACCCTATTTTCTCTCCTGATGTTTCTCGAAAATATACTGTAGCCGATATGATTACGGGTTATGGTGTTGCTGAAGCTGTTCGTCATTATTACAGTATTTATGGCGGAACAGTAAAAGGTAAAAAAGCAATTGTTCAAGGATTTGGAAATGTTGGTTCAGCTGCAGCCTTTTATCTAGCAGAAATGGGTGCAAAAGTGGTTGGTATTATTGATAGAGATGGGGGTTTAATTAATGAAGAAGGCTTTACTTTTGAAGAAATCACACAATTATTCTTAAATAAAGACGGAAATAAATTAGTAGCCGAAAACATGATTCCTTTTGATGAAATCAACAAGAGAATTTGGAATATTGAAGCTCAAATATTTGCTCCATGTGCCGCATCTAGATTAGTTCAAAAATCACAAATTGATGAAATGATTGCTTCTGGTTTAGAAGTGATTTCTTGTGGAGCTAATGTTCCTTTCGCTGACAAAGCAATTTTCTTTGGACCAATTATGGAAGAAACAGACAAGCAAGTAAGTTTAATTCCAGATTTCATATCAAATTGTGGAATGGCTAGAGTGTTTGCTTACTTCATGGAGAAAAAAGTACACATGACCGATGAAGCTATTTTTTCAGATACATCTTTAATAATAAAAAATGCTATTCAGAAAGTATATAATCTTAATCCTGACAAGAAAAGTATTAGTGCAACTGCTTTTGAAATTGCATTAAAACAATTAATATAAAAATAATAAAACAAACAAATGGAAGCAATTTTAATTATAATATTCATTATTGGGTATTTAGCCATTGCATTAGAACATAATTTAAAAATTGACAAACTTGTTCCTGCCTTAGGAATGATGGCAATTTTATGGGCTATTATTGCAGTCGCTCATCTTGATGTTTTTGAAGTTAATACAGCTACAAAATCTTTAGAATTACATCATATTGAAGGAGTGCTGCTTCATCACTTAGGTAAAACAGCAGAAATCTTAGTTTTCTTGTTAGGAGCTATGACTATTGTTGAAATCATTGATTACTTCGATGGATTCTCAACAATTAAATCATATGTAAAAACTAAACGCAAAGTTAGTTTACTGTGGTTGTTTACAACTTTAGCATTCGTTTTGTCTGCTATCATCGATAATTTAACAGCTACTATTGTTTTAATTACTATTCTTCAGAAAATAGTAAAAGAAAAAGAAGTGCGTTTGTGGTATGCAGGTTTAATTGTTATTGCTGCTAATGCTGGTGGAGCTTGGTCTCCAATCGGAGATGTTACCACAACCATGCTGTGGATTGCAAATAAAGTAACGGCTTCTAGCTTAATAATACATGTGCTTTTACCTTCACTAGTCTGTTATGCAGTGCCAACTTTTATTGCTTCAAGATTGTCAATTTTTAAAGGTGAAATTGTATCTGAAGAATTAAAAGAAGAAGAGACTAAATCAAAACATAGTGCAATAATGTTTTATCTTGGTTTAGCCGGAATACTATTTGTTCCCGTTTTTAAAACGGTGACACACTTGCCTCCTTATATGGGAATGATGTTTTCATTAGCAATTGTTTCTATTTTTGCAGAGTTTTTTAGTAATTCTAAATTCTCATTGGCCGAAGCAACAGCAGGTGGTGGAGCTTTGCCACCTAGTAAAAGTCCAATTCATCATTCGTTATCAAAAATTGAAATGCCAAGTATTTTATTCTTTTTAGGTATTTTAATGGCTGTTGCAGCTTTAGAATCTTTAGGAATGTTGTTTGAATTTGCAGGTGTTCTAGAAAGTTCTGTGCCATTTTTAGGAACTGAGCTTGCTTCTACGCATATCTCAGACTTAGTAGTGCTATTTCTTGGAGTAGGTTCTGCAGTAATTGATAATGTACCCTTAGTAGCAGCAAGTATCGGAATGTTCTCTATTCCAGTGGATGAGCCAGCTTGGCATTTTATTGCATATTCTGCGGGAACAGGAGGAAGTATGTTGATCATCGGATCAGCTGCAGGTGTAGTTGCAATGGGTATGGAAAAAATAAATTTCATGTGGTATCTTAAAAAAATAGGGTGGTTAGCATTAATCGGATTTTTATCAGGTTTTGCAGTTTTTGTTTTGCTAAGAGACTTTTTATTAAATGCAGCCTAATACAATTTTTAAAGTACATTTACGTTTTTAATACATATCTAATAATTATATGAGTATATTTCTTCAAATCGACAGTTTGGCAGTAGCTAGTCAAGTATTAACGGATGACCAGCCAGTAGAACAAACGCTTTCAATTTGGTCGTTATTAACAAGCGGTGGAATTGGTGGTATTTCTATAATGATAGTTTTATTTATACTATTGTTCTTCGCATTGTTCCTGTATTTCGAAAGAATTATGGCAATTAATAAAGCTAGTAAAATTGATTCAAGCTTTATGAATAATATCAAAATGAATATTTCTTCAGGAAAAATCGATAACGCTAAAATGATTTGTGCTCAAACAGATTCTCCAGTTGCAAGACTAATCGAAAAAGGAATTTCAAGAATTGGAAAACCTCTAGAAGATATAAATACTGCTATTGAAAACGCAGGAACTTTAGAATTATACAAATTAGAAAAAAACACTTCAATGCTTGCAACTATTTCTGGAGCAGGACCAATGATTGGTTTTTTAGGAACAGTTGTTGGTATGATTCTTGCCTTTCATAAAATGGCAAGTGGTGGTGGACAAATTGAAGTAGGAGCATTGGCCGAAGGAATTTACACAGCTATGACAACAACCGTAGTTGGACTTATTGTTGGAATTATCGCATATATTGGATATAATCATTTGGTAGTAAAAACCAATAAAGTGGTAAATCAAATGGAAGCAAATGCCGTGGATTTCCTTGACTTGTTAAACGAACCAGTATAATGAAGTTAGGTAAAACAAGAAATAAAGTCTCCACAGAATTCAATATGTCATCCATGACAGATATTGTGTTCTTGTTGTTGATATTCTTCATGATAACATCCACAATGGTAACCACTAACGCATTAGATTTAGTCTTGCCAAAAGCAAAAGGAAAAACCGATAGTAACAAAAACATTACGGTTAATATTACTAAAGATTTACAATTCTTTGTGGATAAAGATCCAATTGATGAAACGCAGTTAGAGGCTCAACTTTTAACCATTCTTCCGGGTGTAGATGATAAAGGTAGAGCAATTATTCTTCGCGCAGAACAAGGAGTGCCGATTGAAAAGGCAGTATATGTAATGGATATTGCTAATAGAAATCAAATAAAAATAGTTTTAGCAGTAGATCCAAAATAGTTTATTCTGAATTTATTTCAGAATCTAATTCTTTAGAAGCTATTTCCAGCTATCCACTATATCTTTTTTGTTTCGTTTTTTCAAACGAAACAAAAAAGGATGTCGTTCCTATCTGGGCTAGGGTTTTTCGTTACAATTGAAAAATTGCTGTAAAATAAAATAATTTGTGCAAAGTAATATTTGCTCTAAATCATACTAAAATATGAATGTTTTAGAAACACCAGAAGAAAAAAAATCATTTGCAATTACATCGGCAATCTTTGTAATTATAGCTTTGATATGTGTATTTTTCGGATTAACCTACATGGATCCACCACCAGAAAACGGAATCGCAGTAAATTTCGGCACAAGCGACAACGGTAGAGGAGACGTAGAACCAGCAGAAACTCAAGCTGCTGCAGCACAACCTGTAAGTCAACCAGTAGAAGCTCAAGAAGATTTAGCTACTCAAGATGACAATTCTCCAGTTGTAGTGCAAAAAAAAGAAAAAGTAAAACCCGTTAAAACACCAGCTAAGACAACTCCAACCAAAACAACTCCTACCAAAGAAGTTAAAGAAGAAGTCAAACAAACTGTTAACAGTGCAGCTTCTAATATGATAAAAGGTAAAGGAAAAACGCCTTCATCTGGAGAAGGCGACGGTGATTCTGATGGTAACAAAGGACAGCTAAACGGAACAATGTATGGCAATTCATATTACGGTAGTGGAAATGGTTCAGGAACAGGAAGTGGAAACGGAACAAAATGGGGTTTAAAAGGAAGAAGTTTAGCAGGAAACGACAAAATCATACAAAAATGCGATGAAGCTGGTAGAATTATAATACAAGTTACCGTAAATAAAGAAGGAAGAGTTATTAATGCTCAATATTCTGCAAAAGGTTCTAACTCTACAAGCCAATGTTTAATTCAACCTGCTATTGCAACAGCAAAAACCTTTAAATGGAATCAGGCTGCAGACGCACCTGATAGCCAAATTGGTTTTGTGGAAATCAATTTTAGTGTAGGAGAATAATTTTTTTTAATGAACTATCAAGAAACAACCGATTGGCTCTTCAATCAATTACCAATGTTTCAGCAACAAGGTGCTTCAGCGTATAAAAAAGATTTATCTAATACAATTGCATTAGTAAATCACCTTAATAATCCAGAAAACAGGTTCAAATCCATTCATGTAGCTGGAACAAACGGAAAAGGATCAACTTCTTCCATGTTAGCTTCAATTCTTCAGGAAGCTGGATATAAAGTCGGATTATATACATCACCTCACTTAAAAGACTTTAGAGAAAGAATAAAAATCAACGGACAAGAAATCACAGAAGACTATGTTGTTCAATTCGTAAAAAAAAATAAATTATTTTTCGAGCAACATGAATTAAGTTTTTTTGAAATGACAGTTGGCTTGGCTTTTCAATATTTTGCCGACGAAAAGATTGATGTTGCAATTGTTGAAGTCGGAATGGGAGGAAGATTAGATTCTACAAACATAATTACACCTTTAGTTTCAGTAATCACAAATATTGGTCTAGACCATACGCAGTTTTTAGGAAACACTTTAGAGCTAATCGCAGCAGAAAAGGCCGGGATTATCAAAAAAAACATTCCAGTTGTAATTGGAGAATATCTTGCAGAAACTAAAAATGTTTTTATTGAAATAGCACTTAAAAATAATTCACCAATATATTATGCAAAAGATAATAATTCACAGGACTTACCTTGTGCGTTATTAGGAGATTATCAAATTCAGAATAAGAAGACCGTTTTACAAACGATAGAATTATTAAATAATCATTTTACTATTTCAGAGCAAGCAGTAAAAGATGGTTTACTAGATGTTGTAAAAAATACCGGTTTATTAGGAAGATGGCAGCAAATAGGAGAAAATCCAACTGTAATTTGCGATACAGCTCACAACGCTCATGGCTTGGAAATAGTAATGAAACAAATCCAAAAGCAAAAATTCAAGCAGTTACATATAGTATTAGGAGTAGTAAATGACAAAGATTTAGATTCAATTTTACCTTTATTTCCAAAAAAGGCTTTTTTTTATTTTTGTAAACTAAATATTTCAAGAGGTTTAGAAGCAACAAGTTTAAAACAAACTGCAGAAAGTTATGGATTGATTGGGGTGGTATGTAATTCTGTTTCAGAAGCTTATATTTTGGCAAGGTTAGAAGCTAATGAAGATGACCTTATATATGTTGGCGGCAGTACATTTGTAGTTGCAGAAATAATTTAATTTTTTTTAAAAAATGTTTGGAACATTAAAAAAGTAGTGTATATTTGCACTCGCAATACGGAACAAGTATAGCGAAATAAAATAGGGCGATTAGCTCAGCTGGTTCAGAGCACCTCGTTTACACCGAGGGGGTCGGGGGTTCGAACCCCTCATCGCCCACAAAAAACTTCAACAGAAATGTTGGAGTTTTTTTATTAGATCAATATGGAATATTTTGTTTATATACTTT
>JBLHNH010000109.1:0-8835 GCA_047622645.1 Flavobacterium sp.
GCTTTACATGTAAAAATTCGATAATTTTATAAATATCGTGGTTATATTTAATGCATAATCCGTTTCTAATATCTGATGTACTTGCCATTTTTTATATTTTAATCGTTTAAATTTTTAATTTTTGTTGGTTACTAGCTTTTTAAACTCCATTATAACCTTTCATGATACCTCTAGAAGAACTTTTGATAAATTGAATAATCTCATCACGTTCTGGAGTTGCTTCCATTTCGGCTTCAATTTTTGCTAGAGCTTGAGTAGTGTTATAGTTTTTTTGATACAGTATTCTATAAATATCTTGTATTTCTCTTATTTTTTCTGTTGAAAAACCTCTTCTTCTTAAACCTACTGAATTAATTCCAACATAAGATATCGGTTCTTTGGCTGCTTTTGTAAAAGGAGGAACATCTTTTCTTAAAAGAGAACCACCAGAAACCATTGCATGGTCTCCAATGCTAATAAACTGATGGACTGCAGATAAACCGCCAATAATAGCATGATTACCAACAGATACATGACCTCCTAAAAGTACACCGTTAACTATAATTACATTGTCGCCAATATGGCAGTCGTGTGCAATATGTGCAGTAGCCATAATTAGGCAATTATCTCCTATTTTAGTTTGACCAGATGCAATTGTTCCTCTATTTATAGTTACACATTCTCTAATAGTAGTGTTGTCTCCAATTATTGCTAACGAATCTTCTCCTCCAAATTTTAAATCTTGAGGAACAGCTGAAATTACAGCACCGGGAAAAATATTGCAATTCTTTCCAATACGAGCACCTTCCATAATGGTTACATTTGAACCAATCCAAGTTCCTTCTCCAATAATTACATTATTGTGAATAGTAGTAAATGGATCAATTACTACATTTCGAGCAATTTTTGCTCCTGGATGTACGTATGCTAACGGTTGATTCATAATTTATTATTTTTTTGCTATTTGTGCCATTAATTCTGCTTGGGCTACTAATCGACCGTTAGCATAAGCATTGGCTTGCATATGACAAATTCCACGTCTAATTGGTGTTATTAAATCACATTTAAAGATCAATGTGTCTCCTGGTAATACTTTTTGTTTGAATTTTACATTATCAATTTTCATGAAAAATGTTAGATAATTTTCAGGATCTGGAACAGTGCTTAACACTAAAATACCTCCTGTTTGAGCCATTGCTTCAACAATTAAAACGCCAGGCATAACTGGTGCATCTGGAAAATGTCCTACGAAGAAAGGTTCGTTCATTGTTACATTTTTCAATCCTACAACATGAGAATTTGACATTTCGATAATTCTATCTATCAATAAGAATGGTGGTCTATGAGGAAGAATTGCCATAATTTGATGAATATCCATCAAAGGTTCTTTGTGTAAATCGTATACAGGAACTTGATTTCTTTCTTCAATTTTTACTATTTTTTGAAGTTTTTTAGCAAATTGCGTATTTACAAAATGACCTGGCTTATTAGCAATAACTTTTCCTTGAATACGAATTCCTACAAGAGCTAAATCTCCAACAACATCTAATAATTTATGACGAGCTGCTTCATTAGGATGATGTAATTCTAAATTATCTAGAATACCGTTTGGTTTAACAGTAATTTTGTCTTTTTTAAATGCTTTTTTAAGATTATTCATTGTATCCTCAGAAATCTCTTTATCTACATAAACAATAGCATTATTTAAATCTCCACCTTTGATTAATCCATTATTTAATAAAGTCTCTAATTCATGTAAGAAACTAAAAGTTCTGCTGTCTGAAATTTCAGTTTTAAATTCACTGATGCTTTTCATGGTAGCATTTTGAGTACCTAGAACTTTTGTACCAAAATCTACCATAGCTGTTACGCAATAGTGATCGCTTGGAATAATTGTAATTTCGCTACCCGTATTTTCGTCTGTGTATGAAATTACATCTTTAACAACGTATACTTTTCTTTCTTCACTTTGAATTTCAATACCAACCTTTTCAATTGCTTCTACAAAATATTTTGAAGAACCATCCATAATTGGTGGCTCTGAAGCGTTTAGTTCTATAATTACATTATCTACATCGCAGCCAACAAAAGCAGCTAAAACGTGTTCTGATGTTTGAATGAAAACACCTTTTTTCTCTAGATTTGTACCACGTTGAGTATTAATAACGTAACTGGCATCTGCTTCAATAACTGGATGCCCTTCTAAATCAACACGAACAAATGAATATCCGTTATTAACTGGTGCGGGTTTAAATGTCATTGTAACATCTTGACCTGTATGTAGACCAACTCCTTTTAGAGTAATTTCGCTTGCGATGGTTGTTTGCTTAACCATAAAATATATAATTTAAACTTGTTATTTTTTCTTTAATTCTTCTAATTCATTTACAATATTTGGTAAATTTCTGAAATGCACAAAAGACTTTGCAAAATCACCATAATTAAACGCTGGTGATCCTTGAACAACTTCATTATCTCCAATACTTTTACCTATACCAGATTGAGCTTGAATTTTTACACCATTCCCAATTACCAAATGACCTGAAATACCAACTTGGCCACCAATCATGCAGTTTTTACCAATTTTTGTTGAACCAGCAATTCCAGTTTGAGCTGCAATTACTGTATTTTCATCGATTTCAACGTTATGAGCTACTTGAATATGATTATCGAGTTTTACACCTTTTCTAATAAATGTTGAACCTAAAGTTGCTCTATCAATGGTAGTATTTGCACCAACTTCAACATTATCCTCTATAATTACATTTCCGATTTGAGGAATTTTTGAATAAGTCCCATCTTCTAGAGGAGCAAACCCAAATCCATCAGATCCAATAATACAACCTGAGTGAAAAGTACAATTATTACCTATTTCTGATTCTGAATAAACTCTAACTCCTGCAAAGAAAACGCAGTTATCGCCAATAATTACATTATCTCCAATGAATGAGTTTGGATAAATTTTTACGTTTTGACCAATAGAAACATTTTTTCCAATGTAACAAAAGCTACCTAAATATAGACCATCACCGTATGTTACATTGTCTGAAATCACTGAAGGTTGTTCAATACCTGATTTCATTAACTTTACTTGATTGTAATACTCTAAAAGTGTTGAAAATGCTTTATAAGCATCTTCTACTTTAATCAATGTGGTCGTAATTTCTTGCTCTGGAACGAAATCATTATTTACAATTGTTATTGTAGCTAATGTTGAATATATGTAATTCACATATTTTTTATTGGCTAAAAAAGTCAACGAACCTTCTGTTCCTTCTTCAATTTTGGCTAATTTATAGACTTCAGCATTAGGATCCCCTAGTACTTCACCATTTAATATACCTGCAATTTGTTCTGCTGTAAACTTCATTTAAAATTTTTAAGTTACCACCAAACCTGATGGAATCTACTTTTTGAAACTATGTTTTTTACTATTTAAAACTATGTTAAATTAATTTCAATCTCACAAAAATATAAAATTAAATCAAATAGCTACGCAACTATCAATTCTTTTGGGTAACAAATAAAATATTTTGTCACTGGTTTTGATAAAGCTTTAAGGTTTAACTGGTCTGATGCATGTGCTACATCTTCAACAGAACCATCTTTTTTTAAGATGCAAATAGGTTCACTTTCTTTGTTGTAAGCTTGATTTTTTATCTTTCCTTTAAAAACAAAATATTTTGTTTCTAAAGGATTCGTTTTGTATTTTGAAACAAACTTTTCTTTATAAACTAACAAACTCTCTTTCTTAGGCTTATCACTCATCATTTGAATCTTTAATAGATCTCTATTGATAATCATTTTTGAGAGTGAACTTAACACAAAATCATCATGAAATTGCCAGTTTTTAATCGCACTCATCACATCAAAATCATCTAAATATGAAAATGTTTGCAACACTTTAGAATCAAAATTATCTAATGAAATTTTATTCTTTAAAAAGAATTGTAGAGGTTCACTACAGTTTAAAATAATTTTATTTTTTGTTAATTCTTTTGCTCTTTTTAGAATATTCATCAAAATAATTTCAGAAACCACACTTGTTTTGTGTAAATAGGCTTGCCAATACATCAATCGTCTTGCCATTAAGAATTTTTCAACCGAATAAATTCCTTTTTCTTCAATTACTAAAACATCATCTTGTACGTTCATCATTTGAATTAAACGCTCACTGTTGATATTTCCTTCTGCAACACCGCTATAAAAACTATCTCTTCGCAAATAATCCATTCTATCCATATCCAACTGACTAGAAACTAATTGCAACATAAATTTACGATGATATTGTTCTTTAAATATTTGAATCGCTAATGATAACTTTCCATCAAACTCTTCATTTAATTTTTCCATAAACAATAATGAAAGTTGTTCGTGGTGCACTTCTTCCACTATACTTTGTTCCATAGCATGACTAAATGGGCCATGACCAATATCATGTAGCAAAATTGCTATTAAAAGGGCATTTTCTTCTTCTTCAGATATTTGTACTGTTTTAAAACGAAGTGTTTGAATTGCTTTTTGCATCAAATGCATACAACCTAAAGCATGATGAAAACGAGTATGATGTGCTCCTGGATAAACTAAATAAGTCAAACCCATTTGCGAAATACGTCTTAAACGCTGAAAATAAGGATGCTGTATTAAATCGTAAATTAACGTATTAGGAATCGTTATGAAACCATAAATTGGATCGTTAAAAATTTTGCGTTTATTGATTTGACTCACTTAGTTATTTTTTACAAAAGTATGAAAAATTAAGATTTTACATTTAGTTTTATTTTATTACTATAATTTTTAAAATTTTATACTAATTTTAATATATTCAACGTTGTTTAAACAGTAACTTGCAATAAGGTTTGAGTGAATATTTAATATACTATTTAGAAAATAAAAACATGAATAAAATAAAAATCCTTTGGGTGGATGACGAAATTGATTTGTTAAAACCTCATATATTATTCCTTGAAAAGAAAAACTACGATGTTACAACTTGTAACAACGGGCAAGACGCTATCGATTTATTTGAAGAAACTAACTTTGATATCGTTTTTTTAGACGAAAATATGCCTGGTTTAAGTGGATTGGAAACACTTTCTGAAATGAAAGAGAAAAAATCTTCTGTTCCAATGATTATGATTACCAAGAGTGAAGAGGAATATATAATGGAAGAAGCCATTGGTTCTAAAATTGCTGATTATTTAATAAAACCCGTAAATCCTAATCAGATTTTATTGAGTTTGAAGAAGAATTTGGATCATTCACGATTAGTTTCAGACAAAACTACTTTAGATTACCAAAAAGAATTCAGAAAAATAGCAATGGATATGGCTTCGGTCAATTCTTTTGAAGATTGGGTGGAAATGTATAAACGTCTAGTTTTTTGGGAATTAGAGCTTGAAAATATTGAATCGCAAAGTATGATTGAAATATTGGAAAGTCAAAAAGCAGAAGCGAACATGCAGTTTGGTAAATTTATTGAACGTAATTATGAAGATTGGTTCACAAATACCAAAGACAAACCTTTTTTATCACATGAAATATTTGGTGAATTAGTCGCTCCAGAAATTAGAAAAAAAGAAAAACCAATCCTATTTATTGTAATTGATAATTTACGTTATGACCAATGGAAAGCTTTTGAAAGCATCGTAAACAATCATTATAAAAAAGAAAAAGAAGTTAGCTACTTCTCTATCTTACCTACAGCTACTCAATACGCTCGTAATGCAATATTTAGCGGCTTAACACCTTTAGATATGGAGAAAAAATTTCCTCAATATTGGAAAAATGATGTTGATGAAGGTGGAAAAAACATGCATGAAGCTGACTTTTTATCAGAACAATTAAAACGTTTGGGATTAAATATCAAACAAGAATATTATAAAATCACAAATTTTAGAGATGGAAAAAAATTAGCTGAAAACTTTAAAGGATTAAAAGATAATGATTTAACTACTATTGTTTATAATTTTGTGGATATGCTATCTCATTCCAAAACAGAAATGGATGTCGTTAAAGAATTAGCTTCTAATGACAAAGCTTATCGTTCACTTACATTGAGTTGGTTCAAAAATTCTCCTTTGTTAGACATGATTCAACAAGCACAACAAATGGGTTTTAAATTAATTTTGACAACAGATCACGGAACAATAAACTGTAAAAATCCTTCAAAAGTAATTGGAGATAAAAATACTAGTTTAAATCTTCGTTATAAAACAGGTAGAAGTCTAACTTATGAGGACAGAGATGTTTATGCAGTAAAAGACCCTAAAAAAATAGGTTTACCAACAATTAACATGAGTAGTTCTTATATTTTTGCTAAGAATGACTTATTTTTGGCTTATGTAAATAACTTTAACCATTATGTAAGTTATTATCGTAATACTTACCAACACGGAGGAATTTCTTTAGAAGAAATGATTATTCCTTTTTTGGTGCTTGAACCAAGAAACTAATTTTTAATTGATTATAAATAAAATTTAGATGGAAATTACTTTTTCATTAGATGAAATACAGCAAGTTGCTCAAAAAATACTTTCAACACCAAGTTTAAAGAAAGTCATAACTTTTGATGCATTAATGGGTGTTGGGAAAACAACTTTAATAAAGGCATTAGTTAAAGAATTAAACGTGTCTGATAATAGCAGTAGTCCAACCTTTTCGATAGTAAATGAATATCGCACCACAGAATTAGAACCTATTTATCATTTTGATTTATATCGATTAAACAGTGAAATTGAAGGGTATGATATGGGTTTAGATGAATATTTTTATTCAGGAAATTGGTGTTTTATTGAATGGCCAGAAAAAACTCCAAACCTTATTCCAATTGATCATGCAAGAATTATTATGAAAGAAGTTGAAAATGGTAAACGTCAATTAATTTTAATTAACTAAACCGCTTTATTTTATTTAAAAACATTTTTTTAAATATTGAAAAAAATAAGTAACTTGGCAAAACTTAACTAAAAACTATGGCATCATTTTCCCCTTTTTCTAAAATGCAACTAATGCCTCAAGAAGAAAAGCTTGAAATTGCAAGACATAAATGTGAATTATTTATAGGAATACCAAAAGAGATATCTTATCAAGAACGAAGAATTTGTTTAACACCAGATGCCGTTAGTTCATTAGTAGATCAGGGTCACAGAGTAATGATTGAGTCTGGAGCTGGAGAAAGTTCAAGTTTTACTGATTTAGATTATAGTAAAGCTGGAGCTGAAGTAACAAAAGACACAAAAAAAGTTTTTAATTGTCCCATGATTCTTAAAATTGAGCCACCGACGATTGATGAAATAGATTTAATAAATCCAAAAACAATTTTTCTATCTGCGATCCAATTAAAAACTCAAAATAAAGCCTATTTTGAAGCTTTAGCTAAAAAAAAAATTACAGCATTAGCTTATGAATTCATAAAAGACGAAGATGGCTCTTATCCTGCAGTAAAATCACTTTCCGAAATTGCTGGAACGGCTTCAATACTAATTGCAGCTGAACTAATGATTAATGAAAATATTGGTAAAGGTCTTTTACTTGGAAACATTACAGGTGTTCCACCTACAGAAGTAGTAATACTTGGTGCTGGAACAGTAGCTGAATTTGCAGCAAGAACAGCAATTGGACTTGGTGCAAATGTAAAAGTTTTTGATAATTCTATTACCAAATTAAGAAGACTTCAAAATTTATTAAATCAACGCATATTTACTTCAACTATTCAAGACAAATCACTAATTAAAGCTTTACGAAGATGTGATGTTGCTATTGGTGCCATGAGAGGTAAAAACAGAACACCAATTGTAGTTACTGAGGCTATGGTAGAAAACATGAAAAAAGGTGCTGTAATCGTTGATGTAAGTATTGATTCTGGCGGAAGTTTTGAAACTTCAGAAGTTACTACGCATGAAAAACCAACTTTTATCAAGAATGATGTAATTCATTACTGTGTTCCAAATATTCCTTCTAGATATTCAAAAACAGCGTCTTTATCAATAAGTAATATCATAACACCGTTCTTATTGCAAATTGCTGAAGATGGTGGCTTAGAAAGTGCTATTAGGTGCAATAGAGGTTTGAAAAATGGTGTTTACTCTTATCACGGTTTATTAACCAATAAATCAATAGCAGATTGGTTTAACATTGAATATAGAGATATTAATTTGATTGTTTTTTAGAGTTAAAAATAAATTTTAAATAATTTAGATATTTTCTGGAATTATTAGATAATTACTCTCAAAAAAACAAAAAATCTTTATTAATGAAATCTAAACTTGATATAACAGAATTTAGAGATAGACTAAAAAATAATACAAAAATTGGATTACCTCACTTACAAATAACACTTGGCCTTTTTTCTATATTTTTTTATAGCTCAAAAATTTTTATGGAAAATTTAATGATTCAACTTTTCAACTTACAATAAATTATAATTTTACTTTCCCTAATTGTATAATTAAAGGAAAGTATCAAAACATTAATAATGAGCTAAAACTAAATTACAGTGTTCAACCTATAAATAAAATTGGAATTGTTTTGTTTAAAATTTTTCCTGTTGTGGCAATAATTATTGGTAATTGTTTTTTCTATTTTAATTTTAAAAAAAACATACCAAATTTTATATACATAATATTTAATTTACTAATAGTTTTTACTTTTTTTTACTCAAGATGTAGTTTAAAAAGAGAAAATAAAAAATTGATAAAAAGGTTTAATCAACTATTTGAAATAGTTGATTAAAAATTACTTGTAACAAAATTTTTACTAAAAAAACATATTCTTTAAAATAAAAGAAATAAAACTGAACCACAACATAAACAAAAAAACCTTGCAAATGCAAGGCTTTTTTTGTGATCGCGCCAG
>JBLHNH010000110.1:0-8720 GCA_047622645.1 Flavobacterium sp.
ACTTCATTGAAATAAAAAAATCCTCTATTAAAAATAAAGGATTTAATTAACTTATAATTAATTACAAACTTAAACTAAAGTAGCACTTGAAGTGATTACAGTGTCTAATAATTTTGATATTGGACAATTTTTTTCCGCTTTAGTCACTAATTCTTGAAATTTATCTTCGGAAATTCCGTCAATTTTAGCTTCTACAATTAAATGTGAACCAATGATTGAACCTTCTACTAAATTTATTTCACACTTAGTTTGAATACTTTCAATGTTATGATCTAATTCTCCAATAAAAGCTGATAATTGCATAGAAAAACAACCTGCATGTGCAGCAGCAACTAATTCTTCTGGGTTTGTTCCTACTCCATCTTCAAAACGTGTTTTGAATGAATATTGAGCATTATTTAAAGCCGTACTTTGTGTTGATATTTTTCCAGTTCCTGTTTTAACGTCACCGTTCCAAACGGCTGTGGCATTTCTTTTCATATTTCTTTTTTATTAGTTATTTTATAAATTTACAAAAAAGCAATCTGAAAATTACTCTTGAGTTTATTGATATAACCAATTCATAAATAAGCAATAACTATATGATAAACTTACAAATGCTATTCTTCAAACATTTCCAGTAACTTATTTACGGTGTTCCAATTTCGACTTGTAGCAGTTACATTTAACTTTTTCTCGATGTATTTTTGAGTCAATTTAGTATTTCCAGCACCTGTTTCTAATTTCATATAGATTCTGTTTCCATCTATGAATGCTTCATCGGGTTTGAATTGACTTATTTTTAAATCATTTAAAGCGTTATTGTTTAATTCTTTTGAGATAAAAGCAACGTATAATTTCTTAGTATCAAGATCTTTTTCTTTGAAAAACGGATTATTGATCAAGCATTTTTCTAAATCCGATTTATTAATTACAATTGTAGGAACATCAAAACCTAATTGTTTAACGATCTCTTGTTTAATAGTAAATCCAACACTTTGTGCATTTTCATCTTCTGTTTCTAAAAACACATTTCCTGATTGTATATAGGTTTCAATATTCTGAAATCCAATCTTTTCGAGCATGCTTTTTAAAGCATCCATTTTAATCATGTTGTGCCCTGATACGTTTATTCCTCTTAGTAATGCTAGGTGTTTCATAATGTAAAGATATAAAAAATCCCAACTTAAAAAATTGGGATTTGGTGTTTTTACTATTGGATTTTCAATTAACTATACATTTTAGCTCTTTGTTCCTTAATTTTTGGATCATCTAAATATTCATCAAATGTCATGTATCTATCTATAACTCCGTTTGGGGTGATTTCGAAAATTCTATTTCCTATGGTTTGAGCAAATTCGTGATCATGCGTAGTTAATAGAATTGAACCTTTAAAGTTTTTTAATGAATTGTTAAAGGCTGTAATTGATTCCAAATCCAAGTGATTGGTTGGTTCATCTAACATTAATACATTGGCACGCATCATCATCATTCGAGAAAGCATACAACGTACTTTTTCTCCTCCAGATAAAACGTTACATTTTTTTAGCGCTTCTTCTCCAGAGAAAATCATTTTTCCTAGGAAACCTCTAATATAAACTTCGTCTCTTTCTTCTTCTGTTTTTACCCATTGGCGTAACCAATCTACCAAATTTAAGTCTTTACTTTCAAAAAAGGCATGGTTATCTGCTGGTAAATAGGATTGGTTTGTAGTTATTCCCCAATCAAATTCTCCAGAATCTGGTTTTTGGTTTCCGTTTAAGATTTCATAAAAAGCAGTTGTTGCTCTTGAATCTTTAGAGAAAACTATGATTTTATCACCTTTTGCCATATTCAAATGCACATCTTTAAACAAAATTTCTCCTTCAACTGAAGCGCTTAAATTTTGAACGTTTAATATTTGATCACCAGCTTCACGCTCCGTATCAAATATAATCGCTGGATATCTTCTGCTTGAGGGTTTGATTTCGTCTAAATTTAACTTATCAATCATTTTTTTACGAGAAGTTGCTTGTTTTGATTTGGCAACATTTGCACTAAAACGACGAATAAATTCTTCTAATTCAGCTTTCTTTTCTTCTGCTTTTTTGTTTTGTTGTGCTTTTTGTTTGGCTGCTAATTGACTACTTTCATACCAAAACGTATAATTTCCAGAATAGTTATTAATTTTTCCGAAATCAATATCAGAAATATGTGTACAAACTGAATCTAAAAAGTGTCTATCATGCGAAACTACTAATACTGTATTTTCATAATTCGCTAAGAAATTCTCTAACCAACCAATTGTTTCAAAATCCAAATCATTGGTAGGCTCATCCATAATTAAAACATCTGGATTTCCAAAAAGAGCTTGTGCCAACAAGACACGAACTTTAAGTTTTCCTTCCAATTCACCCATTAAAGTAAAATGGTAATCAGCCGAAATTCCTAAATTAGAAAGCATTGAACCTGCATCAGACTCAGCATTCCAACCGTCCATTTCATCAAATTGCAATTGCAACTCTCCTATTCTATTGGCATTTTCTTCGTTATAATCTAAATATAAAGCATCCATTTCAGCTTTAATTTTATGCAAAACTTTGTTTCCCATCAAAACTGTTTCTAAAACCGTATGTTCATCAAACATATTGTGATTTTGGCTTAAAACCGACATACGTTTCCCTGGTTCAAGAATCACTCTTCCTGCAGTTGGATCCATTTCACCAGCAATAATTTTCATGAAAGTCGATTTTCCTGCTCCATTGGCACCAATAATACCGTAGCAATTGCCTTGTGTAAAAGTAGTGTTTACTTCATCAAATAATATACGTTTACCAAATTGAACTGATAAATTAGAAACTGTTAACATACTAAATAATTTTTTGCAAAAGTAGTAAATTACCTTTACTTTTTTGTGTTAAATTCTTAGTTTTTTATAGTCTTATTTAGAATAATAATAGGTTTAATTTAACTATGCTTTAACAATGCTATTAAAATGTAAACTATAAATTTGTTTTCGAAATAATATAGTATGACAAAATATTTACATTTATTACCTTCAGTTTTAGCATTGTTATTATTAAGCTTATTTACATCTTGTGATAAAAAACACAGTGATGATGATTATACAGCTTATTTTGGTGGTGAGGTTATTAATCCCCAAACTAATTATGTCTTGTTTCTAAAGGATAATGAAGTAATTGATACTATATTTTTAGATAAAAAAAATCGCTTTCTACACAAGTTTGATTCTCTAACTCCGGGATTATATATTTTTAAACATCAACCTGAATATCAATATGTTTATTTTGATAAAAATGATAGCTTGATGGTTATGATTAATTCTAAAGATTTTGATAACTCTATTGTTTTTTGTGGAAGAGGTGATGAAAAGAATAATTATTTAATGGAAATGTATCTTTTAAACGAGAAGGATCGTTCTAGCATGTATGACGTGTTTTTTAGAAATTCAAAAGATTTTATCAAAAACATTGATTCAAGTTATGCCTTAAGAAAAAAAGTATATGAAAAACATAAATCAAAAAATAACTGGAACGATAGTTTTGACTCATTAGCATTAGCTAGTTTAGAATTGCCTCATTATTATAAAAAAGAGGTTTATCCTTATGCTCATAAATTCATTGCTGGTGAAAACGTGATTAATGATTTACCAATAGATTATTATGACCATAGAAAGACTGTAGATTTTGACAATCCAACATTTGCTAATTTCTATCCCTATGTAAATTATGTTACTTCTTTACTAAACAACCTAACTTTTACTGAAAAACAAGGAAATATTGACGAATTTGCTTTAGAAAACAATATTAAAAAATTAAATATTGCAGATACTTTAATAAAAAACAGCAAAATAAAAAATCATGTATTAAATGGTTTGGCTTTGCGTTATTTAATGGAAGAACAAAATATGTTTAACAACAGTGCTTTTATTAAACGTTTTCTTGAATTATCAACCGATAAGAAAATGCAAAATGAAATAAAAACCATTGAAAATTCAATAGACAAACTTGGCGTTGGTAACACATTAACTTCCGAAAAATTTGTAAATGAAAAAAACGAACCCGTTGATTTAAGTAAGCTAATTACTAAAGAAACTGTTATCTTCTTTTGTAATACAAACATTCAATCCCATCTAAATTCAGTGCACAAAAAAGTAATTGCATTTAAAGAAAAATATCCTAACATAAACTTTATTGCTATAAACATAGATGACACTTATGAAGAATGGAATAATAAATTAAATGATTTTGACCACAAAAACATTATAGAAATTCATGCTGTAAATTCTGAGGCTATCAAAGAAAAATGGGTTATTTACAAAATTCATAGATCTATGATTCTAAATGCTAATGGAACAATAAAAAATGCCTTTGTAAATTTATTTGATGTTAATTTTGAGAAGAATTTGAATTAGATTTCAGAGTTCATTGTTCAGTGTTCAGTGTTCAGTGTTCAAAATTTAGTTATATAAAAAAAGCGATTTTCAATTGAAAATCGCTTTTTTTACATGTCCTTAAAACTTTGTGTTTTATTTATTTCCTTTTTCGTAATCTGCAATAAATTGAGCTAATCCAATATCTGTTAAAGGGTGTTTTAATAACCCTAGAATTGATGATAAAGGTCCTGTCATTACGTCTGCTCCTATTTTTGCACAATTAACAATATGCATTGTATGACGAATTGAAGCTGCTAAGATTTGTGTTTCAAAACCATAGTTATCATAAATTTGACGAATTTCATCAATTAAATTTAAACCATCTGTAGAAATATCATCTAACCTTCCTAAAAATGGAGAACAATAAGTTGCACCAGCTTTAGCAGCTAATAATGCTTGACCTGCAGAAAAGATTAAAGTCACGTTTGTTTTAACACCTCTGTCAGAAAAGTATTTACAAGCTTTGATTCCTTCTTTTGTCATAGGCAGTTTTACAACGATTTGCTCATGTAATTCTGCTAATTCTTCACCTTCTCTGATCATTCCGTCATAGTCAATGGCATTTACTTCAGCACTTACATCACCTTCAACAAGGTTACAAATAGCTACATAATGTTTTAGAATATTGTTTTTACCTGTAATTCCTTCTTTTGCCATTAAAGATGGATTTGTTGTTACACCATCTAATACACCTAATTCTTGTGCTTCTTTAATTTGAGCTAAATTTGCCGTGTCAATAAAAAATTTCATGTCCTTTTTAGTTATGTTAATTTTAAAATTTAAATGTACTATTATAATTCTATTCTAATTGAAAGAGAAAAATCTATTTTAGAAAGGCTTTCTGGTTTATCTCCTAAATCTTTATCAATATAATAACTTCCTGGCCCATTTATAGTTACTTTTTTAAGTGAACCTAATAGAAATCCTAATTTTGGACCTGTGTAAATTCCACTTCCTAAATATAATTGATAACTTAAACTAGAATATAATCCAATAGAACCACCTTTAATTAAATATTCCTCTAAAAATACTGCTTTATCTTTATAACCTATATAGCCTAAACCAATTTCTGCATTAAAAATATCTTTATCAACTTTTTTAGTACTATATAAATAAGTAGCACCATAAAAAGAAATAGTTGTTTTATTACTTAATTCACCATAACCCTCATCTCCATTAGGAGCAACAATATACAATCCATTAATTCCAGAATTTTGTGTAAAAAAATTATACTTAAGTCCAAAGTATGAATTTGATTCTTTCTTTAATTGAAAATATAGACTAAAATCTAAATTAGCTCCTTTTTTAAGGTTTTTATAATAATTATTAATTAAAGGATTATTACTGTTTGATGTTTCAACTTCACCTAACCTGTTTGAAAGCCCACCAGAAAATTCAAAATAAATTAAAGCTTTTTCTTTTTTAAGAGAATCATTTTGAGAAAACACAATACTGCTCATAAATAGCAATAGGTAAATTATTTTTTTCATATCCTATAATTTATAATGATTCATTAGTATTTTCTCATACACTTTATCAGGTAAAATTCGTTTTAATACAATTGAAAACTTTTGCATAAATGCACCCACTTTATAATGAATTTTTGGATTTGGTGTATTGATGATTTTATAAATAACTTCTGCCATTTGATTTGGATTACTACCACTATCAACGTGAGAATCCATTTCTTTTAATGTATTTCCATAAGTTGTTTCATAAGCTGAACCTTTTACAACTGGTGCATGATAACGACCCGCAGCAATATTTGTAGCAAAATCTCCGGGTGCAACGTTTGTAACATGAATTCCAAATGTCTTTACTTCCATTCGAAGGGCTTCTGTAATCAATTCTAAAGCTCCTTTTGAGGATGAATAAACGCTTCTATAAGGCAATCCCATATAACCAGCAATTGAAGTTACATTTATAATTAAACCGCTTTTTTGGATACGCATTTGAGGCAAAACAGCTTTCATTACTTCTATAGGACCAAAAAGGTTCGTTTCAAAATTATTCTTTATTTCTTCTATTGGAATTTCTTCTAATGGACCTGTAATTCCAACGCCTGCATTATTAATTACTACATCAATTCGATTGGTAATAGATAGTACTTCTGCAATCGCTTTTTTTATTGAATTCACATCTCTAACATCTAAAGCAACTAAAGGAAAAATTGAGTTTTCAACTTTTGAAGGATTTCGACTTGTACCATAAACGATAAAGTCTTTATAATGTAGAAATTCGCCAATGGCTTTACCTATTCCGGATGAAGCTCCAGTAATGAAAACAACTTTTTGCATGAATTTTTATTGGAATTAAAAAAGCAAAGTTAAATAAAATGTTGGTTTTAATTTAATGAAATTTTAATTTGATTCTAATTGTTAGTTTTTAAATTTAAACATTGAATAGGTTTTAAAACAAAAAAATCCTCCGAGTTGGAAGATAATTTAAATTTTTGATAAGAATCAGAAACAAGTTCAGATTAAAAAAAATGGCAAGCTACCTACATCGCACCGCTACAACCGCTTACCCTTGCTGCGTTCCCACCCTGGGGGAGTCTGCAGGAGCTGGTCGTGTAGGACTTGCCGTTGCAAATATACAATCTTTTTGTATTTTTGCAAGGCAATTGTAGGTTAAAAAAAACGTTGTATATTCGATTTATAAAAAAATTAATTATGTTTAAATATAAGGTATTCTCTTTCATAGGTTTAACTATTCTATCTATCTCATGTGGTGGAGATAAAAATGATGAAAAAAATATTTTTTCTATAGATACTTCTACCATGAAGCAGGCTTATAACCCTTCTGAAAGTATAGATTTATCATTAAAAAATGAAAAAAACAAAATTATTGATTCAGTTATTTATTATTTAAATGATGAAAATATTGGGAAAACTGTGAAAAATGAAAAGTTCCCTTTTTTATTAGAAAATCAAAAATTAGGGTTTACTAAAGCAAAAGCTTTGGTTTATTTTGAAGGGTTAACTACAGAAACGGAAACTAATTTCACTATTTATGCTAAAGAATCTCCTAAAGAATTAAAATTTACAATTCTAAATACTTATCCTCATGATATAAAAGCCTACACACAAGGTTTTGAATTTTACAAAGACACTTTATTGGAAGGGACAGGAAATGGTGAAGGTGCTGGAACTAGAACAAAAGGTGTTTCTAGTTTAAGAAAAACAGATTATAAAACAGGAAAAGTATATAAAGAAATTGATTTATCTGAACAATATTTTGGTGAAGGAATTACAGTTTTAAATAATAAAGTATTTCAACTAACTTGGCAAAATAATGAAGCTTATGTTTATGACATAAATACATTTAAAAAAGAAAAGACGCTACCTTATTTTAAAGCAAAATTAGAGGGTTGGGGTTTAACGAATGATGGTACACATTTATATATGAGTGATGGTTCTGAAAAAATTTATATTCTTAACCCAGACACTTTTGAAATGGTTGATTATATAAATATTTACACAAATTCAAATAAGATTGAATCAATAAATGAATTAGAATGGATTGATGGAAAAATTTGGGCAAACATTTATCAACGTGATGCAATAGCAATAATTAACCCTAAAACTGGTGCTGTTGAAAATATAATCAATTTCTCTGAATTAAGAAAAAAAGTAACGAATCATCCAGATATAGATGCATTTAATGGAATAGCTTACAATCCTATAAGAAAAACTATTTTTGTAACTGGTAAAAATTGGGATAAAACTTTTGAAATTTCTATAGAAAAATAAAAAAAAGAGAGAAGTATTAATACTTCTCTCTTTTTTATTAAAAACTATATAAAAGCACTTTGCTTTTAGGAATTCCTTCTGATAATTTTGCATTCCATTTCTTGATAATTCTCATTTCTTCTCCCATCATAAAGTTTTTA
The DNA here is from genome assembly GCA_047622645.1 of Flavobacterium sp. Classification (GTDB taxonomy): domain Bacteria; phylum Bacteroidota; class Bacteroidia; order Flavobacteriales; family Flavobacteriaceae; genus Flavobacterium. The sequence goes on from JBLHNH010000110.1 coordinate 8,307, forward strand.
TCATCTACTTTAAAAAATTCTAATATAATAGAATCTTTATTAGAATTTAATTCAATTACAAATTCAAGCGAAGTAATTCTCTGAGATTCTTTATTCTCTTTTATAAAGCAATACTTTATATCACTCATTGCAACTTTTGTTTTTAAATTATAGTCAGCTGTGTTTCTTAAGAAATAAAGCATTTGATTATCGTCGCTTATACCAATTATTGTATTATCGGTCCATGTATCAAATTCAACTACTTTTTTTAGATCTTCAGCTGCAAAATCATTTATTTTATTGATAAATTGTTGTCTTCTCTTAAGAATTCTTTTATTTACTACAACTATAGGAGCAATTAGAACTAAAAAGAAAATAGTTCCAATTATTGTGTTTGGTATATCCATTATTTTTGAATTTATAAATTATTATATT
>JBLHNH010000111.1:0-8499 GCA_047622645.1 Flavobacterium sp.
AATATCTATTTTAATTTTCATGATAGTATCTTTTAAAAAAAAAAACAATAGGATATAAATTACATAAGTTACTTAAAATTATTAATGTGGTAATTTATCTTTTACAATTCCGTAAATAAAATTACCTAAAAGAGCTCCAAATAAAACTACTAAAATCGGAATTATTCCTGCTCCTAATAATACAAATATTGGCCCAGGACAACAACCTACTAAAGCCCAGCCTAAACCAAACATTATTCCTCCAATTATATATCTAAAAGAGGCTCTTTCTTTATCTAAAATCTCAATAGTATGACCTTTATAGCCTTTAATGTCTTTCTTTTTTAAAAATCGAATACCAATTACACCAGTAAAAATTGCAGTAAAAATTACGCCATACATATGAAACGATTGAAAATGAAACATTTCGTATATTCTATACCAAGAAATGGCTTCTGTCTTAGTTAAAACAATACCAAATATAAACCCTACAAGTAAAAATTTAAATAACTTCATATTAAAATAATAAAGGAATTATGAGATAAGATGTAATTAATCCTCCAATAAAAAAACCAATTACTGCAATTAATGAGGGTAACTGTAAATTACTCAGTCCAGAAATTGCGTGACCTGAAGTACATCCACCAGCATAAGGTGTTCCAAAACCAATTAACAAACCTCCAATTAATAGAATTAAAAATCCTTTTGGTGTTTTCATAGCTTCTATACTAAAAAGTGCATCTGGAACAAGTTTTCCGTTTGGAGCATCAATGTTTAAAGTATGCAATTGCTCAATTGTTTTGGGGTTAATTTGAACTATATTTTCACTACTTAAAAATTGTGTGGCAAAATAACCTCCTAGAATTGCACCTAGAACCATGGCCAAATTCCATTTTTGTTCTCTCCAGTCAAAATCAAAATATTGACTAGCTCTTTTTGCTCCTCCGATTGTACAAAGGGTTCTTAAGTTAGAAGACATTCCAAATGATTTACCAAAATAAACCAACGATAACATTATCATTCCAATTAAAAAACCAGAAATTGACCAATGCCAAGTTCCATATATAAAATCCATATATTAAATTTTAAGCAAATATAATTAATGTATTCAATTACGTAAGTAGATATTTATTTTTTTTATTTGTCACAAGATATAGCTTTAATTCTCTACTGGATTTTTTTCAAAAAAGTTTTATTAATGGCGCTTTCGTAAACATTTATTACTTTTACAGCGTTTTTAATTTAAAAGAATAAAATGGAAAAGTTTAAAATCGAATTAAAATGGGCTATTATTTTTTCAGTATGCCTGTTAATTTGGATGTATTTTGAAAAAACAATGGGCTGGCATGATGAAAAAGTTAAATTTCAACCTATTTACACTATGCTTTTTGGGGTTATTGCTATTATCATTTATGTTTTGGCTCTACTTAATAAAAAGAAGAATTATTACAACAATAAAATAGAGTGGAAACAAGGATTCTTATCTGGAGCAATACTTTCTTTACTTATTGCTATCTTGACTCCGGTTGTATTGTACATTTCATTCAAATATATTTCTCCAGATTATTTTACAAACATCATCAATTATAAAATTGAAAACTCTAAAATGACTTTAGAAGATGCTAAAAAATATTTTTCCCTGTCAAATTATATGTATACAAATACTTTTTCAACCTTATCCAATGGGATTGTTATTAGTGCTATTATTTCATATTTCATAAAATCTAAAACCAATTAAAATGAAGAAATTAATTTTAGTTTTATCAATTATTGCTATTACTTCATCTTGTATAAGTACAAAATCAACTATTAAGAATATTGATAATGATGCAATAAGACCTATGATTAAGAATGGAATGTTTATTTTTACTGAGTACGCTACAGATTCAAAATATGGTGTTGATACAGATTATCCTATAAATATTGGAGTTATTAGTGATCGATCGGAAGAAAATTTTATCAATTATTTTTTCAAAGGTTTACAAGGTCCAAATGGTGAAAATGTTGAATTTAAAAAAATAGATACTTGTTGCCCTTTTCCAACGATACACTCTAATATGGGAGCAGGATTATTATACATGTATGAGGTGAATTTTAAAGGTTCGAGCAAAAAACAAATATTCTATTTCAACATTTATGAAAAAGGAAAAATGGTTTGTCCTAAAGGTTTTCAAATTAGAAAAACAGAATAAGAAATTAAAATTATCCTAATGTAACATAAGTAACCTTTTAAACTACGTTTTAGAAGGTTTTTCTTTTTATATTTGCAACTTCAAAAACAATACACTATGAACATTAATAATATTCCACAAATAAAGCATACAACTAGTGGTAATTTCTTTCTTTTAGCTGGTCCTTGTGCTATAGAAAGCGAAGAAATGGCTATGCGAATTGCCGAAAAACTAGTAAACATAACAGATAAATTAGAAATTCCATTTGTGTTTAAAGGTTCGTTTAAGAAAGCAAATCGTTCTAGAATTGATAGTTTTTCTGGAATTGGTGATGAAAAAGCATTAAAAATTTTACAAAAAGTTTCAAAAGAATTTGGAGTTCCAACGGTAACTGATATTCATACCAATGAAGATGCAGCTATGGCAGCCGAATATGTTGATATTCTTCAAATTCCTGCTTTTTTAGTACGTCAAACTGATTTGGTTGTGGCTGCTGCAAATACTGGAAAAACAGTTAACCTGAAAAAGGGACAATTCATGAGTCCTGAAAGTATGAAACATGCTGTTCAAAAAGTATTAGATTGCCAGAATGAAAATATTATGGTAACGGATAGAGGAACAATGTTTGGCTACCAAGACATGATTGTTGATTTTAGAGGAATTCCAACCATGCAACAATATGCAACAACGGTTTTGGACGTTACACATTCACTACAACAACCTAATCAAACTGCTGGTGTAACTGGTGGTCGTCCTGATATGATTGAAACAGTAGCAAAAGCTGGAATTGCAGTTGGTGTTGACGGAATTTTTATAGAAACACATTTCGACCCAGCTAATGCAAAAAGTGATGGAGCAAACATGTTGCATTTAGATTATTTCGAAAACTTAATGAAAAAGCTAGTAGCCATTCGTAAAACAGTAAATCAATTTTAATTTTTAATACAATAATGAAGCAATCATTTTTAATGGTTGTACTAACTTTTTGTGTTTTTTCACAGTACAGCTTTTCGCAAGAAAAAGTCGAAAATCCTGAAAAATACACGGCACATAACAAAGGTAAATTTTATGTTTATTGGGGTGGAAATAGAGAAACTTTTTCTAAATCAGACATCCATTTTAAAGGAGCTGATTATGATTTTACGTTATATGATGTAGAAGCACATGATAAACCAAAAGGTTGGCATGCAGATTACATTAATCCTGCAAAAATGACAATTCCTCAAACTAATTTTAGAATGGGTTATTTCATTAACGATCATTACAATGTTTCTCTTGGTATAGATCACATGAAATATGTAATGTATCAAAATAAAAGAGTTAATTATTCAGGAAATTATCCAAATCCAGGAACTTATAACGAAAATCCGATTGGAAATCAATTGACTTTGGATGAACAATTTTTAACTTTTGAACATACTGATGGTTTAAATTACATCAATTCTGAAATTGCTCGTGTAGATGATATTTCAAAATTATTTAAATTACCTAATACAGATAAGTTTCAAGTAAATACAGTTGGTGCTGTTGGAGTTGGACTGTTATTTCCAAAAACAAATGCAAAAGTACTTTCAAAAGACAGACATGATGATTTTCATGTTTCTGGTTTTGGAGCTTCTGCAAAAGTGGGTTTAAACTTTACTTTTTTCAAACACTTTTTTGTGCAAACAGAATTAAAAGGTGGTTATATTAACATGAATGATATTAGAACAACTGCTTTAAGTGAAGATACTGCGGAACAAAAATTTTGGTTCTTACAACGTATCATTGTTATTGGAGGAGTTTTTAGAATTTAATGCATTGAAAACTTAAAAAAAGTCGCTTTAGAAGTTTAAAGCGACTTTTTTTGTTTTATAATTTACTGATAAAGTTACTATATAAATCTTTGTATTCGTAACCTGAATTAACTCTATTCTTGGTTAATTTCTTATATTCTACCAAAGCCCAAAGAATAAATTCTTTCATAAAGTATGTATCTTCTTTAGCAATTTCAGGTTGGTATTTTTTGACTAAAACATCTAAAGGTTTTACTTCATCTAATATTTTTTTATATTCTGCATTACTTTCATCATCTAGTAATTCAAAACCACTTTCGTTGAAAAACCATTCTAATAAATCGGTGTAAGCATTTTTCTCATTTTCTTTTTCCAATTTTTCTATATTTGGAAAATAACCTGGAAATAAAGTATGAATCGAATCACCAATTAAATGTTGAGCAACTGTTGCTGCACCTTCTTGTTCGCCTTCATAAACTAGTTCTACTTTACCAGTTATGGCTGGAATAATTCCTATAAAATCTGATAAACGAACAGAAGTTTTATCTTCTCCAGCTAATAAAGCTCTTCGTTCTGCTGTTGAAATTAAATTTTCGTAGGCTGTAATACTCATTCTTGCAGAAACACCACTTTTAGCATCAATAAATTCACTATCTCTTGCTTCAAAACTTATTTGTTCTAATAAATCTTTGGCTAAACTAGGAACATAAACTGTTTCAGATTGATCTTTATCCAACTTAGATTCTTGTTGTGTAATAGTTCTTGCTATTCCAATACTTTCTGGATAATGGGTTAAGATTTGCGAACCAATTCTATCTTTTAAAGGTGTTACAATACTTCCACGATTGGTATAATCTTCTGGATTTGCTGTGAAAACAAATTGTAAATCCAAAGGCATTCTTAATTTAAATCCTCGAATTTGAATGTCACCTTCTTGCAAAATATTAAACAACGCTACTTGAATACGCGCTTGTAAATCAGGTAATTCGTTAATCACAAAAATACATCTGTTTGCTCTTGGAATCATACCAAAATGAATTACACGTTCGTCTGCATAATTCAGTTTTAAATTCGCTGCTTTTATGGGGTCAACATCACCAATTAAATCGGCAACCGTTACATCTGGAGTGGCTAATTTTTCAAAGAAACGTTCGCTTCTGTGTAACCAAGTAATTGGGGTTTTATCTCCTTTTTCGGCAATTAGATCTTTAGCAAATCTTGAAATCGGATTTAAAGGGTCATCATTAATTTCTGAACCTTCAACAACTGGAATATATTCATCTAAAAGTTCAATCATTTTTCGGGCCAATCGCGTCTTTGCTTGACCACGAAGTCCTAATAAATTGATGTTATGTCTAGATAAAATTGCACGTTCTAATTCGGGTATAACAGTATTCTCAAAACCGTGAACTCCTTCAAAAGTAGTTTCACCAGCTTTAATTTTGTTTCTTAAATTAGTTCGTAATTCGTCTTTTATATTTTGAGATTGATATCCTGCTTTTTTTAATGCACCTAATGTTTTTATTTCTTTCATTTTTTTTAATGTAAATTGTATTTGTGGTAAATTGTGTGAAGCAGAATTAACTTATATCTACTTTCTGTTGTTTATTATCTAAAAAACTTTCTTTGGGATATGAACATTACTTAATCTTCTTTTTCCTATTTGTCTCATAATCCTGAAAAATCATTTCTCCCAATCCCTTTAAACCAGTATAAAATGCTTTTCCTTGATTGGCTTCTGTAAAATGATTTACAAATTGTTGCAAATAAGGGTCTTTGGCTATCATAAAAGTTGTAATTGGAATATGTAATTTTCTGGCCTGAGCGGCTTGATTGTAACACTTATCTACAATGTATTGGTCTAAACCATTACTATTCATGTAATATTCACCGTTTTTTTCACGGACACAACTTGGTTTTCCGTCAGTAATCATGAAAATTTGTTTGTTGGTATTTCGTTTTCTTCTTAAAATATCCATCGCTAATTGTAAACCTGCAACCGTATTTGTATGATAAGGTCCAACTTGTAAATAAGGTAAATCCTTTATTTTAATTGTCCAAGCATCGTTTCCAAAAACTAAAATATCTAAAGTGTCTTTTGGATAACGTGTTGTAATTAATTCAGCCAAAGCCATTGCAACCTTTTTGGCTGGAGTAATTCGATCTTCACCATAAAGAATCATACTGTGTGAGATGTCAATCATTAAAACCGTACTCATTTGGGATTTGTGGTGACTTTCCTCAACAATCAAATCGCGTTCGGTAAGCATAAATTCTTCTACTCCATTGTTGACTTGAGCGTTTTTAAGACTTTCGGTTAACGAAATTTGTTCTACAGAATCTCCGAAATTATATTCACGAAAATCTCCTGTTTGTTCATCTCCTTTTCCAGATTGTTTAGATTTGTGATTTCCTGATGCTGATTTTTTTAGATTACCAAAAATTTGATCTAAAGCAGCTTGACGAATTGCTCTTTCTGTTTTTGACGTGATTCCCATTCCACCAGTTCCATCTGGTTTTACTTCGTCTCTGATGTAGCCTTTTTTCTTTAAATCTTCTATAAAATCATCAATTGTGTAATCTGGAGTAGTTAATTTGTATTCCATATCCAAATTACGCAACCAATCAATAGCTTCGTCAAAATCTCCAGAAGTATGGGTAATTAATTCTTTAAAAATCGTAAACAACTTATCAAATGGTGATTCGTAAGGTGCTTCATAGTTTTTAAAATAGAATCCTGATTTGTTAACTTTATTCATAGGTATAAAATTAAGAATAAATGATTAAAGTAAATTAAAACGAGTATTAATGTTTAGTTAAAGATATAAGGCCTTGACTTCCAATACAACCTAATTTAAAATTTTATTGTGAATGTTTTTTTAGGTAAGCACAACGCAATGAAGCAAACAATTTCGCGTCTTTATCAATCATTTTATCATTATGATTTTTTAAAAGATGCCCTTTCATAAAACACAAATCATTGGCACTTTCCTTATGGATTTGATTCAAATAACAAAAAGATTTCATTTTGTAATAATAGAATGGCATATGCCATTTAAAAGCAATTCAACTTCAGAAATAACTTGTTCTACAAGTGCACACAAATAAGACATTGTAGCTTAATAATGCTCAGGTTGACACAAAATATATTCTTGGACTAGTTTCATTATTCTTTTCCAATAGTTGCTATTTTATTTTTAGATTTTAAAATCAATTTTTTACCATAATGGAATAATTTGTAGGTTAAAAATGCAGCTAAAACAATTACAATAACTTGACCAAATCTGTAGCCTATTTTTTCATAAGTATCTATTATATCATTAGGCAACTCCTCAAAAAATAAATTATAGCCAAATAATATGATAACCAAAACAAAATAAAAACTTACTGTTTTTAAAACGTATCCTAAAATCTTCATTTTTCTTTTTTTTTCAAAAATAGTCAAAAAAAATAGTTCATCATTGAAAAATATTTATTTACTTTGCAATTCAAAGTACTTTATAATGGAAAACGAAAAATATCTTCAAGACATTACCGAAATAAAAAACATGATGAACAAATCTTCTCGTTTTTTATCATTGAGTGGTTTATCCGGAATTTTAGCTGGTTTTTATGCTTTAATTGGGGCTTTTTTAGCAAACAACATTATAAAATATACTTATGATTCAAGATATGTCATCGTTCGTGGAAAAATAAACTCTACTTCTACCGAAAGTGCTATCAAACAACTTTTTATAATTGCAGCAGTTGTTGTAATTTTATCTATCATAACAGGAATTATTTTAAGTTCAGCAAAAGCTAAAAAATTAGAAGAAAGTCTTTGGGATGTTTCTTCAAAAAGGTTGGTAGTTCAATTTGCTATTCCACTAATTACTGGTGGTTTATTTGCTTTAGCACTACTCTACCAAGGATATTACGGATTAATTGCTCCAGTTACTTTAATTTTTTACGGATTAGCCTGTGTAAATGCTAGTAAGTATACTTTAGGTGATGTGAAATATTTAGGATTAACCATGATATTTATTGGATTAATTTCAACGTTCTTAATTGGATATGGATTATTTTTCTGGGCAATAGGATTTGGATTTTGTCACATTGGATATGGCTATGTCATGTATAAAAAATATGATAGAAAATAAACTATTTGTGATGGAATAAATCCAACCTTATAACCTTTTAAACTTATAAACATTTAACCTAAAACAGATACTGAAACAAGTTCAGCATAAAAATGAAAAACATTATACAAAACATAAACAAAGCATTTGATCATAGGGTTCGACTTGGGATTATGTCTGTATTGATGGTGAATGAAAGTGTAGATTTCTCAACTTTAAAAGAATTATTAGGTGTAACAGATGGCAATTTGGCCAGTCACGCAAAAGCTTTGGAAAATGAAAATTATATTACAGTCGAAAAACAATTTATTGGCAAAAAACCAAATACAAGTTACATCGCGACAAAAGAAGGAAGAATTGCCTTCAAAAATCATATTGAAGCCCTTGAAAAATTAATCTCAAAATCCTAAAATCTTTTTTTTATCTATTTACTTTGAAATTCAAAGTACTTTTAAT
>JBLHNH010000112.1:0-8479 GCA_047622645.1 Flavobacterium sp.
CAAGTACAAAATTCAGGTTTTATTTATGCTAACAAAGTAACTAATGTTACAAAATCAACTTTTTGTTGTTCACCTGTTGCTAAATTCTTTAAAGTAAATTCTGAGTTACTCATTTCTTCATCACCAACTAAAACAGCAAACGGAATACCTCTTTTGTCAGCGTGTTGAAATTGTTTTCCAATTTTAGTATTGTCAGGATATAATTCAACTTTAATATTATTTGCTCTTAATTTAGCAATTGCTTTCATTGAATAAAGAGCTTCTTTATCTCCAAAATTAATAAAAATCGCTTTTGAAGTAGCCAAAACCGTTTCTGGAAACAAGTTTAATTCTTCAATTACTAAGGCAATTCTATCTAAACCAAATGAGATTCCGACACCACTCATGTTTTTTAAGCCAAAGATTCCTGTTAAGTCATCATACCTTCCACCACCACCTATAGAACCCATTGCGACTTCTTTTGGAGCAGCGACTTCAAAAATGGCTCCAGTGTAGTAATTTAAACCTCTTGCTAAAGTCACATCTAAATCTAATGATGCCGTTTGCAATCCTAATTCTTGAATCGTTTCACAAATAAATCGCAACTCCTCTACTCCTTTTTTACCTTCTTCTGAAGTAGAAAGTAAATTAGATAGTTTTTCGATTTTTTCGTTAATAGTTCCAGTAAAATTAAACAATGGTTGTACTTTAACAATTGCTTCTTCAGAAATTCCTTTTTCAAGCATTTCCTTTTTTACACCATCTTCTCCAATTTTATCTAATTTATCTAAAGCAACTGTAAAATCAATTAATTTATCTGAAGCACCAATTACCTCAGCAATTCCAGACAATATTTTACGGTTGTTAATTTTTATGGTTGCTCCTTTTAAACCTAATTGGCTAAAAACACTATCATATAATTGAACCAACTCAACTTCTTGCCATAAAGACGTTGAACCAACAACATCCGCGTCACATTGAAAAAACTCTCTAAAACGACCTTTCTGTGGTCTATCTGCTCTCCAAACCGGTTGAATTTGATATCTTTTAAACGGAAATTCTATTTCATTTTGGTGTTGCACTACATATCTTGCAAATGGTACTGTTAAGTCGTAACGAAGAGCTTTTTCGGAGATTTGAGAAGTAAGTTTTAAACTGTTTTTGTCATTTAACAACATTTCATCAGCTTTAGCTAAAAAATCACCTGAATTCAAAATCTTAAAAATCAATCTATCTCCTTCTTCTCCATATTTGCCCATTAAGGTTTCCGAATTTTCAAAAGAAGGTGTTTCTATAGGTTGAAAACCAAATTTTTCAAAATTCGATTTAATGATTGAAAATATATAATTTCTCTTCGCTACTTCAGCAGGAGAAAAATCTCTTGTTCCCTTTGGAATACTTGGCTTTTTTGACATTTTAAATTTAGAATTTAGAATTTAAAATTTAGAATTCAGAAAACTGAAATCTAAAATTAAACCTATTTATTATTGATTCGGGTTTTGGTGTTTTTTAAAGTAGTTACAAAAATAGCAGTTAATTCATTTGCTTCACTTAAAAGTGGTTTTAATTTATCCTTTTCGATGATATTTAATTCTTCAAGAACTTCTAACCAAAACAATGATTCATCTGTTTCTTCTAAAACTATATTCATTTTAGATACATATTCATTATCACTTCTGGCTCTTAATGAAGCTCTATAATTTGCACCAACTGAACTTCCTGATTTACCTAATTGATTAGCAACAATCTGAGTTGAAGTTTTTAAAGGTAAATCATCTACCAAATTCAAAATTGAAATAGTAAATGATTTCGTTCGTTTTTTTTAATCATATTCCTTCATACAATCTATTTTTTTTTTGCAAATATCGAATATATTGGGCATTATAAAAAATCAACGATTCACTTTCTAAATTCTAAATTCTAAATTCTTACTTCGCATGTGTAACAATTTACAAACTCTATAGTCTAATACAACATGGTAGGATTATTTAAAGAAAATACGAAAATTGCATTGGACTCTATAAGAAGTCAAGCTTTGCGAACCTCTTTAACGGTTTTTATTATTGCACTTGGAATTACAGCATTAGTTGGAATTCTAACTGTGGTTTCAGCATTAAAGAACACAATTTTAAATGATTTTGCTTCAATGGGTGCAAATACATTTTCAATAAGTCAATATGATCTTTCGTCTGAAATTAGTCAGAATGATGTAGATGTTCGGGTTAATCCTATCGTAAATTATACACAAGCTAAAGAATTTCAAGACAAATATAATTTCCCTTTTACAACTACATCTTTGTCGTTTACAGCAGCTAATGGTATAGAAGTTAAATACAGAGGCAAAAAAACAGATCCAGAAATTAATATTGTTGGTGTTGACGAGAATTTTTCTCCAAATAAAGGTTTGAAAATTGCTAAAGGTAGAAATTTCAATTCTTTTGATATTGCCAACAACAATTATGTATGTGTTTTAGGTTCAGATTTTGAAAAAGGTTTGTTTGATGCAATTAATCCAATAGATAAAATCATTTCAATTCGTGGTGCAAAATTTAAAGTCATTGGAGTTTTAAAAGAAAAAGGTTCCACATTTGGAAATAGTCAGGATTTGCGTGTATTAATTCCAAATCAAGTAGCTCGTTCTTTATTTTCTGCTCCAAATATTAATTATGATTTAAATGTTATGGTTAATAATGAAGCCTTATTAGACGAAGCTATTGACAATGCTTTGATTACCATGAGACAAGTTAGAAAATTGAGTCCAGTTGAAAAAGAGAATTTCGGAATTGAAAGAAGTGATGATTTAATTCAGACCTTATTATCAAACACAGAAGTTTTAAGTATAACGGCTTGGGTAATTGGTATTATTACCGTTTTTGGTTCTTCTATTGCTTTGATGAATATTATGTTGGTTTCTGTAAGTGAGCGAACAAGAGAAATAGGAATCAGAAAAGCTTTGGGCGCAAGAAGCAACACAATAGCTTGGCAATTTTTTACAGAAACTTTAGTAATTGGTCAATTGGGAGGAATTGTTGGAATTATATTAGGTATATCAATTGGTTACGGAATATCAATTGCTATTGGTTTTGCTTTCACAATCCCATGGATGGCAATGATTGCTGCGTTTATTACAACTTTTGTAGTAACTATAGTTTCTGGAGTTTATCCTGCCATGAAAGCTTCTAGATTAGATCCTGTGGAAGCGTTGCGATATGAATAATTTTTTTATTGCAGATTGTTGATTAACGATTTTTGATTGCAGAAGTTTAAAACAAATCTTGTCATTCTGAATTTATTTCAGAATCTCACAACTAATCATCCTAACATTTCCATAAATATCTTTAAGTAACTGAATATTTTTGAAATCTAAATTTTCAAGAAGTTCGACTGTTTCTTTACCGAGATATTGATTGATTTCGAAATATAATTTTCCGTTTTCAACTAGGTTTATTTTAGCCAATTGAGCAATTTTTCTATAAAACAATAGAGCATCATTATCTTCTACAAACAAAGCTAAATGAGGTTCGTATTCTAAAACGTTTTTCTTAATCTCTATTTTTTCTAAATTTCGAACATAAGGTGGATTGGAAACGATGATATCGAATTTAGTTGTGAGTTGTGAATTGTGAGTTGTGAGTTGCTCTAAATCTTCAACTTCAAGAATACTTTTATTTATGAAATTTATTTCGACCTTATTTATTTCAGCGTTTTGTTTTGCGATATCTAAAGCCTTTTCAGACACATCTAAAGCATAAACTTTTGGATTATGTAAATTTTTAGCTAAACTAATTGCAATACAACCTGAACCTGTTCCAATGTCTAATATTTTGGGATTTGGAATTTCTATTTTGGAATTTTCACTTAGGATTAAATCCACTAATTCTTCGGTTTCTTGTCTTGGAATTAAAGTGTTCTCATTTACTAAAAATCGCAATCCATAAAACTCAGTTTCTCCTAATATATATTGAATTGGTTTTTCTTGTTTTAATTCAGCAATAATTGAATTCCATTTTTCCAATTCATTTTCATTGATGGAAAAACTTGGATCTAAAGCTAAATCAATTCGTTTTTTTTGATGTAGGAATTCAGATATGATGAAAAAGAAACTTTCGATTTCTTCTTTATCATAAATTGATTCTAATGTTTTGGTGAAACTTATTTTATATTGTTTTAATATCATTCAAATTAATTTTTCTTTAATTCCTTAATCCCATTTTATATTGTACTTTTTTGTAATAAGTTCTAAAATGTCTTTATCTAATTGCCAAGGAGCTAAACCCACTGCAATTCTTCTTTTATCTAAATTTTCAAAGTCATTTATTCTTTCACTTTTTGTACCTTTATATATTCCAAATTCAAACTTATCTGCACCTCTTAAATTGCTATCAATTAAGCTTCCATAAATTTCAGCTGGTGCTCTACCTCTTTTTATTAAATCTAAAAAGATTGGTTTCCAATATTCAGCTCTTTCTCTATTGATATGAAAAGCAAAAATGGTTGCGAGAAAGAATTGATCATCAATTGAAGAATTTCCAAATTGAGGAAACATTTCATCCGGAAAGCAATCACAATCGGCAACAATCTTTCTTAATTTCAAATCATTAATACTATCTACTCTTTTCAAACCTTCATAATCACGATTAATTCTGACACTTTGATCTTCCTCTTTCATTTTTAAAATTTCACTTCTTATATCTAAATCAACTCGCTTTACATAAGCTTCATAATATTTATTAGCTTTTCGCTTTAATTTTTTCCATGACTTTAAATCTCGAATATTCGTATTAATAGAATCAATTCTAGAATTTTCAAACTTAAAACCATAATCTCTTACTAAAATTTCTAAATAATGAACTGCTTCTTCTGACTTATTTAAATATGCTGCGCAAGTTGATAAAATTTGTGGCTCGTTTATTTCTCCTTGTTTCAATAAAGGACAATTGCTTTCCGCTTTTTTCAATAAATCATAGGCATTTTGATAATTATCTTTCAAATATTCATATTGTGCTTCATACACAAACTGATAATAATTGTTTATGTAATCATATTCTTCATTAATCTTCTTTTTTTGAGAAAATCCAACAAAAGAAACCAACAAAATCAATAAAAAATTATTTTTCATATAATTATATCTTACTACTTAATACTCAAATCTTAATACTACAACTCCTTCATCATCCAAACGGGACAACTTGTATGACCAGTGCAACCTAGAGGTTCCTCTAAATAGTGAAATCCAACTTTTTGATATAACTTCTGGGCATCTTTCATCATTTCTAAGGTTTCCAGATAACATTTTTCAAAACCAGCTTCTTTAGCAAAATCTAAACATTTTAGAATCATTTTTTCTCCCATTCCAATTCCTCTAGCTTTTGGAGCGAAATACATTTTTTGCAATTCACATATTTCTTTTGGACCATTTTCTAAAGGAGCGATTCCACTTCCTCCAATAATTTCTCCTTCATGTTCAATTATAAAATAAACAGTGTTCGCTTTATTATATACTTCGTATAAAGTATCCAAAATTGGATCTTCATAGGCTGTTCCTGTTTTTGGAGCTTCTAATTCTATAAAAACATCTCGAATCACTTTCGCAATTTGAGCATTATCTTCTTTTTTAATTTTTCTAATCAGCATAAAAATATATTCTAAAACAAAAGTACTATTTTTGTCGTGTGAAAATACATGAAAAATACATAAATCGTTGCATCGAATTAGCCAAAAATGGTTTAGGCACTACTTATCCAAACCCTTTGGTCGGAAGTGTGATTGTTTATGAAGATACAATTATTGGAGAAGGATGGCATATAAAAGCGGGTGAACCACATGCTGAAGTCAATGCAATAAATTCTGTTAAAGACAAAGCGTTACTTTCAAAAGCTACAATTTATGTCAGTTTAGAACCATGTAGTCATTTTGGAAAAACACCACCTTGTGCTGATTTGATAGTTTTTCATAAAATTCCGAATGTGGTTATTGGTACAGTTGACCCAAACAAAAAAGTCGCAGGAAAAGGAATAAAAAAATTGATGGAAGCTGGTGCAAATGTCACTATCGGTATTTTGGAAAAAGAATGTCATGATTTAAATAAAAGGTTTTTCACTTTTCATAATAAAAAAAGACCTTACATTATATTGAAATGGGCAGAAACTGCTGATGGATTTATTGCTCCAATTGCTAAAGATGAACAAAAACCAGTTTGGATTACAAATAGTTATTCAAGACAACTAGTTCATAAATGGAGAACCGAAGAACAAGCTATTTTAGTTGGCACAAAGACAGTTTTAGACGATAATCCAAATTTAAATGCTAGAGATTATTTGGGTAACAGTCCTGTTCGAATTGTTCTTGATAAATCGGGAAAAATTAATTCTAAATTCCATGTAAAGGATAACGCTATTAAAACAATAATTTTAACTGAAAATGAAGATTTTCAAACAGTTGAAAATTGTATTTATGAAAAATGTTCGTTTAATGAAAATCTAAATGAAACCATTTTAGCTGTTTTAGTAAAACATCAAATTCAATCGGTAATTATTGAAGGTGGAAGCCAAACTATTCAGAGTTTCATCAATAAAAATTTATGGGACGAAGCTCGTATTTTTAAAGGAAAAAATGTTTTTGAAAAAGGTGTTAAAGCTCCAACTATCAAATATGCTATAAAAAAACAGAATCAAATTCTGAGTGACGAATTAATATATATATTAAATGATTAATTTATTACTAGCTATCTTCTTTTCAAGCTTGCTATATATTGTATTTAAGTTTTTTTCAAAATTTAATGTCAATACTTTTCAGGCCATTGTCTTAAATTATATCGTTGCTTTTTTGGTTGGAATTGTATTGTCTGAAGAAAAATTAGATTTCTACTCAATCCTTAACAAGTCTTGGTTATTTGGAAGTTTTATATTGGGTAGTTTATTCATTTTAGTATTTAATATCTTAGGCAAAACGTCTCAAGAAAACGGAGTTTCAGTGGCTTCTGTTTCAAGCAAAATGTCTATGATAATTCCAATTTTATTTGGCATTTTCTTTTTTAAAGAATCTATAACTTTTCCAAAAGTAATCGGAATTTTAATTGCTTTAGTTGCTGTTTATTTTACTTCGAAAAAAGAAGCTGGTAAAGTTGAAATGAAGAATTTTATTTTTCCTATTTTACTTTTTTTTGGCGCTGGAATTGTCGACACAAGTGTGAGTTACCTTCAATATACCTATTTAAAAGAAAGCGAAATTGCCTTGTTTTCGGCAACTACTTTTTTATCAGCCTTCTTTTTTGGGATACTTATTTCCATTTTTAAAACTATAAAAGGGGATTTTAAATTTCGTGGAAAGAGTATAATTGGCGGTGTGTTTTTAGGTATTCCCAATTATTTTTCGATGTATTTTTTAATAAAAGCACTTCACAATAAAAATTTAGAAAGCGCTACCGTTTTTACCTTAATTAATATTGGTGTAATTTTGCTATCAACCATTTTTGGAATAATTTTATTTAAAGAAAAACTTTTAAAACAAAATTATTTAGGTATTGCATTAGCCATTATTGCAGTAATTTTAGTTACTTTATAAAATGAGCGAAGAACCAAAAGACACATACAAAACAATATCACAACCATCAGAAGAAATTCTGTTTAAAGAAAAAAGCAGCAAATTCTTTGGATATGCTTTCCCTATAAATAATGAAGATGAAGTTAAAGAAGCTTTAGAGTTACTCAAAAAGAAACACAATTCGGCGCGTCATTTTTGTTATGCCTATCAATTAGGAACAGGCACTATTTCATATAGAGTAAATGATGACGGAGAGCCTAACAATAGTGCTGGAATGCCAATTTATGGTCAAATTCAGTCTTTTGATGTAACAAATGTATTAGTTGTAGTCATTCGTTATTTTGGTGGAGTTAAACTAGGTGTCGGTGGATTAATAAGTGCTTATAAAACTGCTGCTCAAATGACTTTTGAAGTTTCAGATATAATCGAAAAAACAATCGATGTACACTTCATAATATCTTTTGATTATAAAGACATGAATAAAGTAATGCGAATAATTAAAGAAAAAAACCTCGAAATGATTTCTCAAAAGATGGAGATGAGTTGCGAAATTGAAATTTCAACACGAAAAAAAAATGCCGAAGATATATTCGACATTTTTAGTCAAATTTATGAAATTATCATTAAAGAAAAGGAATCATTATAAATTTGATATTTTTTCAGTTACATAACTAGGAGGAACTGTAGGTTTACCCGTTTTCATGTCTACAAAAACTAACATTGAGTAGCCAATTGTTAATAACTCTTGTTTCTCGTTATAAATCTCATAGTCAAATTCTATCTTAACAGAGGTTTGTCGTTTAAAGACAGTTTTTACCGTTAAAAGGTCATCGTAACGTGCTGGTTTTTTATAATTTATGGTTAAAGAAACAACTGGAAGCATAATTCCGTTTTCTTCCATCCATTTATAGGAAACCCCCATGTTTCTTAGCCATTCAACGCGACCCATCTCAAAATA
>JBLHNH010000113.1:0-8424 GCA_047622645.1 Flavobacterium sp.
TGAATCGTAGCGATTTTTGGTAAATTATGCTTTTCACTTTCCATCAAATAACGCATAACACCGTAAGGGTTTTCATTAGAAACTCCAATGTGTTTTATTTTGCCCTCATTAATCAAACCATCAAAAATCTGAAGAATTTCTAAGATAGAATACTGCCAATTTTCATCAATTTGCTGAATTCCTCTTTGTCCAAACATATTCATAATACGTTCTGGCCAATGCATTTGATATAAATCGATATAATCTGTTTGCAAGTATTTTAAACTCAATTCAACTGCTTCGGTGATATTCTTTTTAGAAAAATCTAATGGTTGACGAATGTATTCCATTCCACGATTTGGACCAGCAATTTTGGTTGCCAAAACTAATTTTTCTCTTTCAGCTTGGCCAATTTTATTAATCCAAGTACCAATTTGTTTTTCTGTACTTCCAAAAATTTGAGCATTTCCGCCAATAGGATACATTTCGGCTGTGTCTATAAAATTTATGCCACGTTCTATAGCATAATCTAGTTGCGAATGAGCTTCAGCTTCTGTGTTTTGATTACCAAATGTCATTGTACCTAAGCAAATTCTACTAATTTTAATGCTTGTGTTCGGAAGTGTTGTATATTTCATTTTGAAATGTATGTTGTATAAAGTAGTGTTGTATTTGTTGGTTTAATAATTTGTAAAGTTAAGGAGTTTCTTTAGAAAAAGAAAAACCTGATTCGTATTTCTACTAACAGGTTTTCTAATTAATTTGAATGTAGTTTTTTTACAAAACTAAAATCTAAACCTTTATTAACTTCAAAAAAATAATTCAGTTGCCATTTTTGCGTTTTCACAGCTTGATGACTTGCTGTTTTATCCCAAATTGGATAAACGCTGAAACCTCTTTTGCCTTCTTTTTTAGAAGTAGAAACAATTCCTTTCTCTATCAAAACTGACTTTGGAAAAACAAATTGTCTAGTTTTATTTTATACTGCTGAAATATTAGTCATTTAAATCATTCAACATCTTAGAAATCTCATCTAATTTTGGCGTTAAGATAATTTCGATTCTTCTGTTTTTAGCTTTTCCTTCTGCGTTATCATTTAAAGCCATTGGTGCAAATTCTCCACGACCAGCTGCTGTTAAATTCTTCTTGTCAATCGTTTTATTTTCAGCTAATATATTTACAATTGCAGTGGCTCTTTTTGTAGATAAATCCCAGTTGTTTTCTACTGAACCAATACTTCCAGAAAATTTATCGTTATCCGTATGACCCTCAATTAAAACTGAAATTTCTGGATTTTCTCCTAATACTTTTCCTAAAGCTACAACTGCTTTTTTACCTTCAGTTCCAACAGTCCAACTTCCAGATTCGAATAACAATTTGTTTTCCATAGAAACATAAACTTTTCCATTTCTTTGATCAACTGTTAAGCCTTTTCCTTCAAATGCATTTAAGGCTTTAGATAAATTATCTTTTAGTTTTTTCATTCCAGCATCTTTAGCTGCAATCATTTCTTCTAATTCATTTAAACGTTTTGAACTTGCTTCTAAATCGGCTTTCAATTTGTTTAAACGATCTTGTTCTGCATTTAGTGTTTTCTGTTTTGCGTCTAATTCAGCAATTAACTCTCTATTTCTATTAATATTTGCCGCTAATGCTTGATTACTATCTTTTTCCAAAGCATCATAAGAAGCTTTTAAATTGTCGTAATTCTTTTTTGTAGCTGCATAATCATTAGCTAATTTATCTCTTTCTGTTTTAGTTTTGTCAAATTGTGATTGCAAATCCTTGACTTGAATATCTAAAGCATTTTTGTCTTTCTTTAAAGTTGTATTTTCGTCAAATAAGTTGTTGCGCTCTTTTTTAACATCCGCAAATTTGTTTTCTAAGTCATTATAGATTTTTTTTGAAACACATGAAGTTGTTAATCCAACAACTACTAGACTTAGGGCAAGTTTTTTTATCATTATTTATTATTATTTTTGTTGTTATTATTATTTTTGAATTAGCCGTGATGGTACTGAAAATACTTTTTGTGAAAAACTGCTGTTTTTGTTACTCTAAAAAAGCGACCAAAGAAGCTCTTTTTATTGTTAGAAAAACGTTGTTTTTGCAAAAAGATTGTAAGGAACAGCGCGATTAGCTTCTTAACGTTTTAATCAATTTCTACAACTATAGGGCAATGGTCTGAATGTTTCGCTTCTGGTAATATTAAAGCTCTAGTTAAGCTTTCTTTTAAACTCTCACTTGCTAAACAGTAATCAATTCTCCAACCTTTATTGTTTCCTCTAGCTCCTGCTCTGTAACTCCACCAACTGTAATTGTCAGGTTCTTTGTTAAAAAGTCTAAACGTATCTATAAAACCTGATTTCATAAATGCGTCTAACCAAGCTCTTTCCTCAGGCAAAAACCCTGATGTATTTTTATTTTGTACTGGATTGTGAATATCAATAGCTTCATGACAAATGTTATAATCACCACAAATCATCAAATTTGGTAAATCTTTTTTAAGTTCATTTATGTAGTTTTGAAAATCATCCATAAACATAAATTTATGATCTAATCTTTCAATATTAGTTCCAGAAGGCAAATATAAACTCATAACTGAAACTGTATCAAAATCGACACGAAGTGTTCTTCCTTCGAAGTCCATATGCTCTATACCAGCACCAAATTCAATATGATTAGGTTTTGTTTTACATAAAATAGCAACTCCACTATACCCTTTTTTTTGTGCTGAAAAATAATATTGAAAAGGATAACCTGCATTAGTAATTTCTTCTGTCGGAATTTGATCTTCGTTGGCTTTTATTTCTTGTAAACATATTACATCTGGATTTGCTTGTTGCAACCATTCTAAAAATCCTTTTGCAATGGCTGCTCTTATACCGTTTACGTTATATGAGATTATCTTCATGTATATTTTAATTTACTTCAAAAATACTAAAAAGCCAACGTTATATGAAACTCCTTTATATATTTATTAACATCGTTATTAGTATTTTTAAGTTGAAAAATCATTTGTTAATATATAGTTTTTTTAAAGGTTTTGATTTAATTTGTTTTGTATATCTTTGTTTGTGGTCAAAAAAAACAATTAAAATGGGATTAGTTTCTGCCAAAGAAGTAGCCAAGGCTATTAATTTAGACAAATATGGTTATTTTGGAACTTTTTCAGGATGGTTACTGATGAAGCTGACCAAAATATCTACGATAAATAAATTATACAATCGAAATAAACATTTAGAAGGCATTGCTTTTCTTGATGGGCTTATTGAAGACTTAGAAATTAAATTTGAAATTCCCGAAGAAGATTTAAAACGTTTACCAAAAGAGGGTGCTTACATTACTATATCTAATCATCCATTGGGTGGAATTGATGGTGTTTTATTATTAAAATTAATGCTTGAAAAAGAGCCTGATTTTAAAATAATTGCCAATTTTTTATTGCATAGAATAGAGCCTATGAAGCCTTATATTATGCCTGTTAATCCGTTTGAAAATCACAAAGACGCGAAATCTAGTGTTGCTGGACTTAAAGACGCATTACGCCATTTAAGTGACGGCAAACCTCTTGGTGTTTTTCCGGCTGGAGAAGTTTCTACGTATAAAGATGGTAAATTGGTAGTAGACAAACCTTGGGAAGAAGGTTCTATGAAATTTATTAAAAAAGCAAAAGTACCTGTTGTTCCTATTTATTTTCATGCTAAAAATAGCAGGTTGTTTTATTTTTTATCTAAATTAAATGACACGTTTAGAACGGCCAAATTGCCTAGCGAAGTTTTAACACAAAGAAGACGAGTTATTAAAGTTAGAATAGGCAAGCCGATTTCAGTAAACGAACAAAATGAAATTGAAAACATTGAAGCTTATGGTGAATTCCTAAGAAGAAAAACCTATATGCTTTCTAATTCTTATGAGAAAGAAAGTTCGTTTCTAAAAGCTCCTAATTTAAATTTATTGGCTCCAAAACTACCAAAACAAATAGTTTTACCTGCAAATCATCAACAAATTTTAGAAGAGGTTGCCTATTGTCAGGAAAATGATTGTCGTTTATTGCAAAGCAAAAATTATGAAGTTTATTTTATAACTGCCGATAAAATTCCGAATATTTTACACGAAATTGGTCGTTTAAGAGAAATTACTTTTAGAGAAGTTGGTGAAGGAACAAATGAATCTATTGATCTTGACCAATATGACCAATACTATCATCATATGTTTCTATGGGATAGCGAAACACAATTAATTGCTGGTGCTTATAGAATGGGACTTGGTTCTCATATATATCCAAAACATGGAATTGATGGATTTTATTTGCATGAACTCTTTAGATTTGAGCCTGAATTATTTGATATGATGAATAGTTCAATTGAAATGGGAAGAGCCTTTATTACCAAAGAATACCAATTAAAACCAATGCCTCTTTTCTTATTGTGGAAAGGAATTGTTCACACAACACTTCGTTATCCTGAACATAAATATTTAATTGGCGGTGTAAGTATTAGCAATCAATTTACTGATTTCTCTAAGTCATTGATGATTGAATTTATGAAATCGCATTATTATGATCCTTATATAGCACAATATATTCATCCTAAAAAAGAATACAAAGTAAAACTAAAAGATGCTGATAAGGATTTTGTGTTCAATGAAACTGAAGCTGATTTGAATAAGTTTGATAAGATTATTGATGAAATTGAACCAGGAAGCCTTCGTTTACCTGTTTTAATTAAGAAATACATTAAACAAAACGCTCGTGTAGTGGCTTTTAATGTTGATCCATTATTCAATAATGCCGTTGATGGATTAATGTATATAAGAATTGCTGATTTACCCGAAAGTACAGTAAAACCTGTTATGGAAGAATTTCAGGCAGAATTGGAAAAAAAGGAAAAGAATTTTAAGTAGTATTTTTTCTTTACTTATTTCTATTCTTTACCGATTTCATTTATTTCATACATATTGCTTTTCGAATCTAGTCCGTAATTATTTTTACCAATTGTTCCTTCACTAAAAAGCAACACTAATAACCAGATTCCTCCAATAAAAGGAACAAATACAATTAAAAGAAACCATCCACTTTTATCAACATCATGCAATCTTCTAATTGCAACCGCTAAACCTGGAATAAAAGTTCCGATTATGTATAATAAATAAAATGGTCCTCCAGAACCCTCTTCAAAATTTAAACCCAAATTAACATCTATTAAATACGCAGCTATTGCAAATAGAATATTAAAAAGAATAAAATACCAATATTCCGATCTTCTTGATCTTCCGTTGAAATTTGCATAATTTTCAACAACAACTTTCTTATACCAATTCAACGTACTAATTTTTTTTTAAATTTTTTACAATATTATATTTTAAATCACCCCCAAATTGATTGTTCAACAATAGAATCCCAATTGTTTTCTTTAATAAAAAGCACAAGCCTTATAATGTGATAGCCTATTAAAAAAGCAGCTAAATAATACGCTAATTTTCTATTAAAAAACCAAGCTCTAAAATACGTTTTTTTTGTTTTTAACTCAACTAAAAAAAGAACAATAATAAAAAGACAAAAACCAACTACCAGTGGTCCAAATAAATGATAGCTTAAACTTTTAAGCAAATTTCCATCATAAAAATAAACTATTGATTTAGTAATTCCACAAGAAGGACAAGGAAACCCTGTTGTCATTTTTAAAGGACAAAAAGACTGTTCTGTGTCTAAAGAATTATTACTGTTTTGTAACCACAAAACAAAAGGTATTACAAGCGTTGCAAAAGCACCTGTAATACCTAAAATTCTATTTAAAACAAAGGGTTTTATGAGTATAATCTATTAATATCTCCTTGAACAATCATTGCAGCTGCAAAAGGGAAAAATAATCCTAAGATAATTAATAAAGTTGACTGATCTTTTTCTAACTCTTTAGTTAGTTTATAAACATTTGGCAAACCTTCTTTACCTAATACGTAGTAAAAATACAAGTTTATTGGCAAACAACATCCTGAAAAAACAGCTATTGGTGTAGAAATCACTTCTCTATTTGAAACTGCGTTAATTACTTCGGCAACTTTAATGTTCCAATAAATTAAGTATAATCCACAAGTTACAAAGCTTAGAAGCAATACAACAATTGGGTCAACTTTAAATACAGGAATATTCCCGTTGGGCTTATTCCATTCTTCAGGTGTTTTTGTAGTTTCCATTTCGTTTTAGTTTTTGGGTTAGTTAGTTTTAGAAAGGTTTTTTATTTAAATGCTGAGTCAATTGGTTCCCATAATTCAATTTTATTGTTTTCTGAGTCAAGAATCCAAGCAAACTTTCCATACTCATAAGTCTGCATTTCATCTATAATTGTTACACCTTCTTGTACTAATTTTTTTAAAAGTGTTTCTAAATCCTGAACTCTAAAATTTTGCATGAACTGTTTTTCTGAAGGTTCAAAGTAGTTTGTGTCATTTTTAAAAGGACTCCATTGTGTGGAACAATCGTTTCCTTTTTCATCTTTCCACCAAAAAGTACAACCATAATCATCTGTGTTAAAACCCAAATGATTTTTATACCAATCTTTTAATTCTTTTGGATTGTCAGTTTTGAAGAAAAAACCACCAATCCCAGTAACACGTTTTTCTTCAAGTTTTAAAACTTCTTCCTTAAAGTAAATTGTTTTGATTTTATCAACTATAGTTTGGGCTAATTTTTCATGACTTTCAAAAGTCCAACCAGCAATATGGGGTGTTAATAATACGTTTTCCGCTTGACGCAAATATTCGAAACTTTCGTTTTTACTTTCTG
The DNA here is from genome assembly GCA_047622645.1 of Flavobacterium sp. Classification (GTDB taxonomy): domain Bacteria; phylum Bacteroidota; class Bacteroidia; order Flavobacteriales; family Flavobacteriaceae; genus Flavobacterium. The sequence goes on from JBLHNH010000113.1 coordinate 6,764, forward strand.
CCTCAAATAGATTTTCAAATGATAATTTTTCATATTCCAAAACATCTAAACCTGCACCTAAAACTTTTCCTGAATTTAAAGCATTAACTAAATCAGAAGTCACGACACTTTTTCCACGAGCTGTGTTGATTAGCCAGAATGGTTTTTTGAAAGCATTTATGAAATCTTTATTTACCATTTTATCCGTTTCTGATGTCCATGGAATGTGTAAACTCAATACATCTGCTTTTTCTTGAAGTTCTTGTAACGTGACTTGTTTTGCATTTGCATCAGCAACATTATCTTGAATATCATAACACAAAACTTCTACATCAAAACCACGGAGTTTTTTAGCAAAAGCTTTTCCCATGTTTCCGTAACCTATGATTCCAACTGTTTTTCCATCTAATTCATGTCCACGATTGGCTTCACGATTCCATTGTCCATTTATAACTTCTAAATTTGCTTTGTTAAGGTTATTAAAAAGAGATAATAACATTCCTAAAGTTTGTTCACCAACAGCGTTTCTATTTCCTTCTGGTGCAGCAATTAGTTGAATGTTCTTCGAAGTTGCATAATCGCAATCTATGCTTTCTAAACCAGCTCCAACTCTAGCAATAAATTGCAGGTTTGTAGCTTTGTATATAAATGCTTTATCAATTTTAAAACGACTTCTAATAACAATTCCGTGATACTTGTGAATTTTTGATTCGATTTCTTCTTTGGTTGAAGTAAAATCTTCTTCGTTTTGAAATCCTAACTCTTTTAATTGATTCCACAATAAAGGGTTATTAGAATCAATATGAAGGATTTTTATAGTGTTTGGTGACATAATTTTATTTTAAAAGCTAAAGGTAATTTTTTTAGAAAACTTTTTCTAATTAAATTAAAATCATATCTTCATAAAATGAAAAAATTACTCATACTTCTTTTTTTAAGTCAAACTATTTATGCACAAAAAACATATAAATTTGATTACATATTAGAATATAAAAATAAAATTGATTCTACAAAGTTAATTTCAAATCCTACTTATTATGTTAATTCAAAGGAAAATAGTTATCAGGTTTTAACTTATAAAACTGATAGTTTAAACAACATGTTTGAATTTTTTGTTAAAGAAGGTTTTAAAAGACCAATGGTTCATGAAACAGTAAATAGAAAAATACTTTTAGAAACAAAATTAATAACTATTGACTGTATAGCTATATCTTATAATTCTGAATATCCTTTTAAATATAAGGTAAAAGAATATTATTTTGAAAACTTAAAAGACACAATTATTGATAAAATTCCCTATTATCATTATGTGATAAAATCTAATAAACCTTTAAAATATCAAAAAAGAAAAAACATAGCACAGTCTCACTTTATAGTAGATAAAAATAGCCCTTCTTTTTTGCCTTTTTTTAAACATCCGACTATTTATGAAGAATGGAAAACAGATATGAAAGCAATTCCTAATGGAATTATAAAAATAAAATACAATACCAATTGGGAAAATAAAATTACAGATAAATGGATTTTAGAAAAAATTACTCCAATTGAAAAAGAACTAATTATTCCTGAAGATTGTGATTAATATTAAAAACCTAAAATAGCTTTTGCAATTGTAAAAAAGATTATAATACCCATTATATCATTACTTGTTGTAATAAATGGTCCAGTTGCAAGTGCTGGAT
>JBLHNH010000114.1:0-8324 GCA_047622645.1 Flavobacterium sp.
GTATGACTTGACGTATGGAAGTTATGCTTGGTATGCCATTAATTTTGATGCTGATGAAAATAAATTTTCAGATTTAGATCAAGCTAGAAGTTCACGTGATTTGATTGTTGAATTTATAGACGAATGTGTCTCAAAATATGCTATTGATACTGATAAAGTATCGCTATTTGGTTTTAGTCAAGGCGCAATTTTGAGTTCAGCTATTGCTTTATCTTATCCTGAAAAAATTAATAAAGTTGCCGCTTTAAGTGGTTATTTAAATACAGAAATTGCAACTGAAGATTATTTAAAAAACAATGTTTCAAAAGTAAAATTCTTTGTTTCCCATGGAGTAGTAGACCAAGTAATTCCAATTGATTGGGCAAGAAAAACGAAACCTGCTTTAGAAAATTTAGGAATTGATGTGGTTTACAAAGAATATCCTATAGGACATGGAGTTTCACCGCAAAACTTTCATGATTTTAAAGATTGGTTGCTAAAGAATTAATTATTCTTCTTCAACATCTGAACCAACAACTGCTTTGATAGCGGTTTCAGCAGCTCTATAAATAATAGAATCATTCACTGATAAAATGTACCCCGTTTTTAATGAAAGCTTGTAGTTATTTAGCAAGAAATCTTCTTTTTGAGATTTTCTTGTAAAATAAATTGATTTAGGTAAATCTTGTAAAAAAACTTCAGCTTTCAGTTCATCTTTATTCAAAAGTACGTAAGCACTTTTTGATGGTTCTAAATTAGCTAAATCATCAATTGGGTTTAGTCGGTACCCTTCATCTGAGATTCTGATACAATTGTCTTTAATAATAGACCATTGATAACCGGCTTCTTTAACACAACCGTTTTGGTCTTTTTCAATGGCTATTCCTAATTCGGGAATAGTATCAACTTTTACTGCTATACTATCTCTTTTCTTCATGACATAATCACAAGAAGTAAAGGTAAAAGATAATAATATTAATAGAAAAAACTGTTTCATGGTTTATTAATTGAATGCTAAATTTAGTAAAATTTAACTAATATAAAATTTATTTTTATAAAGTTGCTTCAAACAAAACGGTATCGATCGTTTCAAATTCAGTTGGTTTATTACCAACAATAAAATATTTTAATAGAACTTCTCCCCAAATTTTTCCATTAGAAAATTCAGCAATAACCCATCTGTGATTCACCATTTTAATTCTACTTACTAAAAATGGTTTGCCGTCAACCATATCATACGGAATTAATGGATTTCCAGATTTGTTTGCGTTTAAAGCATTGATATCGTTGTTAACTCTTTCAATGATTTTAGTGTAATCCATGTCTTTATTATAAAAATATTCTTGTGCATTTTCATTGTTTTTTAGATCAAATGAATTGTTTTCAGAAATCAATGTTAATGAATCACGAGAAATTTTTAAATATTTTTTTAAATTCACAATTTGGTTCTCTTTAGCGTCGAGTATCTTATTAGAATTAACATATTGAAATATATTAATCAACAGGGAAAAAATGAATATGTATAAAATCGTATTCTTCATAACTATAAAATTTACTATATTTTTATTTCTAAATTGTCATAAGCAATGTAAACGTTTTCAGGTAACTTTTGTTGAACTTCTTCATGAAAACCTAACAAATGACTTATGTGTGTTAAATAAGCTTTTTTTGGTTGGACCAAATGTATAAAATCTAATGCTTCTTTTAAATTAAAATGTGTGTTATGCTCTTCTTCTCTTAATGCATTAATTACTAAAACTTTGACGCCAATTATTTTTTCAATTTCCGTTTTATCTATTGTTTTAATATCAGTCAAATAGGCAAAATCATCAATTTTATATCCAAAAACTTGCAAATTTCCGTGCATAGCATTTATTGGAATAATAGTTTTATTGTTAATTTGAAAATTTTGATTTTCCAAAACCTCATTTTTTATTACAGAAGGTGCACCAGGATATTTATTTTCATCATTAAAAATATAATCAAATCTTTTTGATAAATTATTCAACACGCGATGATGCGCATAAACCGGGATATTTCCTTGTCGGAAAAAAAATGGACGAATATCGTCTAAACCAGCTGTGTGATCTGCATGTTCGTGTGTGAATAAAATGGCGTCAATTTGTGTACATTTTGAAGTTAACATTTGTTGCCTAAAATCTGGCCCACAATCAATTACAACAGAAAAGTCTTCATCTTGTATCCAAACAGACACACGTAACCTTTTATCCTTCCTATCTGTGCTTAAACATACAGAATTATTGCTTCCTATTACTGGAATTCCTTGTGATGTTCCTGTTCCTAAAAAATAGATATTCAATTTGTTATTTTTATGTAAAAATAGCTAAAAAAAAATTATATAATAAGTATCTTTGTGAAACGTTTTACAATAAAATCAACAATTGTGACTGAAATCAAATTGAGAGGAGACAAAGAAATAGAGCAAATACCTTCATTAAAAGACAAGGCATTGCGTATAAATCTGAACGAACATATTTATGGAACTTTTGCCGAAATTGGAGCTGGACAAGAAACTGTTCGTCATTTTTTCAGAGCAGGTGGTTCATCGGGAACCATTGCAAAAGCTATGTCTGCTTACGACAAAGACTTTAGTGATGCAATTTATGGAGATGAAGAAGATGGTAGATATGTAACTGAAAGTCGTTTGCGTAAAATGTTAGCTCATGAAACTGAACTTATGGAGCAACGCCTAAAGCGTGAAACACATCCAAATAAGATGTTTTTTAGTTATGCCAATACTGTTGCAACAATTGATTTTGCTAAGAAATTCAAAGGTCATGGTTGGGTTGGAATTAATTATCAAGTAGAGCCAAACGAAGCTTATAACGAAATAATTTTACACATTAGATTTAAAGAAACTGATGCTAAATTACAACAAGAAACACTTGGTACGTTGGGTGTAAACTTAATTTATGGTGCTTTTTATAAATATAATGATCCTAAAAAATTATTACGTTATTTATATGACCATTTAGATAAAGATCAATTAGAAATTGATTCAATCAACTTTTCTGGACCACGTTTTGAAAATGTTGACAATCGATTAATGAGTTTGCAATTGGTTAAAAACGGAATGACTGATGCCGTAATGTTTAATCCAGAAGGAAAAAACATACTTCCAGCGGCTGTTTTATACAAAAAAAATATTCTTGCTTTAAGAGGAAGTTTTAGACCTGTTACTAAAGTAAATATGAATATGTATAAACGTTCGTATGAAATGTTTATTGAAGAAAATAAAGTTGATAAAGACAATACGTACGTTATTTTTGAAATTACCCTATCAAACTTACGTTCTGAAGGTGAAATTGACGAGCGTGACTTTATGGATAGAGCTGAATTGCTTTGTTCATTAGGACAAACCGTAATGATTTCTAATTTTCAAGAATATTATAAAGTTGTCGAGTATTTCTCTACTTTTACAAAAGCCCGTATGGGACTAGCTATGGGTGTAAATAACCTTGTCGATATCTTTGATGAGAAGTATTACCGTCATTTAAGTGGTGGAATTTTGGAAGCTTTTGGAAAACTATTTTATAGAGATCTAAAAGTTTATTTATATCCTATGGAAGGAGAAGATGGTGAAATCATTAATTCACAAAACTTAAAAGTACATCCACGTATGAAAGAATTATATAAGTTCTTTGCTTACAATGGAAAAGTGGTAGATATAGAAAATTATGAGGAGAAAAATTTAAAAATATTCTCTAGAGAAGTTTTAAAACAAATTTGCGCAAACGAACCAGGCTGGGAAGAAAATTTACCAGAAGGTGTACCTGAATTAATTAAAAAAGACAATCTTTTTGGTTTTCTAGACCATTGTGAATTAAGAAAATAATTTATGAAAAAAAATCAAATACAAAATCCTCAATTTATTTAAATTGAGGGTTTTTTTTATGCAAATGAGGAAATTCTAAAAATAATATAACTGTATTTTTATATATCCATGAATAGGATTTAAGTTTCTTTTTAAATTTTGTATCTTTAAAAGTAAAGAAGTTTTACAAACTAGAACGCTTAATTAATACTAAAAAATGAGACATTTATTTATATATTCATTCTTGCTAATTTTCTTTGTTTCTTGTGGACAAGAAAAAACTAACAAAAAAAAACTAAGTAATAATGATACTCATAAGTTTACAAATCTCCTTATCAACCAGAGTAGCCCATACTTGTTGCAACATGCACATAATCCTGTAAATTGGTACCCTTGGGGGAAAGAAGCATTGGATAAAGCAAAATCAGAAAATAAATTAATTATAATAAGCATAGGTTATGCCGCTTGCCATTGGTGTCATGTGATGGAGCACGAAAGTTTTGAAGATCTAGAAGTTGCAAAATATATGAATGACAATTTTATTGCAATAAAAATTGACAGAGAAGAACGACCAGATATCGACCAAATATATATGAATGCTGTACAAATACTAACGGGTAGTGGTGGTTGGCCTTTAAACGTAATTGCGTTACCAGATGGAAGACCTCTTTATGGTGGCACATATTTTCCAAAAAGTGAATGGATGTCAATGTTAAGTCAGGTTTCAAAATTTGCAAAAGAAAACCCTAAAAAAGCTGAACAACAAGCAAAATCTTTAACAGAAGGAGTAAAAAGTAGTGAACTAATTTATGCTGTTCCTGAAAAACTTTCTTTTAAAATAGAAGATCTGAATACTATTTTTAATAATTGGAAAAAAGAAATAGACTTTAAAAATGGTGGTCAAAATAGAGCTCCAAAGTTCCCATTACCTGTTGGGTACCAATTTTTACTACACTATAATTATTTAACGAAAAATAAAGATGCACTAAATGCAGTAACAGTTACGCTAAACAAAATGGCAGATGGTGGAATTTATGACCAAGTAGGTGGTGGATTTGCAAGATATTCTACAGATGTGTTATGGAAAGTGCCACATTTTGAAAAAATGATTTATGATAATTCACAATTAGTAAGTTTATATTCATCGGCATATCAAAAAACTAAAAACCCATATTATAAAACAATTGTTTATGAAACTTTAAACTTTATAGAAAGAGATTTAACATCTAAAGATGGAGCTTTTTATTCCTCATTAGATGCTGATAGCGAAGGAGAAGAAGGTGTTTTTTATGTTTGGAACAAAACTGAACTTCAAAAATTATTAGGAAAAGATTTTGATTTAATTTCAGATTATTACAATGTAACTAATGGTGGTAATTGGGAAAAAAACAACAATATTTTATATAAAACAAAGTCAGACAAAAGCATAGCTAAAAAATACAAAATCACAGAAAAGGAATTGCTTCTGAAGGTTTTAGATGCAAAAAAAATATTACTAAATGAAAGAAATAAAAGAATACATCCAGCACTTGACGACAAAATACTTACTGCTTGGAATGGTTTAATGCTTAAAGGATATGTCGATGCCTATAGAGTTTTTGATGATGAAGTCTTTTTAAATGTAGCACTAAAAAATGCTGAATTCATATTAAAAAAGATTAAGAAAAAAGATTCTCGATTAGATAGAAAATATAAAAACGGAAAATCTTCAATCAATGGTTTTCTAGATGATTATGCTTTTACTATTGATGCGTTTATTGGTTTGTACCAAGCTACTTTTAATGAAAAATGGTTATTAGAAGCGCAACAATTAACAGATTATTCTATCACACATTTTTATGATAGTAAAAGTAGAATGTTTTTTTATACATCAGATCTTGACCCAAATTTAATTGCCCGAAAAATGGAAATTTCAGACAGTGTAATTCCCTCATCAAACTCACAAATGGCAAAAAATTTATTTATACTTGGTCAATATTTTTATAATGATGAGTATATAAACAAATCAAAACAAATGCTTACTAATGTAAAAGAAGACGCTTTAATAAGCAAAGTCTATTATGCTAATTGGGATATTTTAATGGCTTGGTTTGCAAGTGAACCTTATGAAATTGCAATAGTTGGAAATGATTATTTAAAAAAGAGAAAAGAATTTGACACCTATTACTTACCAAATGTATTTTTGTCTGGTGGCAAAAAAGAAGGGACACTTACTTTACTTGAAAATAAATACATAGAAGGACAAACAACAATTTATGCCTGTCAAAACAAAATGTGCAAATTACCTGAAACAAAAGTTAAAAACGTAGTGTTGCAAATTAGTAAATAGAAACGTTTGATTTAATGGTAGATGCTGTTTAGAATAAGTTTTGAATTTACTTTTTTATGACCAAATTTGGAGAAGTCTAAAAGAAGAACGTAACGCGATTATCGCTTTAGTTGCAACTGCATTTGCCCTTAAAGTAATGCGATTAACTCCTCTGGTAATATCATAAGAAATATTGTTAGCGTTTATAATTAGACAGAAAAAGCATTGACATTAGAGGAAAAGCACCACTAAAAGCATCTTTTAATATGTTCCTTGATGATACACGGAATCTTACAAAAGGAAAACAAGCGAGAAGACGAATCGATCTCTAAGTAATGGTTTAATTCTATAGAAAATTATGAAAATAAAAATATTTTCTGGAGAAGTTTTAAAAAAAAATTGCTCTAATGAACCTCTTTGGGAAGAAAACGTACCAGAAGGTGTACCAGAATTAATTAAGAAAGATAACTTATTTGGCTTTCTAGACCATTTTGAAGTAAGAAAACTTCATATTCTTACTTCAAAATTTGCTTAGCGCGTTCTTTAGTTTTGACTTTTATCTTCATCAACTAATTATTTAGAATTAATATATATATAATGTTACTAATCTGATTATTATGAAATATATAAATTAGTAACAAAAAACACAACTAAATGCAACAAAAAAAAACTAAAAAGTAGAAAATAAGCATTTAGACGTTAGTTAGATGACTTAAACGATTTAATTTTTTTTATTTAATTTTAAGTATTTAATTTACAATCAATTAGAAACCCAATTCTAACATTCCTACAAAACATTAAAGTCGAAACTCTTTTCGAAAAAGCTCTTTTTATCATTAAATTAATTTTTTTATTATGAAAAAAATTCTTGTGTTAATCGCAGTGGCTTTTGCCACGTTTAGCTGTAGTAATGAACCCGTGTCATTAAATTCTGAAGCTAATCAAAACTCCAATTCATTAAATGCGAAACCATCTGCTTCTACCAGCAATTGGGAAGATTACAGCATTTCAGTTTCTGTTAGTCAAAATGGGTCTCTATGGACCTATACGATAACGCGAGCTAAAACAAATGCTAAAGATCTGAGTCACTTTATTCTTGACATCAATAATTGTGGAAATCAAAGCGCAACTTTTGCAAACATAGTTTGGGCTACTGTAAATGGAAGTCCTGCTAATTTATCACAATCGGAAGGTTCTGGAACTAATTGTAACCCACAATCTATTACTTCAAATTTTGTAAAATTTGACAATCTTCAATCTGCTTCATCATGGGTTTTAGTACTAAAATTTGACAGAGGTTTTAGTGTTGTTAACAACGCTATTGGATGGATTAAAGCTGGAAATTCATGCAATCAAGGCATAATTTCTGCTCCTGGTTGTCCAATTGGTGAAGAATGTTCTTTTTCACAAGGGTTTTTCTTTGCGAATGGATCATTTAATAACGGGGCTAATGTATTTTGGGTAAACGGTCTTACAATTGGAGGCGTAAACTATTCACATGCTCAAGGTAATAGCGCCTGGAATATTGATCGTGGGCCAGGTGGAGATCAAACTATGAATGGTTTCTTCCAACTTGGAGCTGTACGATTAAGCAATATTGAAGGTCTAGTTGCCGCAGATGTAGCTATTATCGAAACATATTTTACTGGACTCAATGTGTTTTCGTTGATTATAACAACTACAGGAAACAATCCTTACTCGTATTTTAATTTACCACAAACTTCAAATGGTATTTCAAAATCACAAGTTAGTGCAGCTGGTGGCAGAATTGGTTCTTTTATTGATGCTAATCATTGTGGTGCTAACGCAAATTAAAAAACAAACGTAGTTCTAAAAAAAGCCTTCTCAAAAATGAATGAGAAGGCTTTTCTATTTAATAATAAATCAACCTATATTATTTCAAAATCTGCGAAGCATGTTCTTTAGTTTTTACTTTTTCAATAACTTCTTCAATAATACCTTTTTCGTCAATTACAAAAGTAGTTCTGTGAATACCATCATATTCTTTTCCCATGAATTTTTTTGGTCCCCATACTCCAAAAGCATTGATAACACTTTTGTCCTCATCAGCTAGCAATGGAAAAGGTAAATCATATTTTTCTATGAATTTAGATTGTTTGGCTGCGCTATCTGCACTTACGCCTAACAAGGCATAATTTTGAGCTTCAAATCTATTGAAATTATCTCTTAAATCACAGGCTT
>JBLHNH010000115.1:0-8268 GCA_047622645.1 Flavobacterium sp.
AAATTGCAAAAGCAGTGACTTGGACAAAAGAACATATCAGTGACTATAAAGGCAATCCTAATGAGATATTTTTGACAGGACATTCTGCTGGTGGACATTTAATTGCTTTAATTGGAACTAATCCAAAATATTTAGAAGATAAAAGCATCATCAAAGGAATAATTCTAAACGATGCAGCTGGTTTAGATATGAAACATTATTTAGAAGAAAGTCCTCCTACAAACAAAAATGATTATTTGGCAACTTGGAGTAATAATCCAGAAGAATGGAAAGATGCTTCACCTATTTATTTTGTAGACGAAAAAACTCCAAAAATGATGATTTATTTAGGAAGTAAAACTTATGAATCTATAAAAGTTGGAAATGCAAGATTCCTAAACGAATTAAACAAATATCAACCTGATGTTCAACCTATAATTTTAAATAAAAAACATGCCCCAATGGTTATTCAATATGTAATTCCGTGGAGTAAACGTTATAAAGAAATACTAGAATTCATGATAAATAAATCGTAATATAAAATCAGTAATATGACTTTATATATAAAATAGTTTCAAAAGGTTTTATTATTGCAGGAATAATGAACAATTCTATACTTCTTTTTTAAAGGTTATTTACAAATGCGAAAATTTATAAATGTTTTTATGATTTGTTAAAGCTTTCATTTACATATTTTTAGTAACTTTATTAAGTAATTTTAAATTTTGAACTATGGAAACTTCAAAAAGATTTGATCAGGCTATAAAAAAATTATACTATGCTTTTCACAACGACACCTTAAATCCAGAATCATGTACAGAATGTGCCGTTGGAAATATACTAGATAATAAAGATTTTTGGAAACATTTATCAGATTGTCATGGTGCTATAAAACTTAATTATGTTGGTTTAATTAATCAAAATTTCGGAAGAAAATTCAATGGTTATTCTCCTATAGAATTATTACAAATTGAGATGGAATTTTTAACAAAATGTGGATATAAGCTGCCTTTAAGACACCTTAAAAATGCAAAAAAGAACATAAGTAAAAATACCCTGTTCTTAGGTTTATGTGGTGTCGTAGAATTACTTTGCAAGTTTGATAATATGCCTAATATAATGGATTGTTCTAAGTTATTTGCGTATAATAATAACAATCCAAAAAACGAAATTTTAGAATTGACAAACTAACAAAAAATGAAAAAGCCTCATTTCTAAAAATGAGGCTTTCTATTTTCTATATTATTTCTTTTATTTTCTAACCGGAATATTCTCTAAAACTTCAAGCACAAATTTCCAATATTTTTGAGCAGAAGAAATACTTGCTCTTTCATCAGGACTATGTGCTCCTTTGATTGTTGGTCCAAAAGAAATCATGTCCATATCAGGATAATTTGTTCCTAAAATTCCACATTCTAATCCAGCATGACAAGCAACTACATCCGCTTTTTTACCATTTTGTTTTTCATAAATAGAACTCAAAACGTCTAATATTTCAGAATTAGCGTTTGGTGTCCAACCAGGATAACTTCCAGAAAATTCAACTTCACAACCCATTAATTCAAATGCTGAACGTAACGAATTAGCTAAATCAAATTTTGCCGTTTCAACTGAAGAACGAGTTAAACATTGTATTGTTAATTTCCCTTCACCAACAATTACTTTTGCAATGTTGTTTGAAGTTTCTACTAAATCTGCAAAATCAGCACTCATTCTATACACACCATTATGAGCTGTGTACAAAGCACGAACTAAAAAGTATTGTGCCATTGGTGGCATCACTTTAGCTGGAGTAGTTTCCGATTTCTCAATTACAACCTCTAAATTTGGTTCAGTTGTTTTTAATTCACTTTTAATGTCATTGATTATGTTTTGCATATCAAACACAAAAGCTTCATCATAAACACCTGCAATTATAACTTGAGCAACACTTTCTCTTGGAATAGCATTACGTAAACTTCCTCCTTTAATCGAAGCAATTTGCAATCCAAAATCATCAAAACCATCAAATAAAAGACGGTTCATAATCTTGTTAGCATTTCCAAATCCTTTATGAATATCCATACCTGAATGTCCACCTCTTAAACCTTTTACAGTAATGGTAAAACCTACAGCGTTTTCTGGAGCATCTTCTTCATCATATTCAGCAGTTGCAGTAACATCTACTCCACCAGCACAACCTATATCAATTTCATCATCTTCCTCAGTATCTAAGTTTAAAAGAATTTCTCCTTCTAACATTCCACCTTGTAAACCCATTGCTCCTGTCATTCCAGTTTCTTCATCAATTGTAAACAAAGCTTCAATAGCTGGATGTTTGATAGTTTTACTTTCTAAAACTGCCATGATTGTTGCAACACCTAATCCATTATCTGCTCCAAGGGTTGTTCCGTTTGCACAAACCCAGTCACCATCAACATACATTTCAATTCCTTGTGTATCGAAATCAAAATCAGTATCATTATTTTTTTGATGAACCATATCTAAATGCGATTGCATTACGATGGTTTTTCTATTTTCCATTCCTGCAGAAGCTGGTTTTTTGATAATCACATTTCCAACTTCATCTTTTACTACTTCGAATCCTAATTTTTTTCCAAAATCCATCATAAAAGCAATAACTCTTTCTTCTTTTTTAGAAGGTCTAGGTACTGCGTTTAAATCTGCAAATTTGTTCCAAAGTTCTTTAGGTTCTAGGTTTCTTACTTCTTGGCTCATATTTTTTTGTCTATTTCTAAAATAATTATTTTTAATTCGCTTTTTTTAATGTGGATTGTCAAACTCAATTACATTCCATACAACTGATATATTCGTGAATAAGAACGTTTCGCAAACCAATAATTTACTTCCATTCAATAAAAGTGTGTTTTGCTAGTAATTCTTCTAAAATATAATTAGATGCTTCCCCTATTACTTCAAGTTGTCATACTAAAGAATTTATCATCATTGAATTTGAAGAAAACTCCTTATAACTACAATCTTTTGTATATTTCTAAATTGGAATCTAAAAGATGTTGAATTCTTGTTTTGTCTTTAGAATAACTTGGCATAAATCGGTTTTTTAAATTGTCAACGATAGGTTTTATATATTTTGACAAAGCAATTGAAGAAACTAAATCTACTTTTTGATTTAAAATTGATTCAAAATCAAATTACATTTGTTTTAACTGCAAAAATGTTCTTTGAGAATAATCTAACTCAACTAGTAAATCAATCTCGCTACTTCTGTTGTTTCATTTTGATAAACTTTAATTACAAATTTACAAAAAAAGTAGTCATCACCATATTTATTTCTAATTTTATGAAAAATTTAAAAGTGCAAAAAAAATATATTTTACCCCTATTATTAGTTGTCCAAATTATTATAGTAAAGACATTAGCTTTTTTTCCTGAAACTATAGAAACCTATTATAGCAATGGCTTCTATCCTACTCTTTCAAAAGGCTTAAGAAGTACTTTTGGGGGACTTTCTTTTTCGTTTGGAGATGTTATTTATGGTGTTCTGATTTTCTTAATGGTAAAATGGATTTTAAAAAACAGAAAAATATTTTTTAAAAATTGGAAAACTAATGCGTTAAAGTTTTTAGGAGTTCTTTCCATATTTTACTTTTTCTTTCATTTTCTATGGGGAATGAATTACTACAGAGTTCCAATTCACGAAAAATTCAAAATAAATAAAGAATATGAATTAGCAGATTTAGAAAAGTTAACAGAAAAAATGATTGCAAAATCTAATGAAATACAAGTCAGAATTGCTTCAAATGATACCGTTGCTATTATAAATCCTTATACTGAAAAAGAGATCTTTGAAATGGCTCAGGACGGTTATCATAAATTACCTAATGATTTAAAAGAGTTTGATTATCATACTAAAAGTATAAAAAAATCTTTATTCAGTATGCCTTTGAGTTATATGGGTTTTGGTGGTTATTTAAATCCTTTTACTAATGAAGCACAAGTTAATTATTTGAAACCTAAATATTCAACACCTTTTACTACATGTCACGAAATGGCTCATCAAACCGGAATTGGTTCAGAAAGTGAATGTAATTTTATTGGTTATTTGGCTGCTATAAATAATTCAGATGATTACTTTCAATATGCTGCTTATACAACTGCTGTGCGTTATTGTTTCAGAAATCTAGAAGATATTAAAGAAGGAAAAAGCAAACTTTATTTTAAAAAATTAAACAAAGGTGTTCTAAAAAACTTCAATGAAAACGAAATTTTCTGGAAAGAATATCAAACTCCAATTAATACTTTCTTTGAATATTTTTACGATAATTTTCTAAAAGCCAATCAACAAAAAGATGGAATGGAAAGTTATAGTAAATTTGTTGGGTTGCTTATTGGATATGAGAAAGTAAGTGATAATTAACTAGACTTCAGAAAGTAGTTGGCCATTTTCGTTAACATTAATAGTAAGAAAAATAAAAAATGATATGTTCGTTTCTTTATAAATTATTATTGGATAATAAACAAACTAAAAGCAAGTTAGAAATAGATAATAAATTTTGATTTTGTAATTGTAATTGTTTAGGCTTGATTACTTTACTAGTTAATGTTTTCAGCAGAATACAGTGAAATTCGTTTGAAATAATAGCTTTTTTTATTGAGATTACTCTCTTTTGTGATATTCAAAAAAAGTAATGATATAAAAGTCTTGTAATTAATAGAGAGGTATAGCTACAAAAAATGACTATACTTGTAACAACTTTGCCTAAAAGCATACTTATAGACATGAATCCAGAATCAGAAGAACTTTTTGTAAAACAACTACAAGAAAATCAGAATATAATCCACAAAATTTGTAGGCTATATACTTCTGATGATGATTCGCACAAGGATTTGTTTCAAGAAATAACAATTCAGTTATGGAAGGCTTTCCCGAAGTTTAGAGGTGATTCTAAATTTACTACTTGGGCTTATCGTGTTGGATTAAACACTGCTATTACACTTTATAGAAAAAAGAAAAGGACAATTACTACTATTGAGTTTGATAACACGTATCATAGAGTAAAACAGGAAGATTATAACTTTGAAGAAGAAGAACAGCTAAAGCTTCTATACAGCGCTGTTAGTGAGCTAAATGATATTGAAAAAGCGTTGGTTTTTTTATATTTGGAAGATAAAAATTATGCAGAAATATCGGAAACTTTAGGAATTAGTGAAGTAAATGCAAGAGTAAAAATGAATCGTGTAAAAGGAAAATTAAAAAAAATATTAAATCCGTAAAAAATGGATGAATTAGATATGTTAAAAAAAGATTGGAAGAACAAAGATTACTCTTCCAATCAAATAACCGAAAAAGAAATTTATGGAATGCTTCATAAACGATCCTCTTCTATAGTGAAGTGGATTTTTATGATTAGTATTGGTGAATTTTTATTATACATTATTGCTTCATTATTATTAAAAAACAATGAGAGTATTGTAAAGTTTAATTCAATGGACAAATATCATATATTAATTATATTAGAAGTAATTAGTTATGCTATTTTAGGCTTTTTTATGATAAAATTTTATTTGAATTATAAAAAAATAAATGCAAACCAATCTATAAAAAATTTAATTAAAAATATTTTAGAGACACGAAAAACAGTTAAAACGTATATTAAAATAGTTATAATTTATTCTACATTTACAGCAATTTTAATGCCTATAATTCAATTTAACTATGACCCTGAATTTATTAAAATGTATAATAAAGTTGTAGAAAGTGGACATGAAACTTTATTTATAATCTTTTCTTTATTATTCACATTAATATTTATAGGTATATTTATTTTATTTATGTGGTTATTCTACAAACTTATCTATGGAATATTACTTAAGCGATTATATGGAAATTACGAAGAATTAAAAAAATTAGAAATGTAAAAAAATCCCATCATGTTTATAATGATGGGATTTTTTTTTAATATTTCCAAAGTCGATCTTTATTAAGTTTTGCTTCTTCATCTAAAGCTTCTAACGGAATTACTTTTAAAAATGATTCGTGTTGTTCAATTGCGTATTCCATTTTTTCTACTACATCATCAACTGAATCGTTTTCATAGTCAATTAGCAAAGGTTCTTTGATTACCATAGATTGTAGAATACCTTTCTTTTTAATTCTTAACCCTTTTCTATCAAAAGAACGTCTAAAACCATCAATTACAACTGGAATAACAATTGGCCTGTGTTGTAATATAATATGAGCTGTGCCTTTTCTAACTGGTTTAAATGAACGTGTTGTTCCTTGCGGAAAAGTAATAACCCAGCCATCATCTAAAGCAATTTTTATATTTTCTGTATCACTTGGATTTACTTCTCTCTTTAAATCCTTACCTTCAGATCTCCATGTTCTTTCAACAGTTATTGCTCCAGCATAAGATAAAATTTTTGGTAAAATTCCTGATTCCATAGTCTCTTTTGCAGCTACATAGTAAACATTCATTTTGGGATTCCAAAGATAGCCAACGTTTTTAATATTATCTTCTCTACCTTTTAAACTGGCATTAAAAACATGAAACATGGCTACAACATCTGCAAAATAGGTTTGATGGTTTGAAATAAATAACACATTAGTATCTGGTAAGTTTTTTATAATATCAGAACCTTCAATATGCATTTCATTAAATCCTCTGTACCTTCTATGAGTTAAAGCGCCAAAGATTCTAATCAACCATTTTTTAAAAAACAATATATGACCAAAAGGATTTCTTTTAAATAACCCCATAATTCTAAATTTTTAACAAGATTACAAATGTAGCAAAATCAATTAAATTAATGCACTTTTAATATTTTCCTTTAATTCACTCATCATCATAGCCGTTGCTCCCCAAACGATATACTTCTCTACCATAAACGCAGGTACTTCAATATCAGTTGCATATGAGGTTGTCATCTTTGCTTGAGTAATTGTATTATCATCAATAAACAATGATAATGGAAACTCTAAAACACGTTTTACTTCATCTAAATCTGGAATAAATTGTAATTCTTCGTGAGAAATTCCCATATATGGGTAAACCAAAAAATTACTTGGTGGAATATAAATTTCACTAAATGGCTTAATAACTTGTATTTTTTCAGGATGAATTCCAACTTCTTCATGAGTTTCGCGTAAAGCCGTTTGTTCGAGATCTAAATCCTCTAATTCAACTTTTCCGCCAGGAAAACCTATTTGCGAAGAATGAACACCAGGATAAGTATTTCTAACTATTAAAGCTAAATGTGTTATACCATTTTTAGGATAAAACAACATTAAAACAGCTGCTTTTTTGGGTTTCATTTCAAGGTAATTCATTTCCTTTAAAAAAGAAATTCGTTCCAATGGCGCCATTTTTGCATGAGCATCTGAGGAAAGAAGTTTTTCTTTCTGTATTTTTGGAATATATTTGATAAAATCAATAAAAAGCATACTTTTATTTTTAATTACAAGTTTAAAGATAATCGAAATTTTAATTTCAACACAAATTTCCTATAAAAATGTTTAGTAAAGAAGAAGCACAACGCATAAAAAGAGAGTTTTGGGTAACTTTTGCCGAAGAACATCCTAGAAAATGGATATTATACAACACCAAAATAAAAGATGTTGCGTTTAAATTCTATATAGACAATAAAAAAGCACAAGTTTTACTCGAAATAGAACCAAAAGACGACAAAAACCGTATAGTATATTATGAGAAGATCGAATCCCTCAAAACTATATTAATAGAAGAATATTTGCCTGATGCCATTTTTGAACGTGATTTATACTTACAAAATGGAAAAGCAATTAGCCGAATTTGGGTAGAAAAATTAAATGTAAGCAGTAATAATAGAAATACTTGGCCAGAAGTCTTTGATTTTTTTAATCAAAAAATGGATGCTTTTGAACGATTCTTCTTTGAATATGAAGATTATATTAAAGATTTAAAAATAAACACTTAATTAAGTTAATGTTATTGACCTAACAGAAAATTAATTTAGAGTAGAATAAATAAGTTGTGAAATGTTCCTAATTTACAAAATATAATTACTAAAAAACAATAAACATTTACATATGAAAAAGATTTTTGCACTAATAATTTTAGTAACATTACAATCTTGTTACTCACAAAAAAAAGAAGAAGTAAAACCAGCTGTAGTTAAAACCGAAGCTGAATGGAAAAAACAATTAACACCAGAGCAATATCAAGTACTGAGAGAAAAAGGTACAGAAAGAGCTTTTACTGGAGAATATTGGGATCATTTTGAAAAAGGAAATTATGTTTGCGCTGCTTGTAACAATGTTTTGTTTGCCTCAGAAATGAAATTTGAGTC
>JBLHNH010000116.1:0-8218 GCA_047622645.1 Flavobacterium sp.
GCTACCGCTAAGTTTTCGGAAGTTATTAAACAACAACTTTCATTAAACGAAGATGGTACATTAAAATCAGATGTTAATACATTTAAAGTAGACCTAAAAGAAGAATTAGCGAAACCTATAGACAAACAAACTTACCCTTTATATGTTGCAGAACAAGATGGGGAAAGTTTTTACATCATCCCTTTAAGAGGTGCTGGTTTATGGGATGCTATTTGGGGTTATGTTGCTTTGGATTCAGACATGAATACTGTAAAAGGTGCTGTATTTGATCACAAAGGTGAAACTCCAGGTCTTGGTGCAGAAATTACTCAAAAATGGTTTCAAGATCGTTTTGTAGGTAAAAAAATTAGAAATGAATCAGGTAAAATTGTTGGTGTAGAAGTTGTAAAATCAAATCCAACTCCAAATGATGTTGATGCAATTTCTGGAGCTACTATTACAAGTAATGGTGTTTCAGATATGATTGCAGAAAGATTAACACATTACCAAAATTACTTTGATAAATTAAAAAAATAAGACATGGCAGATAAAAATAGTATTAAATCATTATTGGTTGATCCATTAGACGACAATAATCCAATTACTGTTCAAGTATTGGGTATTTGTTCTGCACTTGCAATTACTGTTCAATTAAAGCCTGCTATTGTAATGGCATTGTCTGTAATGGTTGTTACAGGTTTTAGTAACTTAATAGTTTCTTTAATGAGGAACTTAATACCAAATCGAATTAGAATTATCGTTCAGTTGGTTGTCGTTGCTGCTCTTGTAATATTAGTAGATCAAGTGTTGAAAGCTTACGCATATGATGTTAGTAAAGAATTATCCGTATTTGTTGGATTAATTATTACTAACTGTATTGTTATGGGACGTTTAGAGGCTTTCGCTTTAGCAAATCCACCAGGAAAATCTTTTGTTGATGGAATTGGAAACGGTTTAGGATATGGAGTAATCTTGGTATTAGTAGCTTTCTTTAGAGAGTTATTAGGTTCGGGTAAATTATTAGGAATGGAAGTTTTAGGACACAAAGGTGCAACTCTTGCGGAATCTTCAGGTTTATATGCTCATGGTTATGAAAACAATGGATTAATGTTGTTATCTCCAATGGCTTTAATTGTTGTAGGACTGCTTATTTGGGCGCAACGTGCAAGAAACCGTAAACTAATAGAAAACTAATATAGCTTAGCTATTAAAAATTTTAAAAATGCAAGAATTAGCAAGTTTATTTGTAAAAAGTATCTTCATTGAAAATATGATTTTCGCGTATTTTCTTGGAATGTGTTCATACTTAGCAGTTTCAAAAACTGTTAAGACGGCTGTTGGGTTAGGAGTTGCCGTAATATTTGTGTTAGCAATTACAGTTCCAATTAATTATTTATTAGATAACTATCTTTTAAAACCAGGAGCATTAGCATGGTTAGGAAGTGATTATGCTTCTGTAGATTTAAGTTTCCTAAGTTTTATTATGTTTATTGCTGTAATCGCTTCAATGGTTCAGTTAGTAGAAATGATAGTTGAGAAATTTGCCCCTGCATTATATAGTGCTTTAGGGATTTTCTTGCCATTAATTGCCGTTAACTGTGCCATATTAGGAGGTTCATTGTTTATGCAACAAAAAGCATTTACAGGAATATCACAAGCAATAACTTATGGTTTTGGGTCAGGAATTGGATGGCTTTTAGCTATCGTTGCAATTGCTGCTATTAGAGAAAAAATAACTTATTCAAATGTACCAGCTCCATTAAAGGGATTAGGAATTACTTTCATAATCACAGGATTAATGGCGCTTGGTTTTATGAGTTTTATGGGTATTAAAATATAATCAGAAAAAGACAAGATTATGGAAATAGTATTAAGTGTGGTGGTTTTTTTAACGATAGTATTCCTTTTAGTAGGAATGTTATTAGGTGCAAAAGCAAAGTTATTACCATCAGGGCCAGTTCATATTAAAATTAATGGCGAAAGTGATATAGAAGTTGAATCAGGGAGTACGTTGTTGTCTACTTTAGGGGGCAATAAAATATTTTTGCCATCAGCTTGTGGTGGAGGTGGAACTTGTATTCAGTGTAAGTGTATTGTAACTGAAGGTGGTGGTGAAGCTTTACCAACAGAAGTGCCTCATTTCTCTAGAAAAGAATTAGCAGATGGATGGCGATTGGGTTGTCAAGTTAAAGTTAAGAGTGATATGGTTATCCAAGTTCCAGAAGAAGTTTTTGGAATTAAAAAGTTTGAAGCTAAAGTATTTTCTAACTATAATGTTGCGTCATTTATTAAAGAATTCGTAGTTGAATTACCAGATGATATGCATTACGAAGCTGGAGGATATATTCAAATCGAGATTCCAAAATGTGAAGTTAAGTTTGCGGATATAGATATCACTGCTCACCCAGATGAACATCCTGGTGATCCAGAAAAATTTAAGGCTGAATGGGATAAATTTAATTTATGGCCATTGGTAATGAATAATGATGAGATGGTAGAAAGAGCTTATTCAATGGCTTCTTATCCAGCAGAAGGAAGAAAAATTATGCTTAACGTTCGTGTAGCTACTCCACCTTGGGATAGAAACATAAATGGATGGGCAAAAGTAAAGCCAGGTGTTGCATCTTCGTACATTTTCTCAGCAAAAGCTGGGGATCCTGTAGTAGTATCAGGTCCTTATGGTGAATTCTTTATTAATGAATCAGATTCAGAAATGTTATATGTTGGTGGTGGAGCTGGTATGGCGCCAATGCGTTCTCACTTATATCACCTTTTCCGTACATTAAAAACGGGTAGAAAAGTTACTTACTGGTATGGTGGGCGTTCTAAAAGAGAGTTGTTTTATTCAGATCACTTTAGAGCTTTGGAGAATGATTTTCCAAACTTTAAATTCTATTTGGCTCTTTCAGAACCTCAACCTGAAGATAATTGGAAAATTAAAGAATCTCTTGACGGTGAAGGTGACGGATTTGTTGGTTTCATTCACAATGTTGTAATTGATAATTATTTATCTAAACATGAAGAACCAGAAGATATTGAATTATATTTCTGTGGACCACCTATGATGAACCAAGCAGTTCAGAAAATGGGTGAAGACTTCGGTTTAGATCCAGACAATATTAGATTTGATGACTTTGGAGGATAATCTAAATACAAAACCGATTCAGAAATGAGTCGGTTTTTTTATATTTTATGAATTGTTCTAAATTTTACATTTTCAATTTTATTATCTTTACATTATGGACATACTTTCAGAACAAGAATTACATCAAATTGCAATGAATCATGTAGGGAACGACCTTGAGAAAAAGGGTTTTGAATTCATAGCGATTAATAGTCAACTTAAAAAACATCCTCAATTTGTTTGTGTTGACGCTCAAAACACGTTGCATTTCGTTATGGTACAAGCTGTACCTTATCCAATAAACCCAGATGAGCCAAATGTGCTATTTTTAGAAACATTTCTAAACCACGCTAAAAAGAAAAATGCTAAAGTTTTATTTGCAGGTGTTGGACTAGCTAATGCAGAAGATTTTGAAAAACCAATTTATACAACATCTGATTACATAATAAATTATAATGGATACAAAGATATTATTTAGTTTTTTAGGTTTGCTAATTGTATTCACTTCTTGTAAAAAAAGTGAACCAATGTTTCAAATCATAAAGGGAGAAGCACAAGGAAGTACTTACAGTATAAAATATATTGCAAGTGAACAATTAGTGTCAAAAGTTCAAATTGACTCCATACTTCTAGCTTTTGACTTATCCCTTTCTACTTATCGTGAAGACTCAAAAATTTCAAAACTAAATGCAGGAGATTCTACTATTGTTGTTGATGATTTTTTTGTCGAAACTTTTAAAGCTTCAAATCAAATATTTAAAGAAACAAACGGACTTTTTGATCCAACAATTGGAGTTTTAGTAAATGCATATGGATTTGGTCCAAGTCATCAAAGAAAAGAATTAAATCAAAACCAAATCGATAGTTTGTTAAATTTTGTAGGTTTTGATAAGGTAAAATTGAATTCAAACAAAACCATTTCAAAACGCCATAAGGAAACTTATTTTGATTTTAATGCTATTGCTCAAGGTTTTTCTGTTGATGTAGTTTCAGATTTTCTAAAATCAAAGGGAATTAAAAATGGTATAGTAGAAATTGGTGGAGAATTATTGGGTTTTGGAAAAAACACAATCGATAATAAAAATTGGATAATCGGAATTGATGATCCACTACAAAGTAGAGAAGAAAGAACTTTAATTTCTAAAATTAATATTGAGAATTTAGGAATGGCAACTTCTGGTAATTACAGAAAAGTAGTTACTGATTCTATTACGGGAGAAATATTCGTTCACACCATAAATCCAAAAACAGGAAAACCTCAAAAAGGAAATGTATTAAGTGCAACTGTTTTAGCTTCAACATGTATAATGGCGGATGGTTATGCAACTGCTTTTATGGTTATGGATATTAAACAAGGTATTGAGTTTGTAAAAAATCATCAAGAATTAAGTGTTTTGTTGATTTACAGAGACGAAAATAATGAAATACAACAATTCAAAACAGAAAGTTTCAAAAGCTTAATGCAATAATTTATTTAAAACAAACCGGAATAATTTCACCTTTAGCTAAACAATATTTTTCAACTAATTCAGGTGAAATATTTTTTGTGTAATTTACTTCTTCCACTTTAAAGCCAATGCTTCTTAATTTGTCGAAATAATCTCTACCGTAAATACGGACATGGTCATATTGTCCAAATATTTTAGCACGTTCTTTTTGATCAGTAATCGAATCATCCGAAAAAGTAACTTTTCGAGTTAAATCTTGAGGAATCTGAAAAATCCCCATTCCTCCTGGTTTTAAAACGCGATACAATTCTTGCATAGCTTTTGTGTCGTTAGGAATGTGCTCCAAAACATGATTACACAAAACAATATCATATTGATTTTCTTTAAAAGGTAAGTTGCAAATATCAGCTTTTACATCAGCTAAAGGTGAAAGTAAATCAGTTGTAGTATACTCAATGTTTTCTTGCTTTTTAAATCGCTTATAAAATTCTTGTTCAGGTGCAAAATGCAAGACTTTTAATTTAGATTCAGAAGTAAAAAAGTTAGTTTCGTTCTGCAAATACAACCACAACAAACGATGTCTTTCTAAAGAAAGTGTACTTGGTGACAAAACATTATTTCGTTGACTTCCATAGCCATAGGGCAAAAACATTTTAAAACTCTTTCCGTCAATTGGGTCAGTAAAACGATTTCCTCTCAATATGAAAGCTAAAACAGGACGAGCCACAATACTCAATCGAATTAAGATTGGTCTTGGGATTGTATTAAGAATAAATTTGAATATTTTTTTCATTATAAAACTAAAGGTTTCTGACGCAATCCATCTTCTTCATTACTAACAATGCCTAAAGCTTCGTAGATATAAGCGAAAGTTGAAAGTAACTCTGGTTTTCCATCGACAATAGCAACATCATGTTCAAAATGAGCACTAGGTTTGTTGTCTGATGTTGTGATTGTCCAGCCATCTTTATGTTGTTTGATGTTTTTTGTACCTAAATTAATCATAGGTTCAATAGCTATCACCATTCCGTTGACTAATTTTTTTCCTCTACCACGTTTTCCGTAATTAGGAACTTCTGGATCTTCGTGCATTTTTCTACCTAAGCCATGTCCGCACAATTCGCGAACTACACCATAACCATGAGCTTCACAATACATTTGAATTGCATTTCCAACATCTTCTACGCGATTTCCAACTTTAGTTGCTCTCACACCTTCGTATAAAGATTCTTTTGTAATTTGCAAAAGTTTTTTTGTAGCTTCATCAACTTCACCTACTTCAAAAGTATAGGCATGATCGCCATAAAAGCCGTTTTTCAAAGCGCCACAATCAACCGAAATAATATCACCATCAATCAACGGAGTATTATTCGGAATACCATGAACTACTTGCGTATTTGGACTCATACATAAACTATTTGGGAAACCATACATTCCAAGAAAGCCAGGTTCTGCGCCATGATCTCTAATGAATTCTTCGGCTAAATTGTCTAAATATAGAGTGGTTACACCAGGTTTTATTTCCTTTGCAATCATTCCAAGAGTTTTCGAAACGATTAATGCACTTTCACGCATTATTTCAATTTCTTCAAGTGTTTTTATAATAATCATATGCTAAATTTCAGAAATGCAAAAGTACAATTTTCTATTCAATTTATTTTTGACAATTTTAGCGGCTTTTTCTAGCTATTCATCACATCTGTTTTTCGTCTCTTTTTAAGAGCAAGAAAAAATAATGCTGATACTAACGAAAACGATTAAACACATATTAAATATATCTATCAGTGAAGTAATCTAGGCTAGACTTTAAACATTTAATAACTATTCGTTAAAGATGAGAAATATCATATTCTAACAATACTTTCAAGATTATCTTTGTGTAAAATTATTAGGTATGTCAAAATATGTCACAGCAGAAGAAGCTGTAAAAATAGTAAAATCTGGGGATAGAGTTTATTTGCAAGCAGCAGCAGCGGCTCCAACTATATTAGCAAATGCATTAACAGAAAGAGCATCAGAACTAAGAAACGTAGAAATTTGTCATTTACATACAGAAGGAGAAGCTCGTTATGCAAATCCAGAATTGGCAGAAAGTTTCCATGTAAATTCTTTTTTTATTGGTGCTAATGTTCGTCACACGTTAAAAGCGGGAAATGGTTCATATACACCTGTTTTTTTAAGTGAATTGCCTCGATTGTTTAGGAGAAATGTATTGCCTTTAGATGTTGCTTTTATTCATGTTTCTCCGCCAGACAGACATGGGTATTGTTCTTTAGGTGTTTCAGTAGAAGCTTCAATTGCAGCTATTGAAAAAGCTAAAATAGTTATTGCACAAGTTAATCCACAAATGCCAAGAACTTTTGGAGATGGAATTCTTCATGAATCTGAAATTGATTTTCTTGTGGATGTAAATGTCCCTATATATAGTCATGATGTTGTTCCGTTTACACCTGTAGAGGAGAAAATAGGTGGTTATGTTGCATCATTAATAGAAAATAAAAGCACCCTTCAAATGGGTATTGGTTCAATTCCAAATGCTGCTTTGAGTAAGTTGACAAATCATAAAGACTTAGGTTTGCATACAGAAATGTTTTCTGATGGAGTTATAGATTTAATAGAAAAAGATATTATAAATTGTAATTATAAAGGAACATTAAGAGGTAAAGCATTAGCAACTTTTTTAATGGGTTCAAAACGTTTGTATGATTTTGTAAATGACAATCCATTTATAGAAATGAGAGAATCTTCAACAGTAAATGATACAGTTAGAATTCGCAAAAACCCAAAAATGGTAGCCATTAATTCGGCTATTGAAGTAGATTTAACTGGGCAAGTTTGTGCAGATTCAATTGGAAGTAGAATGTATTCTGGAGTTGGTGGTCAAATGGATTTTATTCGTGGAGCGTCATTAAGTGAAGGTGGTAAAGCTATTATTGCATTGCCATCTATCACAAAAAGTGGTGAAAGTAGAATTGTTCCCTTTTTAAAGCAAGGAGCTGGAGTTGTCACCACTCGTTCTCATGTTCAATATATAATTACAGAAAACGGTATTGCTGATTTATATGGAAAATCATTAAAACAAAGGATAAAAGAATTAGTAAGAATTGCACACCCAACACATCAAGAACGAATAGAAAGAGAGTATTTTGATTTGGTAAATAGCATGTAAATTAATTTGTTTAATTTTAATTCAAAATATTTTGCTAATTATTTGAAAATAAATAGAATAAAAATGTTTTTGTATTATTTAAAAGATTATCTTTGTACCAATAAAAAAAATTTAGATGAACATTTTCGTAGGAAGTCTTCCATTCAGTATTGAGGAAGCAGATTTAAGAGGTTATTTTGAAGAGTATGGTGCTGTTGATTCAGTTAAAATCATTTCTGATAAATTCACAGGTAGAAGTAAAGGATTTGGTTTCGTAGAGATGCCAAATGATGAAGAAGCTCAAAAAGCAATTGATGAGTTAAACGGAGGTTCAATTGATGGAAGAACTATTGTAGTTAACAAATCTGAGCCAAAACCAGAAGGAGAAAGAAGAAGCTTTAACAATAACCGTGGTGGTAGCACTGGTGGTGGTGGAAGAGGTGGTTATAACGACAGAGACAACAATAGAGGTGGAGGTCGTTTTTAATATTTCCTTTAAAAACAAAGAAAAATCCCGAT
>JBLHNH010000117.1:0-7738 GCA_047622645.1 Flavobacterium sp.
TAGAAGGATTAAAGTCAGATCTTACTAAGAAATATGAAAGAAAAGAAAATGGTGATTTACCTTTTGAAGAAATGGATAAAGGTGATGATTTAAACGATCTTTTCTTTAAAGGTGACAAAGTTTCACCAAAGGGTCAAGAATTTTTAGATAAAATTAGCAACTATGCTACTCAGTTAAAACAAATTGGGGGTAGTGCAATTGCTGCTAGTGAAATTAATAAGATTGAAACCAGATTTGCTACAAACCCAGTTAAATCTGAAAAAGCGGGAACAACTCTTTCTTGGTTAGATTATAACTATAAAGGATTTCCACTTATTGCAAGTATAACAAAGTTCTCTCAATTACAAGCTGATATTAAAACTACTGAAAATGATATTATGGCAGGTATGTTTCAATCTGACTTAATTGCTGCTGCATCTTTAACTGCTTATCAACCTATCGTTGTTTTAGATAAAACGGCTTACTTTCAAGGTGAAGCTGTAACTGGAAAAGTAATATTAGGAAAATTTGATCCTTCTTTGAAAGCTAAATCGGTTGTTCTTAACGGTGCAAACTTAAAAGCTGAATCTGGTCAAGCTTCATTTTCTTTTGGAGCAGGTAATGTTGGTGAAAAAACAATGACTGGTTCATTTAATTTTGATGAAAACGGAAAAGTTATTAGCCTACCCATTAATGGTAATTATGTTGTTGTTCCACGTCCAAATTCAGCTACAATTTCTGCTGATAAAATGAACGTTGTGTACAGAGGTGTAGACAATCCTATTACTGTTACTTTTGCTGGTATTTCTGCTGACAAAGTTTCTGCGTCAGGTCCTGGATTATCTTCAGCTGGTGGAGCAGGAAAATATGTAATGAGACCTAATAGTGGTACTGAAGTTAAAATTACTGCAATTGGTAAATTACCTGACGGCAAACCTGTTTCTGACGCTAAAGTTTTTAGAATCAAAGGATTACCAAACCCAACAGGAAAAATTAGAGGTGAAGTTGCTGCTAAAGGACCTACTTCAAATCTTGAGGTTTGTTCTATAACTGCAGAGTTAGAAGATTTTGACTTTCCAGTAACCGTTAATGTAACACAATTTACAGTTAAAGTTCCAGGTCAACCAACAGTTGTTGTTAATGGAAATAGAATGGATTCAAATGCTAGATCTAAGATTAAATTAGCTAAAAGAGGCGATGTTGTTGTTATCGGGAATATTAAAGCATCATTCTCCGGAATTAGCCAATTCGCTAAATCAACTTCAACTTGTACGTACGAAATACAATAATTTTAAATTATTTGAGTTTTATTAAAAACTAATATTTTTATATAATGAATTACAAAAATTTATTTTTAGCATTAATAACATTTGGTTCGATAACAGTTTCGGCTCAGTCTAACTTATTAAATGCTAAGACTCCAGATCAGATTGGTAAAAAATCAGATGCTCAAATGAATTCTGATAATGATAAGCCTTTACCTTATGGATATGTAGATGATAGAGACGTATTGTTTGGAAAAACAGTATGGGAAGTTATTGATCTTGATGAAAGAGTAAATTTCCCTATGTATTATCCTGTTGATGAAACTCTTGGTGATAACAGAAAATCATTATATTCTGTGCTAGTTCAAGCTATTCGTGATGGTAGAATAACTGAAGTTTATAACTCTAGTTATTTTAATTCAAAGAAAACTCTTAAAGAAATTGAAGCTTCTTTAGTTAAGAAAGATACATCTGATTATGGTAGAGAAGAAATGAATACTGATTATGAAGCATACATGAATGGTTCAAAACAAATTTCAGAAGAATATATTGTAATTAATGAATTAAAAGCTATCGATGTTGATGCGTATAAAATTGTTGGAAGATGGTACTTTGATAAAAGACAAGGTGAATTAAAATATCGTATGTTAGGTATTTGCCCAATTATCCCCGATGTTTTTACAATGGGTCAAGAAGTAAAAGATTATATCGATTTATTTTGGGTATTTTTCCCTTCCGTTAGAGATGTTTTACATGAAAGCTATGCTTTTAATGATAAAAATTCATCTGCACCAATTTCTTTTGATCACTTGTTAAACGCACGAAGATTTAGTGCTACTATTTACCAAGAAGAAAATGTTCAAGGAGATAGAGAAGTTAGTGAGTATATAAAAGAAAACGCTCAAATGCAATTATTAGAATCTGAAAGAATAAAAGAAAAAATTAGAAACTTCGAACAAGATATGTGGAGTTACTAAATTCTATTAAACTTTAAATTATATAAAAACTCTTACCATTTATTTGGTAAGAGTTTTTTACTTTTACACCATGATAGATTTTATTATAGTAGGTAATGGTTTAGCAGGAATTTGTTTTGCCGAAATTGCAATTCAAAACAATAAATCTGTTTTTGTTTTTGATGATAATTCTCAGCCTTCTTCAAAAGTTGCTGGTGGATTATATAATCCGGTAGTTCTAAAAAGATTTAGTGAAGTTTGGAAAGCTAAGGAACAATTAGAAATAGCTTTTCCACTTTATAAATCAATTGAAGTAAAACTAAACTTCACATTTGATTATAAAATGCCTATTTATAGAAGATTAGCCTCAATTGAAGAACAAAACAACTGGTTTCATGCTGCCGACAAACCTAATTTGTCTTCTTTTTTATCTTCAAATTTAATAAATGAAAAACTAACGAATATTGTATCTTCTTTTGGATTTGGCGAAGTATTAGAAACAGGTTATTTAGACATTGCAACTCTTATTAAATATTATTCTGAATATCTGACAAATTTAAATTTATATGCAACTGAAAGATTTGAATATGACCTAATTAAATTTGAAGATGGCTTTGTGTCGTACAAAGACATTAAAGCAAAACATATCGTCTTCGCAGAAGGGTTTGGGCTACATTCTAATCCGTTCTTTAGTAATTTACCATTAGATGGAACAAAAGGCGAACTACTAGTCATTAAATCACCTAATCTAAAGTTACATATTGTAGTTAAATCAAATATTTTCATTCTCCCTCTAGGGAATGATTTGTATAAAGTAGGAGCAACTTACGATTGGAAAGACAAAACAAATAATCCAACGGAAGAAGGTAAAAATGAATTAGTAGAAAATCTTAAAGATTTAATTACTTGTGACTTTCAAGTTATTAAGCATTTTGCAGGTGTTAGGCCAACAGTTAAAGATAGAAGACCACTGGTTGGTTCTCATCACAAATACAAAAACATACATGTTTTAAATGGTCTTGGAACAAGAGGCGTAATGCTAGGTCCTTATCTAGCAACACAATTATTTAAAAATATTACAGAAAATATTCCTTTAGAAAACGAAATAAATATACAAAGAATCTACAAAAAAATGAATATTGTTTAGTGATAGGGTACTTTAATTCACATTGAAAAAATGAATTTTAGTTTTAATTTTCTTGTTTTTTGCTGTTCTCTTTCCAGTCTTTATCATAAGAAATAAACATGTTAATCCATATATTTCTTGCTAATCGCATATTTATAGGCATTAACACAATTAATGTAACTACAATAGAAATAAATGCTGTCATAATGGTACTGCTTAAAAACACATATGAAATAATAAAAGCAGCAACTGCAAATGCAACCCCTAAACCATAACTAACATACATTGCTCCATAAAAAAAGGAAGGTTCGATATTATATTTCAAATCACAATGACCACATCTTTCGTGCATTTTATAAATATTTCTTAAATTAAATGGGTTTTTGTCCAAATACATATTTTCTTCAGAACATTTTGGACAACTTCCTGTTAAAATATTATTTAGTTTGGATCCTTTTTTTAACATTTGCAAAAATTTTATTCAAAGATACAATAAGAAGGTTTTATCTTTGTACTAATTGTAACAAAATATAATGCTAAATATACATAATTTATCGGTTTCCTTTGGAGGAACATTTTTATTTGAAGAAGTCACTTTTAGATTAGGTGCAGGAGATAGAGTAGGACTTGTCGGAAAAAATGGTGCAGGAAAATCAACTATGTTAAAAATTTTAGCTGGTGATTTTAAACCTGATTCAGGTGTAATTGCTACTGAAAAAGAAGTTAAAATGGGTTTTCTTCGTCAAGATATAGATTTTGAAGAAGGAAGAACTGTTTTAGAAGAAGCTTATCAGGCTTTTGAAGAAATTAAAAAAACTGAATTTCGTGTAGATGAAATTAATCATCAATTAGCAACTAGAACAGATTATGAAAGTGAAGGTTATTCCGAATTAATCGAAGAATTAAGTGACTTAACACATCTTTACGAAATTCTAGGTGGTTATAATTATGTTGGAAATACTGAAAAAATCCTTTTAGGCTTAGGTTTTAAACGTGAAGATTTTAATAACCTTACAGCTACTTTTTCTGGTGGATGGAGAATGCGTATTGAATTAGCAAAATTATTACTTCAAACTAATGATATTTTGCTTTTAGATGAGCCAACGAATCACTTGGATATCGAAAGTATTATTTGGTTAGAAGGTTTTTTAAGAAATTTTGCTGGAGTTGTTGTTATCGTTTCGCATGATAAAATGTTTCTAGATAACGTTACAAATAGAACAATAGAGATTTCATTAGGAAAAGCATACGATTTTAATAAACCTTATTCACAATATCTTGAGTTACGTCACGAAATTCGTGAGAAGCAATTAGCTACTCAAAAAAATCAAGCTAAAAAAATTGAAGAAACCGAAAAGCTAATCGAAAAATTTAGAGCTAAAGCTTCTAAAGCTTCAATGGCACAATCACTAATTAAAAAATTGGATAAAGTTGACCGAATTGAAGTCGATGAAGACGATAATTCAGTAATGAATATTTCATTTCCAGTTTCACAAGTTCCAGGTAGAGTTGTAATCGAAGCTGAAAATGTTACTAAATCTTATGGAGATAAAACGATTCTAAAAGATATTTCATTATTAGTGGAACGTGGAAGTAAAATCGCTTTTGTAGGTCAAAATGGTCAAGGAAAATCGACTTTTATCAAAGCAATTGTAAACGAATTTAAATATGAAGGAACAATTAAACTAGGTCATAATGTGCAACTAGGTTATTTTGCTCAAAATCAGGCTGAATATTTAGATGGTGAAATTACATTATTAAGAACAATGGAAGACGCTGCAACTGATACCAATCGTGCAAAAGTTCGAGATATGTTAGGTTCTTTTTTGTTTGGTGGAGATGATGTAGATAAGAAAGTAAAAGTGCTTTCTGGTGGTGAACGTAATCGTTTAGCTTTGTGTAAGTTGCTTTTGCAACCAATTAATGTTTTGGTTATGGATGAGCCAACAAATCATTTAGATATTAAATCTAAAAACGTTTTAAAAGCAGCATTACAAAAATTTGAAGGAACCTTGCTTCTGGTTTCTCACGATAGAGATTTCTTGCAAGGAATGTCTAACTTAGTTTATGAGTTTAAAGATCAAAAAATAAAAGAATATTTAGGAGATATTAATTATTTCTTAGAACAACGCAACTTGGAAAACATGCGTGAAGTGGAAAAGAAAGATGTTGCCAAAAAAGAAGAACCAAAAACAAATAATAAAGTTTCATACGAAGATCAAAAGAAAGGTAAGTCACTTCAAAACCGATTAAGTAAAATTGAAAGTCAAATCAAACAGTTAGAAATCAACATTCAAAAAGACGATAAAGAATTGGCTTCGAATTATAATAAATTAATCGAAAATGCAGCCTTTTTTATGGCTTATGAGAAAAAGAAAAAAGAATTAGACCAATTATTGCAAGATTGGGAAGACGTTCAAGCAGATATCGATAAAATGAACTAATCAATTAATCCAATTTTTTTTGAATGTTGAATAGCTACTGTACTAGATTTGAAATAACAAGTTTCAACATCTAAGCTTGCTATGTTTTCAATTGTAGTAAGTGTTTTGTTTTTTTTAGAATTTCCAACTTGTCTTATGTAAACTGCTTTTATATGTAAAGGAAATAATTTACAGATAGCCTCATATAGCTTTGGATCTTGTTGTGAATCATCTCCTAATAATACATATTTTAAGTCAGGATAAAACTCTAAGATATGTTTGATTTTATCAAATTTATGATTGTGACTTCCTCTTCCTGTAAAAAATAATTGTGTTAAACTCGTTTTGATGTTTTTTAAAAGTAAAACGGCTTTGGGTAATTCATGAATTGTTGCAAATTGTGTAATTAAACCGTACAAATTCCATTCGCTACTAGAAACATAAAAGAAAGCGTTTTCTTTGTTTTTATCAGCTCTACCTGCAGATTGTAAAACTTGATAATGTGATACAACATCTTTATAAATTTTTCGGTTATTTACATTTTTAAAAAGTAAAACATATATTTTTTTCAAAGGATTTCTTGTATGCGAAATTAAAAAAGTGTCGTCTATATCAGAAATAAAACCAAATTTTCCAACAGTTGGTCTAATGTAACTAGAATTGGCTTTAATTTTTTTTTCATTATGCTTAATAAAAACACTATACTTTATCCAGCCAAAATCTGCTTTGTTTTTTAATGGAATGCAAAACTTAAAGTAGCCATCTTCTAATGTTTTTGTGTGAATTGTTTTGCCATTTATTTCTAAATAAACATCTTCATTTGATTTCGTTTTCAATTGAAAAAGCCTAATTATTGATTTTGCATTTTTAAAATTTTTCTTCTGAAAATCATAATCAACTTGATTAGTTGGTTTAAAAACGTGTCCCATAATAATTAATTCTTGGTCATTTGCGTAGCCACGATATAATTTTAATAATGGTTCCATTTATTTTTATACATTTGAGTTTAGGTTTCACAATTTACAAATTATTTAGTAATACTTTTAATGACTACAAAAAAGAAATATATTTTAGTACTAAATCCAATTTCTGGGGGTTTAGACAAAACTGAAATTTCTGAAAAAACTATTGCACTTGCAAATAATTTGGCTATTGATATTGTAGTTTATGAAACTACTGGAACGAATGATAAAAGTGAAATTATTAAATTATATTTGAAACACAAGCCAGAACGAATTGTTATTGTAGGTGGTGATGGAACTATAAAAATGGTTGTAGAAGCATTAGTAAAAGAAGATGTGGTTTTTGGAATCATTTCAGCTGGTTCTGCAAATGGTTTAGCAACAGATTTAAATTTGCCAACAATTTTAGAGGAAAATATTAAAGTTGCACTTCAAAACGATTTTATCGAAATAGATATGGTCGAAATAAACAATATAAAAAGCCTTCATTTAAGTGATATTGGTCTCAATGCTTTACTAATTAAAAATTATCAAAAGGGTACTTTGAGAGGAAAATTTGGCTATGCTTTAAAAGTACTTCCAACTTTAAGTCAATCTGAAGAACCTTTTGAGGCTGTTATTGAATTTGATGACAAAAGAATTGACTGTATATCGCAAATGATTGTTGTTGCAAATTCTAAAAAGTATGGAACTGGTGTAACCATAAATCCAAAAGGTTTAATAAATGATGGTAAATTTGAAATCATAGTTATCAAGACTCTTGATTTACTAACAATGATTAAAATTATTATAAGAAATAGGATTGATGAATCTGAAGAAGTTGATATTTATTCCACTAACAAAGCAACAATAACAACTTCAAGAAAAGTTAGCTTTCAAGTTGATGGTGAATATTGTGGAGAAGAAGATCGATTGGATATAACAATTTTGCCTAGTCAAATTAAAGTAGCTGTTTGAGATTTTATTTAAATGGATTACGTTGATTCCAAACTGTTTTAGGTTCTAAATAGCAAAACAATTGACTAAT
>JBLHNH010000118.1:0-7608 GCA_047622645.1 Flavobacterium sp.
AATCTTCTATCCATTTATCAATTTTCTTTTTTATTATTGGTGCAGTTTTTTCAGAATTATTTTTATCGAATAAAACTTGGCTAATAGCGTTTTCACTTTTCATATTCTTTGGCTTACTCAAATTATTTTTAAAACAAAAAACCTCTACAGATAGCAGAGGTTTCATTTGATATATTTTAAAGTTTAAAATTATGCAATAGAAACCTTCTGCGGAATTTTCCACATCTTACAACAAACATTAAAAACTGTTAATTTCATTTTTTTGTTTTTCTACTGCACAAAGATATAACCAAATCCCGATTAAGGAATAATTTTCTAAAATTTTAACTTAATTTTCTAATTTTGGAAATATTTTCTTTAATTTATACTTTTAGTAGTTTTATTTTCTTTTTAAGATATTTTGTTAAATAAAAAGGTCAGATAAAATCTGACCTTACTTTATATATTGATAATTAAATTAGATCTTAACAAACTTAGATGATGCAAAACCCTCATCTGTTTTAACATTTAACATATAAACACCCGAAGTTAAATTTGAAACATTAATTTCCATTTCAGAATCAAATGCATTATTAATTGCTTTAACAGTTCTTCCATTAATATCTACCACAGTAACTTCGTTTATTGTCAATCCACTTTTAACAGATAAATTTAAAATATCATTTGCTGGATTTGGATAAATTGAAAAGTTGTTTGCAAAGAAAGTTTGTGCACTTGCTACAGGTCTGTCAACAGAAAAAGTATCAATTGCTATAATATCAGAATTATTCCCAGAAGGTCCTGCATCTGTTACAAAATATCTAAACCCCACTTTACAAGCTACAACACCCGTTAATCCAGATACAGTATAAGAATATTGTGTCCATGTAAATGGAAACCCTGTTGTTGTAAGGTTAGGATTTACTGAAACTGCTAGATTTGTAAAAGCTCCAACACCTGCGGACCCAGACGGGTTACCACCAATTGTAGTATCTGTTGAGTTTAATCTCATTTCTAATCTATCTGGATAAATCGTTCCTGTACCATCTCCTCCTTTTCTCGAGTAAAAGGTGATTATATCACCGTTTTGTAAATTTAAAACGGGTGTTATCAACCAATTACTTATTACACCAACTCCGGTTGTACTTGTGTAATTACACAATGTAAATGAAGTTGTACCACCAGCTTGTCCTCCTGTTGAAAAAGCGGTTCCACCTGCTTGAGCCCATGCACCAGCTCCTAAGGGGTTACTTTGATTTGTAGAAAGCCAACCTGCAGTTGATAAGTTCGTAAAAGTATCAAATCCTTCAGCTAATAGGTTTTGACCATTAGTTAATCCTGTAATTAAAAACACAGTAAAAAGTAGAATTTTTTTCATATTAGATAAATTAATTGGTTAATAACTACTTCAACTATAATCATTTATCATGCAATTTCAAATTTTTAACGATAAAAACAAATACTTTCATCAAAACATTTATATCTTTGCAGTATTAAAAAAAAGAGGAAAAATTTGACTGATTGCAACCTCGTTAAAAAAATGCTAAAGCAGAAACTCTCCTTTAGTATTTCCTACGAATATATCTTTCTTGTTTTTCCATATTAATATAAAATAATTTATAATATGGCATATTTATTTACGTCTGAATCTGTTAGTGAAGGACATCCAGACAAAGTAGCAGATCAAATTAGTGATGCATTAATTGATAATTTCTTGGCATTTGATCCAGAATCGAAAGTAGCTTGTGAAACTTTAGTAACAACTGGTCAAGTAATTTTGGCTGGTGAAGTAAAGTCGAACACCTATCTCGATGTTCAGCAAATTGCAAGAGAAGTAATCCGAAAAATTGGTTATACAAAAAGTGAATACATGTTTGAAGCTGATTCTTGTGGAGTACTTTCTGCAATTCATGAGCAGTCTTCAGATATCAATCAAGGAGTTGATAGAGCAAGTAAAGAAGAACAAGGTGCTGGTGACCAAGGAATGATGTTTGGTTACGCAACTAATGAAACTGAAAACTATATGCCTTTAGCATTAGATTTATCTCATGCTTTGTTGATTGAGTTGGCTAATTTAAGAAGAGAAAATTCTGAGATTACTTATTTACGACCAGATGCGAAATCTCAAGTTACTTTAGAATATTCGGATGACAACAAACCTGTTAGAATTGATGCTATCGTTATCTCGACTCAACATGATGATTTTGTAAAACCAAAATCTACTGCACGAGCAGATAAAGATTTAGCAAATGATGAAATGTTGGTTAAAATTAAAAGCGATTTAGTTTCAATTTTAATTCCGAGAATTAAAGCTAAATATCCTCATTACGCTCATTTATTTAATGATGATATTACGTATCACATTAACCCAACTGGAGTTTTTGTAATTGGAGGACCTCATGGTGACACTGGCTTAACAGGAAGAAAAATCATAGTAGACACTTATGGTGGAAAAGGAGCTCACGGTGGCGGTGCTTTTTCTGGAAAAGACCCAAGTAAGGTGGATCGTTCTGCTGCTTATGCAACAAGACATATTGCTAAAAATTTAGTTGCCGCTGGTTTATGTGAAGAAATTTTAGTTCAGGTGTCTTATGCAATTGGAGTTGCAAAACCAACATCAATAAATGTTAATACATACGGAACTTCAAAAGTTGATATGACTGATGGAGCAATTAGCAAAATTGTGGAATCTGTTTTTGATATGCGTCCTTACTTTATTGAACAACGTTTAAAATTAAGAAATCCAATTTATAGCGAAACAGCTGCTTATGGCCATATGGGAAGAACGCCAGAAACTGTAACCAAAACTTTTCAATTACCAAATGGTGAACCAAAAACTGTTACGGTTGAGTTATTTACTTGGGAAAAATTAGACTTTGTAGATCAAGTGAAAACTGCATTTGGATTGTAATTTTCAAAACAATACATATAAAAAAAACCTGATTCAAATTAAAAGAATCAGGTTTTTTTATTTTTAAATTACTCCTCTTATAAATTATACTTCAAACTTAATATAATATATCTTGGTTGCACAAAATAGCTCGAAAAATTACTAATTCCTCCTAATTGACCAAAACTATTGGTATTTAAAGATTCTGTGTTTAAAATATTTGTTCCCGCTAATTTATATTCCCATTTGCTGTCTTTCTTTTGATAAATTAAACTTGCACTTAAAAAATCATATTCGTTATCAACTGTTTTTGATTTATTTGTATTGTGATTAAACGTGTAATCTGAAACGAAAGAAAATGCATCTAAAAAGAAATATTCTAACCCAAGTGTTGGACTATCTGTATAAAAAACATCTGATGAATTATCATTTATAGTGTAAGCATAACCTAAAGATAAATTTGGAAGCGTTTTATAATTAGTAGAAAACTTAATATTATAACTTTGTGTAAATGATTCTGTAGTTTGAATTTGGTCTGGTTGAGATGGAAAAACACGAATGTTGTTGAATTTACCCCAATTGAAACTACCACCAACAGATGCTTTGTAGTATTTTGAAAAAGAACGACCGTAACCAAATAAACCAGAAATTGTTTCATCGGCAAAATTAGAAGGCAAATTAACAGAAGATGTAGTTTGAAAAACACTATTTAAGAGAGCTTTGTTCTTAATAGCATCAACTTGTTTATTATATGCTAAATTAGCAAAAATATTTTCGAAATTAAACATGTTATATTTAAAATAACGAATAGTATGACTTTGTGATAAAGAATTTTCTAAATTACGATTTCCACTAAATAAACTGTTGTAATTAGAAAAAATATACCCTTCTGCAAGTCTTGTAATATCCGTAAAATTATTTTGTAATTTAAACTCATATGTTAATGTTTCCGATTTTTTAATTTGATACATTGCATAAACATCTGGCAGAAATCTATTAAAATTCATTGAGTTTGAAGACCCTAATTGTGTGTCTTTAGTAATATAGTTGTGAACGCTAAATCCTGGTGTGAATGTGAATTTTCCTGTAATAAATTTATAATGCAAGCCAACAAAAGTGTCATTAAATGCAAAATTTACATCGTTTTTTGTGTCAATACTTGTAAGTGTATTTATATCTTCATTTACAGATTGATTATCTAATATTTGAAAAATCTCTGAATTAAAGTTTTGATAAGAATACGTGTTTCCAATAGTTACATTAATGTTACTTTTTGGTGTAATCATATAATAATAATCTCCTTTTACATCAATTTTATTGGTTTTTATAAATCTGTTTTGATTGATATTATATTGTGATTGCGCATCAAAATCTAAAATTGGAAAAGGATTATTAGCTAAAATAGCATTGTAAAATGGATCTTCTTCTTGATATAAATGTTGGGTTTCAAAAGCTAAAACGTTTTTACTATCTAAGGTATAATAATAATTGAAATTCTGATTTAATGAAACTGGATTTTGTTTTTTATTAGTATCAATATTTCCAATTACATTAGAATTAGAATTTTGATTTTCAACTTGGTCTGAAAATTTTATCAAAGCATCATAGTCTACATGCAATTTATCTGAAGGCACATAACTTGTACTTAGTTTCAATAAAGTTTGAGTCGTAGTTTGATTCGACAAATCTGTTCTAGTTTCATCTAGTAAACCATTTTCATTTGGTCGGTCTGTTATGGATAAATTTTTAGTAGCTGTTTTATTTCCTAAAACAATTCCGAAACCACTAAATGTTAGAGCTTTTGAAGGATTATAGCTAAAATTAGCGGCTCCAAATTTTGTATCAATATTTAAAGCTTGGTTGTTGTTTAAATTACCAATTCCTAAATCATTTGAAGATACATTGAAATTGGAACCTCCTTTTCGCATCATGTTTTTAAATCCGCCAGTAAATTTGAAATAATCTCTGGTTGTTAAAGGCAGTTCTCCAATATTATTGAAATTACTAATTACGTTGACACTAAATTTAGGATTATAATAAAATAATTTTGGATTTATTAAATACCTCTCTTCTGTATCCCAAGCACCTGCTCCAGCAGTGATATCACCAAACCAGAAGTTCTTTTTACCTTCTTTTAATTTTATGTTTATAGCAACATTTTCTTCGTTGTTTTCTAATCCTTTTAGATTAGTAACTTCGTTATAATTTCTTAAAACTTGAATTTTATCTAAAGCATTTGCTGGAATGTTTTTAGTAGCAATTTTTGTATCACCATCAAAAAAATCTTTTCCTTCTACCATTATCTTTTGAACAGATTTACCTTCAACAGTTATATTTCCATCTGCATCAACTTCAACTCCAGGTAATTTTTTTAGTACATCTTCTAATTTACGTTCTGTTCCATTTGTAAAAGAATCTGAATTATAAATAATAGTATCTCCAGAAATTGAAACAGGCATTACATAAACTAGTTCTACTTCTTTAAGCATGCTTCCTTCTTTTAAGACTATGTTGTAATTCATAGTTTTATCAGTAGTTGTTATTTGTTTTTCTTGGGAATTATAA
Organism: Flavobacterium sp.; assembly: GCA_047622645.1. Classification (GTDB taxonomy): domain Bacteria; phylum Bacteroidota; class Bacteroidia; order Flavobacteriales; family Flavobacteriaceae; genus Flavobacterium. The sequence goes on from JBLHNH010000118.1 coordinate 5,435, forward strand.
CCAATATAACTAACCTTTAAAGTATAAGGTGTGTTGGCATTAAGGTTAAGTTGGTATTTTCCAGCATCATTAGTAATAGCATAGGCATCCATAGCTTTTGTCGTATTGTTAATTGCCATAACATTAGCCATCTCTAAAGCTACTCCAGTTGTGTCTTTAACTGTACCTTCAAATCGAATGTTTTGAGAAATGGCACTCATTGAAAGTGCCATTGTCAAAATGAAAAGTATTTTTTTCATCAAATATATTTTAGTTTGTATTTTGTAACTTAAAAATTAGAAACCTCTTCCTCTTCCACCACCTTGTCCACGGTACATTTCTCGCATTTCTTCCATTTTTTTGGTTACAGTCTCGTCATATTCTTTTTGAGTTACAACTTTTCCTGTTTTTGGCGCTTTTATGTCTGCTTTCTCTTTCACGTTTAAAGCAATTTTTGAGCACAATAAAATTGTAGTTCCGTCATTAACTTCTAGAATTAATCCAGGCAAACCCCAGTATTTATCTGGCCCTTGGTTAATAGGAATTTCAGGTGCATACCAAGCTATTATAGTTTTCTCTTTAATTTGCTCAATATCTTCCATAAAGTTGGTTTTCTTATTTGCATCTGTAGAATCCTTTGCTTTAGCTGCTTTTTCTTTTTCTTCTTTCGCTTTATCTTTATCATCTCCACGCATTCTAAAGTTTCTAAAATCGGTAGCATCTGTAGCTATAACCGCAGTTGCTTTATAACAAGTATACTCGCCAATTTTTTTAGTTTCAGCTGTCATTTGCCATTTATAACTAGGCAAACTATCTTTGATAAGAAATTCTTTTCCAAAAAACTCTTTATCAACCGAATACATTTTCTCCTTAACATTTTTATATTGAGTTCCGCCTCCACCCATCATGGATGACATCATTCTTCCACCACCACCATTTTGTCCTGGTGCATCTAATTTTTCTTCTTCTTTATAGATTGAAGCCGATTTGTCAAAGTTTAGAACAAATGTTTTTTCGAACATTTTTTTCATTCGCTCTTCAATATTTGCTTTCATGTCTGGAGTAATTTCTCTGTTACCTCCAAAATTTTTCATCATTTCTGCTGTACTTGTTTTTGACTCATAAACAGCCAAACCTTGAAATTCTTGCGCTTGCATAAAAGTTGTTACTAGAAACAACGCAGCTAAAATTGTATTTTTCATTTTTATTTAGTTTTCTATTAATTAGACTTATAAAAGGAAATATTCTTGTGCTAAATTTATTTTTTAAATAATTTCCTATAGTTTAGACTTCTAAAAGTGAATTTTGTTACATCTAAAAATCAAAATGTTGTGCTTAAACCTTATCTTTAGACTTTAAATTTGCAAAAAGGTTTAATTGAAATGAAAAAAATAAAACAAATTATACTTTTGATTGGAATATTTTTATCTAACCCACTATGGGCACAAGAAAAAATCAAAATAAAACTAGTTGATTCTTTAGAAGTTAAAGCTGATAATTATATTGGAAAAGATAATTTAAAAAATGATTATTTTTCTTTTAAAAACGTTTTCAAAAAAAGAAATAGCAATCAAGAATATGAATATCAAAACTTGTCTTTGGGAAAAATAAAAGGCATTTGCATTACCAATCCTTTACAAGTTGTCGTTTTTTATGAAGATTTTAATTCGTTAGTTTTATTGGACAATCAATTAAATGAAACCCAGCAAATTAATGCAAATAGGTTTGAAACTCCTGTTAAAATTGAAGCCTTTGGCTTAGCTAGTCAAAATCAGGTTTGGCTATATGATGGTTTTTTACAAAAGATTAGTTTGTATAATTTCAAAACCAACACAATTAAAATAATTTCAACACCAATTACTGAAAAAATAAAAGATTATCATAGTGATTATAATTATTTTTATTGGGTTGATGAGTTAAACACTTTATATTCTATTTCATTGTTTGGAAAGGTAAAAACATTGGGAACAATTCCTGATTATGATACAATTCAAATTATAGATGAATCTAGAGTTCTGTTTTTTAAAAATAAAAAAATGTCTTTTTTCGACATTAACAAGCAGTTAGTCCAAGAAATAAATTTATTTAGAAAAAGCATTGATAATTTTATCTATTCCAACGGAATTTTATCTATTTTTACAAACAGTCAGATTATTAATTATAAAATAGATTTACCATAATGCATGTAGCTATAG
>JBLHNH010000119.1:0-7569 GCA_047622645.1 Flavobacterium sp.
GATTTAAAAGGCTTGTTGAAAGCCGCTTATTATGATCCAAATCCAGTTGTGTTTTTAGAGCACAAAGGTTTGTATTGGAGTAAAGTTAAAGGAACAGATGCAGCAAGAGTCAACGAACCAAGCGAAGATTATATGTTGCCTTTCGGAAAAGCGAATATCGTTCAAGAAGTTTGGGAACAAGAAACTACAGAAACTATTTCTATCATAACTTACGGAATGGGAGTTCATTGGGCATTAAATGCTTCAGTTGATATCAAAAACCAAGTAGAAATTATTGATTTACGTACTTTATATCCTTTAGACGAAGAAGCAATTTTAAAATCAGTACGAAAAACTAAAAAATGTTTAGTCGTAACCGAAGAACCAACCAACAATTCATTTGCACGCAGTTTAGCCGGTTTAATTCAAGAAAAGTGTTTCAAACATCTAGATGCACCCGTTATGGTAATTGGTTCCGAAAATATGCCTGCAATTCCTTTAAACAGTACTTTGGAGTTCACTATGATTCCAAATGTAGATAAAGTAAAAATTAAGATCAATGAGTTGCTTAATTATTAGTGTTAAGTGTTCAGTTTTTAGTGTTCAGTAACTGGTAACTAAATACTGAGCACTGCCAACTTCTTTAAGAAGCTATTTCCAGCTTTCCTTTACAAGTTTTTGCAAACAATACTTTTTTTGTAAGGCATAAAAAGAGCTTCCTTTGGTCGCTTTTTTTATGCCAACAAAAAATAGCATTCTTCCACAAAAAGCTTTCCATTGCAATCTGGGCTAGGGTAGTTTTTTTTCAAATGAGAATATATTTTAAAATCATGCAAGGTTAAAAGAAACCCTGCATGATTTTGATTTGTTTCAGATTCTGCAACAAGTTAATAATGGTAAGTTTGATGAAACTGCCAAGTTCAATCTACTTACTGAATGCCAATTATTCCAATTTATCAACAGGGATAATAGTCTTTGGAATATTGTTTTTTTTAACGGGTTCATTAATACGTGTAACGCCATCTTTATAAATAGTTTCTTCTAAATCTTCCGATTTTTTACCAATATTTATTTCAGGGTTTTCTTGATTTCCTGTTATTTTTATTGGAATTCCTAATATGCCTAAAGGAGGTAATCCAACTCTCATTTTTAAATTGAGTTGACCATCTAAACTGCTTTGTCCCTCAAAACGCAAACGAAAACCTGAAACTTTAAATTTAAAACGTTCTATCGTTAATAAATTATTTTTAATGGAAGATTCAATGTCAACTTTACTAATATCTGGATCTTTTATTTCTGGATTATCAGTTCTAGAAGCCACTGTGTTTAGTAATTTAAAACCTTTCATTTTGACTTGCTCAATAGAAAGTATTCCTCTTCCTATCAAAGAAGGCATTACTGGTTCCATTTTGTTGTTTAGAACACCCTTTATCGCATAATCTATAGAAATAGTTCCTTCTGCGTTTTCTGCTGCTGTTACGATTTCTTTGAATAGTTTTATTTCGTTGTAAGCTCTTTTAATGTCAAAATCATTAGCTTTAATGGTGTACTCAAAATAAGCTTTTTCGCTACCTTCATTTTTATAAGTTCCATTCATTTTGGCAGTAGCACCAATAATTCCTAATGTACCATTTTTTAAAGACGCAACTCCTTTTTGCATTTGAATGATTCCGTCTAAATTTTCAATACTAATGTCATCGTACTTGACTTTTTTAGCTTTAGTTTGAATGGTTATATCCAAATTTGTAGGAATTTCAATAACACCATAAACTGAAGTTGAAGTTGCACTTTCTTCTGGCTTTCTAGTTTGCATAAACTTATTAATGTCCAAGTAATTTGAAGTCAAGTTAAAGTTGCCTTTCAATATTTCTTTATCAGACAAATAAAAATTAATTACATTCAAAACATAACCATTCATAGTAATGTCAGATTGGCCATATTTACCTCTAAAATCAGAAAAAATCATTTTTTCTTTATTGAAAGTAAAAAGGCCTTTCTCAATTAAAAAAGGTTTAGGAAATAATTTACTTGTAGTTTTAATATTGGTTAGATTAAGCGTTCCCTTATTCTTTAAATTTTGATAATTTCCTTTAGAAGCATCACTTTGTTTTCCGGCTAACAAAACATCAGTCTTTATAATTCCGTTTAAATCTAAGCCTTTTTGGGCAAAAACTTTGTAAATATGAGTTAGGTTAATTGTTCCTTTAGCTTGAATATTGTAATTCAAATCGGAAAAATCTTTAAATGTTGCATTTAGCGTAAAAGGTTCGTTTTCAAAATTAAATGTTGCGGGTAAAATTTTTAAGTAAACATCTTTAAAATCAGTAGTCGGACAATTTAATTCGGCTTTAATATTGATTTTTTGAATGGGTTTTGGATAATAACTTGTTTTTAAAGAACCATTAGATATATTAAAATAGCCTTTAGTAATAGGCGTTTTTTGTTCGTTTGCATTGTAAGTTCCTATAGAAACTATGTCTGCATCAAGTTTTCCAGTCATTTTTACATCTGGAATTTGAAGTGCATCTGACAATATTTTTAAATCTATTTTCGACTTAATCTTAGTGTCAATATTTATTTTATTTCCGAAACCTTCTGACTTTAAGACAGCACTCAAGTTATTTTTTTTTACATCAAAATACAATGAATCTAATTTTACCTTTAATTGATTGATGTCTAAATTTGGCAATTGCGTTTCTAAATTCAAATAAATATGTTCAATAGGGTAGGGTGCTTTGTTGTTTTTTATAAATCCTTCTCGAATAGTAATCTTAAAATTCATATTTGGTTTCACCTTTTGAGATGTAATGTACTTACCTTTTAATGCAAACGAAGCAGAAGTTTTTCCTTTCATTTCTGTTTGATTCATCCATGAAACATATTCAGCTGGCAAAGTAGTAAATAAATCCTGAAGATTGCTATTTGTAGTTTTTAGATTAAAATCCATGTCATAACCATTAGAAAGAAAGTTAAAAAAACCACTAAATTCAACAGGTAATTTATTGATGACTAAATCATTTTTTTCAAATACAAAGGATAAGGAATTAGTATTTATTTTGGTAATTAAATCAGCTTTCACAGATTTGTTTTTTAAAAATTCGTTTGTTTTATAAGTCAAATTTAAATCTTCAATACTTGCAGAAGTTGTTAAGTTAAAATCTACGTCTAAAAGGTTACCTTTCCCTTTGTAATTAAAGCCTTTGGCTTTAATCAGTATTTTTGTCGAAGCATTATTGTAAACAATTTCACTATTTACAATATGAATATTTTTTAAATTTAAAGAGGCTTTACTGTCATCTGTAATCGAAGTTTTACTTTTTTTATAGACATTGTAATTGGCTTCTCCCTTTTTGTTTACTTGAACGTTAATCTTGGCATTTTCTATAAAAATCTTGTCAATTTGTGCTTCACTTCCAAATAGCATACTCGGAACATCTATGCCAAAACCAATTTCTTTAGCTATGATCAAAGATTGTTTTTCAAATGGAGCAGAGCCATTCAACGAGAATTCTTCTAAAGTCAAGGTTAAAGATGGAAAATGGTTAAAGAAGGATAAGTTAGAATCCTTAAAACTCAATTCGGCTTCTAAATTTTCATTGGCAAATAGATTGACTTTTTCGGTAATTGTATCAGCAAAAATAATTGGTATAATAATTAATATTCCTAAAATACTAACCATTAATGTTCCTGTGAATTTTAACGCTTTGAGGAATAAATTTCTCTCTACTGCCATTGTTTTTTGAATTTTTGTAAAGATATGATTATTTGGTATTTATATTCAAAAAAAAGACTTTGAAGACCACAAAAAAACCGTTTTATTATTAAATAATAAGAAAACGGTTTTAATAAGTATTTTTCTTTTTTAGTAAGTATTAAGATTGATTACTGTCAATTTAATATAGAGCTCTGATTACTTGATTTGTGGTGGATATTGTTCTAAAATTTTATCTACAAATTCTTTGATTCTTTCGTCTTTTTTATGGGTATCTTTTGTTAAATAACCACTTCCTTCCCCTTGCCAAATCATTTCTTTTGAATTTCCGTCAAAAATATCGATAAATAAGGTTCCTTCTGGAGTTGTGTAAACTCTGTTGTAGTTCATTCCCCAATAAGGATTCCATCCCCAGCCGAAGCCCATTCCCCATGAATTATTATTGTAAACATCAACACGTTCGCTTTCTTTCGTAAAAATACTAATTAACATGTCTGGATTATTAGATTTTGAAAAACCTTTTGAACTCAAAGCATCATCGATTGAATTCAAAATTCTTTTTTTATCCAAATCAGAAATTTCGACTTTATCAATACTTGCTTTTACATAAGCATAAGTTTTGTATTGGCTAAAATCTACTTTTTTGTCATAATCGGCATTTACTCTAACTGAACTACACGAAGCAAGTAAAAAGAGCATAAATAAAGGAATTAACTTTAATGTTTTACTCACAATTTTTAAATTGTTTTTTTTGAATTCTTGAAGCGTTGATTTCATAGCGTTTTATTTTAAAAAGATTCTACAATTTGATTGTTCAAAAAGGCTACTAATCGAACAAATGGTCTTCCACTATATTAGGGATGGTTACTTTTAACAAAGGTTGCGTTGCCATCGCTCTTTTTATAGCGAAAATTGCTCCTTCGTTTCTTGCCCAATTTCTTCTTGAAATTCCGTTGTTAACATCCCAGAAAAGCATTGACTCTAAGCGTCTTGAAGCTTCTTTACTACCATCAAGAACCATACCAAATCCACCATTAATAACTTCGCCCCAACCAACTCCACCACCATTGTGAATTGAAACCCAAGTAGCACCGCGGAAACTATCGCCAATTACATTTTGAATAGCCATATCTGCTGTAAAACGTGAGCCATCATAAATATTTGAGGTTTCTCTGTAAGGTGAATCTGTTCCAGAAACATCGTGATGATCTCTACCAAGAATGACAGTTTCTATTTCTCCTTTTGCAATTGCTTGGTTAAAAGCTTCTGCGATTTTAATTCGTCCTTCAGAATCTGCATACAGAATTCTAGCTTGAGAACCCACTACTAATTTGTTCTCTTGAGCCCCTTTAATCCACTGAATGTTATCAGCCATTTGTTGCTGAATTTCGGGAGGTGAATTTTTCATCATTTCTTCTAAAACATCACACGCAATTTTATCTGTCTTAGCTAAATCTTCTGCTTTTCCTGATGCACAAACCCAACGAAAGGGTCCAAATCCATAATCGAAACACATTGGTCCCATAATATCTTGAACATAGCTATTATATTTAAAATCTATATGATTTTTTGCAAAAACATCTGCACCAGCACGAGAAGCTTCAAGTAAAAAAGCATTTCCATAATCAAAGAAATAAGTTCCTTTAGCTGTGTGTTTATTTATGGCATCAGCATGTCTTCTTAATGTTTTTTGTACTTGCTCTTTAAATTCTAACGGATCATTGGCCATCATTTCATTAGATTCTTCAAACGTGAATCCAATAGGGTAGTATCCACCAGCCCAAGGATTATGTAATGAAGTTTGGTCAGAACCTAAATCAATATGTAGGTTTTCTTTATCAAATTTTTCCCAAACATCTACAATATTTCCTAAATAGGCAATTGAAACTACTTCTTTGTTCTCTATTGCTTTTTTAACTCTTGGAACTAATTCATTAATATCTTCAACTACTTCGTTTATCCATCCTTGTGAGTGACGAATGTGCGTAATTTTTGGATTTACTTCGGCACAAACCGTTACACAACCTGCAATATTACCTGCTTTTGGTTGAGCTCCAGACATTCCTCCTAACCCCGATGTTACAAACAGCCCTCCTTTTGGTGACTTTTTAATTTTTCTAAATCCGTTTAAAACGGTGATTGTTGTTCCGTGTACAATTCCTTGTGGACCTATATACATGTAGCTTCCAGCTGTCATTTGTCCGTATTGCGAAACTCCTAATGCATTCATTTTTTCCCAATCATCCGGTTTTGAATAATTTGGTATTACCATTCCGTTTGTAACCACAACTCTTGGTGCCTCTTTATGACTTGGGTATAAGCCCATTGGATGACCAGAATACATAGTTAAAGTTTGTTCTTCTGTCATTTCAGACAAATAGCGCATGGTTAAAAGATATTGTGCCCAATTTTGGAACACTGCGCCATTTCCACCATAAGTTATTAATTCGTGAGGATGTTGAGCCACAGCATAATCCAAATTGTTTTGAATCATTAACATGATAGCTTTTGCTTGTTCGCTTTTTCCTGGATAATCAGAAATTGGACGTGCTTTCATTTCGTAATCAGGACGAAAACGATACATATAAATACGGCCATACTTTTCTAGTTCTTGTTTAAATTCAGGAAGTAGTGTAGCATGATGTTTTGGCTCAAAGTAACGCAAGGCATTTTGTAATGCTAATTTTTTTTCAGCATCCGAAAGAATTTCTTTTCGTTTTGGTGCATGATTTATTTCTGTTTCGTAAGGTTTTACCTTAGGTAAATCATTTGGAATTCCTTGTTGTATTTGTTCTTTAAAAGTCATTTTATTAGATTTTAGATTTTCAGAATTTGCTGTTTGAGGGCTATTTATCTGAACAGCTGTTTTTTTTATTTCTCCTGTTTTTTTATTGAAACCATAAGCACAATGTCTGCAACTGCTTTTGCAACAATAACCTCTTTTTAGATGGTATTTTTCGGTAAAACATTTGTATCCTTCAGGTGTATAGTAAAAATCTTCACCTTCTTTTAAATTATTTGGATCAATTTTATTGTTCATAGCTACAAATTTAGCAACTTTGTATGATATGTTTGTACTAGTTTTTAAATATTTAACTCCTAAATGGGTGAGAGGAATTACAATTTTTCCTTTTATTGTGCTTTCTTATAAAGAAGACAAGCAAAATTTGGTGCTTATAAATCATGAAAAAATTCACATTAGACAACAAATTGAAATGTTAATTATTCCTTTTTTTCTTTGGTATGGATTAGAATTTGTATTTCGACTTATACAATATAGAACTTTTAATCAAGCATATTTAAACATTTCTTTTGAACGAGAAGCTTATCAAAACGAAAAAAACCTTCGCTATTTAAAGCAAAGGTCTTTTTGGAGTTTTATAAAATTTATGAAGTATTAAAGTATCTTTCTTGTAACTTTAATTCCTTTAGCTGTTACTATGTTTATAATTAACACTTGATCTTGAATGTTGTTCGTGTCAATTGAAACGCTATTCGTATTGATTTTTGTTTTTTCAACAAGTAATCTTCCTCTTATATCAAACACTTTTACACTTTCCATGATTTCATTTCCTGAAACTATTTCAATGATGCTTCTGTTTTTAGCAATTTGAATTTCGTTTTCATTAAAAGTTACATTGCTTAAAACAGTGTTTTTATATACTAATTTAAATCTCGTGTCATGAATTCCAGCTGTAGCAGTAAATGAATAAGGTGCTGATTTTAAGTCGTGATAAATATTTAACAATTCATCCTTTAAGTACACATCTTGAGTTCCTAGAAATAAACCATCAGCTGTGTTGATTGCTATTTTATATGTTCCAGTACTTGGTACATTAAATCCAATTGCTACTTGGTCGTTATCATCAAATGGTAAA